>JALYZI010000290.1 GCA_030948915.1 Acidobacteriota bacterium
ACGGGCGAGACCAGGTTGTTCGCGGCGTCCGGCGGGGAGACGAGCTGCGGGACGTCCGTGCCGCAGGTCGTAGAACGCGGGATCACGAAATTCGAACGGAGGGACTTTGTACTCGGGCAGCTGTCGAACTCTGCTTCAACCCACCAGGTGATGCTTCCCGGCGGCAGAGATTTCGTCACGGAAGTGCCTGCCGTCCGCGCGATGACGGTGGCGGCGCTGCCGTTGAGGGTCGCAAAGACTCGATAGTTCGTCACGTTGTCGACGGCGCTCCACACGAGCGTCACCGGTGCGGTGACCGCGCTCGAGCCGTCGGCAGGCGAGATGAGGATGGAAGTGTCGTTCGCGCAGCCGGGTGTTTGCGGAATCGTGAAGCGCGCAGTCGACGAATTGACGGACGGACAGCCGTTGAAGAATGCCTCGACATACCACTGGACGTTGCCGCCCGGAACGTCGGTCTTGAGCTGCGGGTCTTTTGTGATGCCGACATCCTCGAACGGAGCGCCGTTGACGGAAACCCAGACGCGGAACAGCATTGCGCTGTTCGCACCGCTCCAGTTGAAAGTGACGGGACTCTGCACCTGCGTGCCATTGATCGGAGAGGTCGGAATCGGTGCGATGTTGACACCGCAGGTCGCGCCGCGCCCGACCGTGAAGTGGCCAGTCGGCGATAGGATCGACTGGCACTGCGCAAACAGCGCCTCGACAAACCACGTGACATTGCCGCTCGGTGTGAACAGGCTCTGCGTCGTTGAGACCGACCGCGCAAGGATCGTCGGCGCTGAACCGTCAATGGATACCCAGATGCGGTAGGCCGTCGCGCCCGGGACCGGGGTCCAGGTCAGATTCACCGGCGATGCGACTGTCGCATTCTCGGCTGGTGCAGTCAGCGTGATCGAGCCACTGCAAGTTGTTGGCGGCGGCACAGTGAGACGGAATTGAATCGACTGCTGATCGGGGCAGCTGGCGAATGTCGTGACGACGTACCACGTGAAAGTGCCGTCGGCGAGGAGTTTGGTCAGCGTTGTATCGGACGTGGTGCCGACGAGATCCGAGCCGATGAAGAGTTTGTAGCTCGTCGCGCCCGGGACGGCCGTCCATCGGAAGGTGACGGGAGCAGTAACAGTGGCGCCATTTCCCGGCGCGACGGGTATCGCCGGTACGTTGCTGCACGACGCACCCGTCGTGACCGTGAACGTTCCAAAACGAGAAAAGGTCGAGGGGCAGGCTCCGAACTGTGCTTCAACAAACCAGATCACGTTCGAAGCCGGGAACGGTGCGCTCAACTGCGTCGACGTCGTTGTTCCGATCACCACGGCGGGTGCGCCGTTGACCTGGGCGAACACACGGTAGCCGGTCGCGTTTGGAACCGCGGTCCACGACAACGTCACGGGCGACGCGAGACTCACGCTCGTGTTGGCCGGCGTGAGGAGCGCCGGTGACGAAGGATTCTGCGGACAATTCATCGTCCCGCCGACGGCGGTAAAACGAAAGTGGGCCGAGGTCGTGAACGTCGAACAGCCGTCGGCGAGGGCGTCGACCCACCACTCGACGATTCCTGCGGGCACGCTGATACTGGCCTCGCTGTCGCGCGTCAGGGCGATGATGTTCGGCGTTCCGCCTGTGAACGATGCCCACACGCGGTACGAGTTCGCGTTCGTGACATCGTTCCAATCGAAGTGGACGGGTGAAGCGACATTGGCCGCGTTATTCGCCGGTGCATTGAGCTGCGGCGGCTGCGTGGGACAGTTGACGGCAGTTTGCGCAGATCCATTCGCGGCCCAGCCGGCACAGACCAGCAGGACTGCAATCCGAACGTTCATGAGTCTCCCTCGAACCGGCGCCGCCCCTGACGCGCGAAATACAATCTAAACGCAACCGCTGTGTTTACCGCGTGATAACCATCACGAGTGGTATTTGTTGCCGCCAGTGTTGAAGAGGACCACCGTCTCGCCTTTGGAAATCGCACCTTTTTCGATTAGACGGCGAAGTGCGAGAAGTGCTGCGCCTGCCTCGGGACCGGCGTCGATCCCTTCCCGAGCCCTGAGCTCGGCGGCCGCTGTCTCGATCTCGGATTCGGCAACCGCGATCGCTTCGCCTTTCGATTCGCGGATGGCGCGAAGCATCAGGCGATCGCCGACCGCGCGCGGCACGCGCAGACCCCACGCGGACGTCTGCGCCGATTCCCACTCGGGCGCGCTGTCGAGGCCCTGCTCGAATGCGCGAACGATCGGCGCGCATCCACTCGACTGGACGCTGTACATCCTCGGCCGCTCCTCATCGATCCAGCCGAGACGCTCCATCTCGTCGAAGGCCTTCCACATTCCGATCAGGCCCGTTCCGCCGCCGGTCGGATAAAGAATCGCGTCGGGGAGACGGCCGAGGTCTTCGAGGAGCTCGTAGCCCATGATCTTTTTTCCTTCGACGCGGTACGGTTCTTTCAACGTCGAAAGATCGAATCCGCCGGTTGACGCGATGTACTGCTGGACGCGCTTGCCGGCGTCGGTGATCAGTCCCGCGACCAGCTCGACTTCCGCGCCGTAGCTGCGGCATTCGTCGACGATCGACTTGGGCGTGTCGCGCGGCATCGCGACGAACACCGGCAGTCCAGCGCGCGCGCCGTATGCCGAAAGAGCAGCGCCCGCATTTCCGGCGGTCGGCGCGGCGAGCGACTTCGCTCCGTTTCGCGCCGCCATCGTGACGGCCGCCGCCATCCCGCGCGATTTGAAGGAGCGCGTCGGATTTTTCGATTCGTCTTTGATCCAGACGTTATCGAATTGCGTCGATGGGAGGAGCGGCGTGATCCCTTCGCCTAACGTGATGCCGTCATCCGCCGGCAGCACTTCCGCGTAACGCCACATCGTCGGCGGACGCGATCGGATTTTCTCTCGCAGATCGGGAGCGGGGGAGAGGTCGTACTCCACCAGGAGCGGCGCGTTGCACTTGCGGCACAGATTGATCAGCTGATTCGAATCGTATTCCGTGTCGCAGGCGGAGCAGCGGATGCGAAAAGAAAAGCGTCGCGATGCTTGCGCACCGCGACGCGTTGTCGGTTGTCGGTTTTCGGTTGTCACTTACTGCGAGTTTTTCTTCGCGTCCTCGGCTGCCTGATTCATCTTCTGCTGCCGCTCATCCATCGACTTCTTGGCGTCGCCTTCCTTGTTCTCGTACTTCGAGAGCTCGGACGTGAATGCCGCCAGCTCGGTGTCGTATTTCTTGAGGAGTTGGCGATTGTAGGCAATCGACGGATCCTGACCCTCGGCGGCCTGCTTGCTTTCTCTGGCCGTCTGTTCGTAACCGTCGAGCATCTGCTTGTACATCTGCTTCGTCTGCTCGTCCTTGGCCTCGTCGTACGCTTTCTTCATCTGCGCACGGCTGGCATCCACCTGTGCGGACATCGCGGTGCTCATCGACTCCGTGAACGCCGCCGCGCTGGCGGCCATGATCTGCCCCTTCACCCACAGATACTCCTGGGTGTTGTAGCCGAGGTCTTTGGCGGCGCGAATGTCGGCGGTGGCGAATTCGGCGGCCGCGCTCATGGTCTTGAAGCCTTCCATCACGCCGCTGAGCGAGTGCTTGCTGGCGTCGGCGGCCTTCGCGTGCTCGTTGGCTTTCTGGAGCGCGAGTTTCGCGATGTCCTTTTCGTGCTCGCGCACTTTCAGGTACATCTGCACCTGCGGCTCCGAGAGCTTGTTGTCTTTCGGCGGATCGTATTTGTCGTTCGCGACTTCCTTCATCAGGTCGACAGTTCCGCGCTTGTCGAGGTCTTTTGCGATGCGGGCCTTGTCGGCCATCTCTTTGACTTTGCAACCAGAAACCAGGACAGAAAGCGCGAGAATCGCGGGGAGCATCCGACGCATTAATTCCTCCAAATAAAAAAGATTTTGGGAGATTGTATCAGGATTTGGCTCAGCGCCCGATCTGATTCTTGACGCGGCTTGTGAGCTCGTTCAGCGTCTTGAGAATGTCGTTGAGCGAACCTTCCAGCTGCTTGACCCGACTCTCGAGCGCCGCGATCTGACCGTTGCTGGCTGCCGCCCTGGGAGGTGGAAGCTGCGCGGGTTCATCCATCAACGCGACCGAAAGCGGGTTGTCGACCAGCTCTTCCGCGCCGAGCTCTTCCACTTCGTCCATGGCGACGGGGATCGGGACAGTGCCCGACATGGTCGCGGGACGCTCGCGTCCTTCGAGAAGCTGCTCGAGCGACACTTCTTCCATCTTCTCGTACCCCGCGTCGAGAGGACTGGCTTCGGGGAACGGCATCGAGTCGCCGAACGGGCTGACGTCGGGCTCAGGCAGGGGAGACGGCTCGGGGGGCGGCAGCTTCTTGTTGCCTGCGACGGTCTTCGGCTTCGCGTGCTTAGCCGCCTTCTCGGGCTTCTTGCGCTCGATCGGCTCGCTCTTTCCCTTGAGCCGGTTGTACAGGTGCTTGGCGGTGATTTTCGAGACCAGCTTGAACGTCTCCATCACGCCTTCGCCTTTGATCGCGGATGCTTCGTGGTACGGGTAGCCTTCGAGTCCGAGCTGTTCCTGCAATTCGTCGATCGGAAGGACGCCGGGGATGTCGCGTTTGTTGTACTGGATGATGATCGGCGTGTCTTCGGGGTCGATGTTGTTCTCCTTCATGTTCTCGAGGAGATTGAGGAAGCTCTCGCGGGTGGAATCGACCATCGACGGCTGCGAATCGGCGACGAAGACGATGGAGTCGGCGCCCCTGATCACGAGCTTTCGCGTTTCGTTGTAGAAGACCTGGCCGGGGACGGTGTAGAGCTGCATCCTCAGGTTGAAGTTGCCCACTTTGCCGATGTCGACCGGCAACAGGTCGAAGAAGAGTGTTCGGTCGGTTTTGGTGGCCAGCGACAGCATCTTTCCCTTCTGTTTGGGGTCGAGCTTGTCGAAGATCACCATCAGATTTGTCGTTTTTCCGCAGAGACCGGGACCGTAATAGACGATCTTCGCGGTCATCTCGCGCGTGGCGTGATTGAAGAGGACCATGGGTCAAAAGAGTATCGCATAGAATCCGCAGGCCGTGGATGAGGGGCCGGTCGAGATCCCGATCACCGAAGCGCTGGACCTGCACCCCTTTCGGCCTGATGAGATCCGCGATGTCGCGCTGGAGTATCTGACCGAGGCGCGCAGCCGCGGATTTCGTCAGGTACGATTGATTCATGGCCGCGGCATCGGCATGCAACGTGCGAATGTGCAAGCGCTATTGCGGCGACTCGAGTGGGTTCAGGAGTTCTGGGATGACAACTCACTCGGTGCAACGATCGTAGTCCTGAGTCCTGAGTCCTGAGTCCTGAGATATGTCGACACTGTTTGAAGAGCTGAGCCGCGTCAAAACATACGAGTACACCGAGGCCGACGTCGTCGAGTTCGAGGCGCTGCACGAAGAGATCCGGGCGCTGAAGAAAGAGCGCAACGCTGTGATCGTCGCGCACAACTACTACCGTCCGGAGATTCTGAAGGTCGCCGATTTCGTCGGGGATTCGCTCGAACTGGCGCTCATGGCGTCTAACGTCAAGGACGCCGACGTCATCGAATTCTGCGGCGTGCACTTCATGGCGGAGACGGCCAAGATCGTGAATCCGTCGCGGCTCGTTCTGCTGCCAAATCTTCTCGCCGGTTGCCAGCTTGCCGATTCAGCACCGGCTGAGGATCTGCGGGCCCGCATCGCGGAGCTGAAGAAGCAGTATCCCGATCTGGCGGTCGTCAGTTACGTCAACACCACCGCGGCGGTGAAAGCGCTCTCCGACATCATCTGCACTTCTGCGAATGCGCCGAGGGTCGTGCGGTCGCTGCCTAACAAGAACATTCTCTTTGTGCCTGATCGCAATCTCGCGAACTTTGTCGCACAGCAGGTTCCCGAAAAGAACATCATTCCGTGGGACGGCTTCTGCTACGTGCATCAGCAGATCACTCCGGAGGAGATCCAGCGCATCCGCGATGCCGACCCCGATCTCGAGATCCTCGTGCATCCCGAATGCCGGCCCGATGTGGCGAGACTCGCGAACGCGGTTTTGTCGACGTCTGGAATGGTGAAGTACGCGAAGGAAAAACCGGCGAAGCGATTTCTCGTCGTCACGGAATGCGGACTCACCGACCGGCTCGCGATGGAAGTTCCCGACAAGCAGTTCCTCAAAGGGTGCAAGCTCTGCACGTTCATGAAGGTGACGACACTCGACGACGTGCGCGATTCGCTGAAGTACATGCGCTACGAGATCGAGGTGCCGGAAGACATCCGAGTTCCTGCCGAGCGCGCGCTGCGGCGGATGTTCGACGCGACCGGGTAGCTCTCTGTGTTTCTCTGTGCCTCTGTGGTGAACGCTTTTTCACCACAGAGGCACAGAGATCACAGAATGAATCTTCGGATCCCGCGCGCAAGTACGGCAACATTGAAGTTCATCAGCAAGCCGAGTCGCCACTGGCCCAGTTTCATATACGTTAGAAGCTGAGCCTCGTGAATTGGATCGATGCCCGAGACGGACTTGATTTCAAGCACGACCTCATCAACGAGAAAATCCAAGCGATATGCGCACTCGACCTTGGCTCCTTTGTAAATCACAGGGAGAGAAAGCTCTCGGATAAAGGGAATACCGCGCAAAGTCAGTTCGCGGCTCAAACACTCTTTGTACGCCGACTCGAGCAGTCCCGGACCAAGCGCACGGTGGACCTCAATCGCCGCTCCGATAATTCTGCCGGTGACATCGTTCACACACTGAGGTTACCTCGGTGTCACCAGCAATCTACGTTCAGTGGATTTCCTCTGTGCCTCTGTGGTGAAAAAATCACCGGCAGATCAACTGATAGACGCCGATGACGTCGTCGCGCACGTCATCGAGATCGGCCTTCACCTTCGCGACATACTTCTGATACTCGGAATCGGTCTGGATCGACTGCATCCACGGATGTTTTACCCACACATACCAACTGTGATCGCTCGACTCGATGGAGCGGCGAGTCCACTCGATCGCTTTCGCGCGATCGCCGATCTTGGCGTAGCAAAGCGCCTGGCGCATCGCGGCCCAATGATTGCGCATCGCATCCGCTTCGAACGATTTCAATGCCGCTTCGCACGCCGGGCGATCTCCGTTCGCTGCCGCGATCATCGCGCGCAGACTCTTTCCGAGGTAATGATTGGGGACGATCTCCACGACGCGGTCGGCCTCCGCCGTTGCCCCGGTGAGGTTTCCGAGGAGGATGTAGGCGTTCGCACGAATATCATGTCCCGCGACTTCCGTGTCTTTGTAATTCAACGCAGCCGGAGCGTTCTGCAGTGCGCCCTCGGGATCGACAGCGTTGACGTACCAGTAGCCCCGCACTTTCACATCGTTGGCGTTCGGATCGAGTCGGATCATTCGGTCGGCGATGCATTGTGTTTTCTGCGTTTCGCCGACCGAGACAAAGTACGTGGCCATACTGTTGAGCGCGTGCGTGTCGTTCGCGTTGAGGCGCAGGGCTGCGAGATCCTCCCGCACAGACTCGCGAAAGCGGTCTGCGAACCTCACGAAGGCCCTCGCCAGCGCCAGGTGCGCTTCGGCCAGGTTGGGGTCGAGACGCACGGCTTGGCGGGCGTACCACTCCGTCTTCTGCGCGACGTCGGGCTCCGTATCGAGCGCCCGCGCCTGTCCGAGTGAGAGTGCGATGGCGAGATCGGCGTATGCAGCCGCGAAATTCGGATCGAGCGTGACAGCGCGCTTCAAAGCCGCAACTTGAGCCCGATGCTCGGCCGGCACGAGGCTGCCGTTCAGCGCGCGAGCCTTCAGGTACTCCTCGTAAGCCTTTCCATTCGTCGATCGCGCTTCCGACCGGCGATTGATCTGCTGCACTCCGAGCTTCTGATTGAGCGCGGTCACCGTCCGCAATGAGACGTCGTCGATCAGCTTCAGAAGATTCTCCCGGCGGCCGTCGATCGTATCGGCCCAGACGTTGTATCCGGTGCGCGCGTCGGTGAGCTGCAGGTTGACGCGAACGAGGTCGCCGGCCGCGAGGAAGTGTCCCTCCAGCAGCCCATCGACATGCAACTTCTGGCCTACGGATTTTGCGTCGATGCGCTGGTTGCGAAACTCCATCACTGCCGACGTCGGCCGGACTTGAAGCGACTGGATCTGCTGCAGATTCGTAGTGAGCGCATCCGCAAGTCCGACTGAGAGGAAATCATCGCGCGTGTTGCTCGCGATGTTTGTCAGCGGAAGGACGGCCATCGAACGGATGGGTGCCGGAGCGACAGTGGCGGTGGCAGTCCCCTCATCGATCGCTGTGCCTGTCTGCGCGAAATAGATTGCCGTTGCAATCAGAACAACTGCCGCCGATGCGATGAGAATGCGCGCCAGTTGCGGGCGATGCACGGTCTTGCCGATGAAGCTTCGCGAATGCGGAGCCAGCGAGTGGCGCGCAGTCGGCGTAATGAGGACCTCGAGGTCTGCCAGCAGCTCGCGTGCGTTTTGATAACGGTCAGCGGGATTCTTCTGCAGCAGCTTTCCGATGATGCGGGCGGCGGCGGGAGGGAATTGTGAATCGGCGGGAACGAAGGGTTCGGGCTCGACATCCCGGATTTTCTCGAGCACCAGCAGCGGCGCTTCGGCATTGAACGGCAATTGCCCGGTCGCCATCTGATAAAAAACGATGCCGAGGGAAAACAAATCGCTGCGCTCGTCAGCCGGTTGGCCGCGGGCCTGTTCGGGCGACAAATAATGGAGAGTGCCGAAGAGCTGGCCGGTGGTTGTGTCGATCGACATCGCCGCGACATCGCGGTGGAGCGCTTTGGCGAGTCCAAAGTCCAGGATCTTCACCTGTCCGGACGGCTCGATCACGATGTTCGAGCTCTTCAGATCGCGATGGACGATGCCGCCCTCGTGCGCGCAGGCGACTCCGGCGGCGATCTGACGGGCGACGTTGAGGAACTCCGCCGCTTCAAACGGCCGGCGATGAAGGCGCTGCGCCAGCGTTTCGCCTTCGCAGTACTCCATCACGAGATATGGCGCGCCGTCCCATTCTCCGACTTCGTAGATGGTCGCAACGTTCGGATGCCGGATCGCGGCCGCAGTCCGCGCCTCGCGCATGAAACGCGAGCGGCGATCTTCGGCGATCAGATCTTCGGCGCGGAGGACTTTCAGGGCCACCGAGCGATCGAGTCGGGGGTCGCGGGCGAGGTAAACAGTACCCATCCCGCCTTTGCCGAGAACGCGAATCACCTCGAAGCGATCGAAAGAATGCGGGACTTCCGTCATGGTCCCCCAGCCGATTCTACAATGCGCGTTGCATGATCGAGTTCACTGAAGACCGAATACCCTCACAGGGGCTTCCGGAGACCGTCGACGAGCTGGTCGAGCTGTACGGCGGAGAGCTGCAGGGGTCGCGCGACCGCGAGCGCCAATTCATCCTGCCGCTCAGGCGCGGTGTGGCAGTGGCGGGTGGCGTCCAGTGCACAGTCACATGGGCAGTCGATGCAGCGGATCAGGCGACCGTCAAGCTTGTCTGCGATCGAGACGTCGACGCGCCGAAAGCACAGCGAATCGCGATCCTGGTGATCGGTGTGATCGGCGCTCTGCTTTTCATGATCTGGCCCTTTTTCGGGAAAGCCGCCACCCAGCTCGGAACTCTGGCGTGGGTCGGCGGATTCGTCGCGCTGGCTGTGTACTTACTCACGCTGCGCAAAACATCGGGAGGCCTGGCCTACGACTTTCTGCAGCGGCTGGCGCGGCGTCAGCGTGAAAACATCCCTATACCTTGACATCTGGGTATGGCCGGACCTATACCGAGATATCTATGCCTATTGATCTGCTGATCCTTCGCGCCCTCCGGGAAGGCGCGCGCCACGGTTACTCGATCGCCCGCTGGATCGCCGACTCCAGCGGCGACGCCCTCCGCGTCGAGGAGGGATCGCTCTATCCCGCCCTGCACCGGCTGGAGGGAAAGGGCTGGCTGGCGTCGAGCTGGAAGCAGAGCGAAACAGGACGTCGCGCGAAGTTTTATCGCCTCACGCGCGCCGGCCGCCGCGCCCTCAACCAGGAGCGGACGGCCTGGCACGCGATGGTCAAAGGCGTCGACAAGGTGATGTCGTGAGCGAGATCGACGACGAAATCGAATTCCATCTCGACATGCTCACGCGCGACCTCATCGCGGCCGGCATGAGCCCCGCCGAGGCGCGCGAGGAGGCCCGGCGACGTTTTGGCGACGCCGGCAAGATCCGCGACGCGATCGGCGCCGTTCGCCGTCCGCGGATCTTCACCGCGCTGACGCTGCTCGCCGTTGCGATCGCCAGCAGCATGCACCGGCTGCTGTGGTTCATCCCGGCGTACGCGTCGTTGCACTCGCATCATCCGTTCTACATCGCCGAATCGATCAAGAACGTCTGCGAGGTCGGCGTCTGCGCCATCGCGCTGCTCCTGATGGGCGAGCGTGCGGTTGCGCGCGCTCTCGGAATCGATCGGAGCGTCGCGAAGGCATTGCTGTTCGCCGCCGCCGCAGCGTGGCCGATGTACGTCGGTTTCGCTCTCGCGCGAAGCAGTCATGTTACGAATTGGATCGCAGTCCTCTATCTCGCATTCTGGTCTCCGCTGGCCGAGGAGATCGTGATGCGCGGATTCGCGTTCGCCACGCTGCGGCGGATCGGATGGCCGATGTGGCCAGCCGCGCTTCTGGTGGCGCTCGTGTCGGGATTGGCGCACATCGAAAAAGGACAGACGCGCGGCGAGATCCTCGGTCTATTCGGGCTGCTCGCCGTCGGAGGCTGTACGTTCTGCTGGCTCCTCGAGCGATGGCAATCGCTCTGGTTCCCCTTCGCTCTTCACGCGGCGATGAATTTTTCCTGGGAGATCTTCAACGTGAGCCGCACAGCGCTGGGTGGCTGGTATGCCTTCACGCTGCAGAATGCGACTGTGCTGCTGGCGATCCTGATCACATTTCGCTTCACGACGAAGCGTGAGCGCTCAAAGGCGATCGGTGAAAATCGTCTTCGCGATGGTCGCCAGCTGCATGTTCGACGTTCCTTCGTAGATCTTTCCGATCTTCGAGTCACGCCAGAACTTTTCCACCGGATACTCTTTCGTGTAGCCGTTCCCGCCAAAAATCTCGACCGCCATCGAAGTGACGTGCTCGCAGACCTCGGATGAGAACAGCTTCGCCATCGCGGCCTCGCGGAGGAAGGGCTTGCCGGCATCTTTGAGACGCGCGGCGTTGTAGACCATCAGCCGCGCCGCTTCCAGCTGCGTTGCCGCATGCGCAATCTGAAACTGGACGCCTTGAAATTCCGAGATCGGCTTGCCGAACTGCCGCCGTTCCTTCGAGTAGGCGATCGCGTACTCGAGCGCGCCGCGCGCGACGCCGATCATCTGGGCGCCGATTCCGATGCGTCCCTCGTTGAGTGTCTCGATCGCGATCTTGTAGCCCTTTCCGGCTTCGCCGAGGACGTTTTCCTTCGGGACGCGGCAGTCTTCGAGGATCAACTCGCACGTCGACGATGCGCGGATGCCGGTCTTGTCTTCCTTTTTGCCAACGCTGAAGCCGGGAAAATCGCGCTCGATGATGAAGGCCGTGATGCCTTTGTATCCGGCGTCCGGATTCGCATTCACGAACACGATGAAAATCCCCGCCTCGGCCGCGTTGGTGATCCAGAGTTTTCGGCCGTTCAGGACCCAGTGATCGCCTTTGTCCGCAGCGCGGGTGGCCAGCGCAAAGGCGTCGGACCCCGATCCAGCCTCCGACAGGGCGTAGGCGCCCAACGTATCGCGTGCCAGCATCGGCAGATACTTCGATTTCTGATCCTCGTTTCCCCAGCGAAGGATCGCGTTGTTGACGAGAGTGTTCTGCACGTCGACCAGCACACCGCAGGAGGCATCGACGTGTGAGAGCTCCTCGACGACGACCACGGCATTGAAGAAGGTCGAGCCGGCGCCGCCCCATTGATCGGGAACCTCGATGCCCATGATGCCCATCTCGAAGAAGCTGGAGATGAGCTCCTTCGACATGGTGGCCTCGCGGTCCATGTCGTGGACGAGCGGGCGGATCTTCTCGATCGCGAAATCCCGCACGCTCTGCTGGAACATCTGCTCCTCTTCGGAGAGGAGAGTCAGCGGTGCGCCTGGTGGGACTTCGATTGTCTGGGTCATTGGCGCCTCCGGATCGCCGCGAATCATAGCGGAACTTTGGCGGTTATCATGCCCGGGCCCTTGTGGCGGAATTGGTAGACGCACGGGACTTAAAATCCCGAGCTCCGAGAGGGGCGTGCCGGTTCGAGTCCGGCCGGGGGCACCAGCGAGATCGGTCAGGTTGACCGGCAGAAACGGTATACGTAAACTTTAAGTGTTAATCAACACGTAAAAAACGTTGATTAACGCTTACATTCGAACGGGCGGGAGGGAGTGATGGGTACTTGCGACTATTGCGGCAGCCGATTCCCGCTGACGCGTTCCACCAGAAAATACTGCACGCCTCGCTGCAAGACGAACGCTTGCCTCGATCGGAACCCGTCCCGTGTTCGCGCGGCAGATGTCCGGGCGCTTTATGAGTTGCTGGAGGCCGACGAGCCGGGAACGGTCGAAGCGTTTCGGGAAAGACTGCGGAGGATCATCGCGCCGGAGCGGCCAGCGATTTCGGAGTCGATTTCCGAGCCGACCGCCGACGTCTACATCCCGAGTCTCGACTGAAAAGAAAAAGGGCGCCTTTGCAGGCGCCCTTCCGGGGTGGGAGCTAAGAACTCGCCCCCTCAGGTTTACTAGAACAATCCATCGAACGCAGTACCTCCTCCCCCATGAATTTCCGGCGGACCCGCAACAAGCGCCATGTCCATGGCATGACCCACCTCACCGAAGTCGCGGACCGGATCGACCGCTCCAAACCGCCCTGGGGTGGAAGGGAGGAGCGGGAACTTTTTAACTATTCAAAGACCTAAGGCGACTGAGCATTCGCCGTGTGCAATCGTATTGTGCTGGTTAACGTATCAGGACGGCGTTTTGTTGCAGCCCAGCCACCTCTCGTTGGTGCAATCTCATGATGCGATTTTTTGTACGAAATAGCAACGCGATTTCGCACGGCGGCACGCAGGGGACTACCGCAATCGGCGTGCCGATTCCGTGTGCTACCATTTCGATTTTCCGGAGCCTAATTGCCCATGAAACCAATGATTTCCATCGCTGCGTGCGCAGTCGCGCTCGCCACGTCACTGTCCGCCGCCAACGTCGTCGGCGGCAAGGTCAGCTTCGTCACGAAACGCGGGCAGAATCCCGTCATCGGTGAAACGCTCATCTGGCTGGAACCGATCGGCGCGAAGGCGCCCAAGCCGGCTCCAGGAAGGTTTCAGATGGTGACTCGGGGAAAGATGGTCGTTCCGCACGTGCTGGCGATTCCGGCCGGGTCGACCGTCGAATTCCCCAACGACGACCCGATCTCGCACAACCTCTTCTCGCTCTCGTCGAACAATGCGTTCGATCTCGGTCTCTACCGCCGAGGTGCAGGCAAATCGCAGCGTTTCGATACTCCCGGCCTGGTCAATGTCTACTGCAACGTCCACCCGAACATGTCGGCGGTGATCCAGGTGATGTCGACGCCGTACTACGCGTTCGCGGATCAAACTGGGAGCTACGCGCTCGCGAATGTTCCCGCCGGCCGGTATCGTCTCGTCGCGTGGAATGAGCAGGGAGGCCAGATCCAATCGCCGATCGATGTGACGACGGCCGGCACGGTCAGCGGAAGCGTGGCGTTGACGCTCGACAGCCGCAGTTACCGCCTCACGCAGCATCTCAACAAAGTGGGAAAGCCGTACGAGCCGCCGAGTCTCAAGGACTATTGATTGACGGCCGAAGGCGTCACTACCGAACCAAGACTCAAGCGGCCGACGCTGGAACGCCCGCGCTTTCCGCTGGTTTTCAAACTGTTCGGACTGACGGCCCTGCTGATCCTGATCGTGGTCGCGATCGCGGTCGGCGTCACGATCCAACGCGCAGACAGGATCGCAGAGAACACGGTCAACACGTCGATTTCAAACGCGGCAAATCTCTTTCGCGAGTTTGAGCGTCAGCGCGTCAGTCGTCTCGCGCTTCCAGCGACTCTCTTAGGCAACGATCCGAAGTTCGTCGCTTACATCCAGGAGGCCATGGCAGGCACGCCGACCGCGCCGGCCGTCGAAGGAGCGCCGCCGACGCAACCGGTTGTCGACCTGGTCAGCATCGCGGATCAACTCGAACAGCGCCGCCAATCGCTCGGAACGGATCTCCTCATTCTTCTCGATGACGAGGGACGCATCGTTGCGCGCACCGATCAGCCAACCGTCAACACGCCCAACCGCGAGGACCTGTACGAGCAGTCGTCGATTGTGAAGAAAATCGTCGACGATGTCAGCGTCGAATCGACTGCCGGGGTGCTGCCGCTCGGCAACAAGCTTTATCACGCCGCGGTCGCGCCGATCGGCGCGGGTGCGAACAACGTCCGCGTCGGATATCTCATCAACGCGTACGGCATCGACGACACGTTCGCCAATCGGATCGCCGAGGCCACGAATGCCGGCGTGGTATTCGTGTCGAAGAACTCGCTGGCCCGATCGACAAATGCGCCGAGCTTCAACATGCAGCAGATGACGGGCGTCGATCGCATTCTGAAAACCGGCAAGCCTGTCCCGCCCTCGCGACTGCAGGTCGAGCGGAATCG
This sequence comes from Acidobacteriota bacterium, assembly GCA_030948915.1. Taxonomy (GTDB): domain Bacteria; phylum Acidobacteriota; class Thermoanaerobaculia; order Gp7-AA8; family Gp7-AA8; genus Gp7-AA10. Next base: position 14,641 of record JALYZI010000290.1, read on the forward strand.
CTACGTCATGACGGGCCAGCCGCTGACTTCGGGCAACGACACCGTCGGCGCGGCGGTTTTCATCCGCTCGCTCGACCGCGAACTGGCCCCCTTCCGACAGATCGAAAACGCGCTGCTCCTCGGGGGTGGCGCCGCGCTGCTGCTGGCGTTCATTCTTTCGTGGCTGATCGCAAAACGCGTGGTGCGCCCGATCGAGCAGCTCGCAATGACGGCGCAGGCCGTGACGGCCGGCGACTACAGCGTGCAGCTCAGCATCGACCGCGCCGATGAAGTCGGCATTCTCGGCCGCTCGTTCGCGAAGATGATCGTCGCGTTGCGCGACAAGGCGGAGCTCGAGGAGCTGTACGAGCAGATGTCCGCTCGAACGAAAGAGCGCGAGGCCGCTGCCGCGATGCAGCGTCCGTCCGAGCCCGCGCGACTCGACGAAGGAACGGTGGTGGTCACGGATCTTCGCGGCATGCCGCCGGTCGGTGACGGCGATCCTTCGCTGCTCGTCGGCGCGATCAACCGCGTGATGAAACTGCAGGAAGCGGAAGTCGCGCGGCAGGATGGCGAAGTTCGCGAAGTCGAAGGCCATCGCCTCGTCAGCGTCTTTCGCGGCGATCGTGGAGTGCTGCACGCAATCCGCGCAGCGCGCGCGATCAACGAGGAGCTGGCGACGCTGAGCGATGTGCAGATGTCGGTCAGCGTCGGCATCGCCACCGGTCAATTCGTAACGGGGTCGGTCGAGATCGACGGCAACAACGGTTTCGCCATCCTCGGCAACGCGCCGCAACTCGCGAGTCTGCTGGCATGGCACGCGCCGAATGGATTTGCTTACATCTCGTACGAGACTGCACAAACCGCGGGCGGCGAGATCATGTCAGGCTCGACGCGCGAATCGATCCAGCTCAAGTGGCTGCCGCAGCCGGTGGCGGTCGCCTCGATGCCGCTGGTGAGCATCACGACCGGCGTCATGCGGTCGATTGGTGCGACGACCAGCTCGATGGCGACGATGCGGCTCGACGCGACAGAAGCGGGGACGACAGCGCCCGCCGGTCCCGTCGTCGAGCTGTCGCCCGGACTCCTCTTCGCGAGCCGTTATCGCATCGAGCAAATCCTCGGGCGCGGTGGAATGGGCATCGTCTACAAGGCGAATGACACGCAGCTCGACGAGACCGTCGCGATCAAGACGCTGCCCGGCGACGTGATGACGCGCTCGCCGGAAGAGCTCGAGCGATTCAAACGCGAGATTCGGCTGGCGCGCAAGATCACGCACCGCAACGTTCTCCGCACCTACGACTACGGCGAAGCGGAAGGCGTCTACTTCATCAGCATGGAATGCGTCCGCGGCTACACGCTGTGGGAGCTGCTCGAAGAAGCGCCCAATCACCGTCTCGTGCCTCGCGTCGCCCTCGGCATCGCGCGACAGATCTGCCGCGGACTGCAGGCGGCGCACGAGCAGGGAATCATTCATCGCGACATCAAGCCGCAGAACGTGCTGATCGATCACAAAGGCGAAGTGAAGCTGATGGACTTCGGCATCGCGCGTATGGCCGAAGCGAAGGAAGGGATGACGCAGGCGGGCTTGATCGTCGGAACGCCGCACTACATGAGCCCCGAGCAGGTCCAGGGAAAACAGCTCGATCCGCGCAGTGACGTCTATTCCGTCGGCGTTCTGATCTACGAAATGCTCGTCGGTGTGAAACCGTTCGCGGCGCCCTCGCTCACCGCCGTGCTGACGGCGCACATCACCGAGACGCCGAAGCCGGCGATCGAGCAGCGGCCGGAGATCGGCCGCGAAGTCAACGGCATCGTCATGCGTTGTCTCGCGAAGAATCCGAAGGATCGCTTCAGCGACGCCGGTGCGCTCCTGCAGGATCTCGATCAGGTTCAGGTGACGGCGCCGGCTGCTGCGGCCTGATTCACTTGAGGATTGCATCGAGCATCGGCGCTTTGAAATAGAAGCTGCCGACTTTCAGCGCATCTTCCTGGCCGAGGTTGTTCATCGCGAAACTCTTGAGGCGGATCAGCGGCAGCTTTTTGTAGTGGCTGAAGTTCAACTCGACGTATAGGGGTGTTCCCGGAATCGATCTCCACGATTCGGCGGTGGCGGGGGAGACGCCGCGCACGAACGCGTCCACGATGCTGCGCAGCTGCGCATTCTCCGGGATCACGTTCGTCGTCCACACGTCGATCCATGCGTCCGGACCGTAGACCATGCGATACCGACGCGCCGCGATGCCGCGGACTTTTCCGGAAACCGGGCGCTCGATCGGAGGCGGTGTCGTCGCCAGAACATCGTCTTCCCCTGTCTTCCGGATCATCGTCGTGATCTCACTCACCGGCATCGTCGTGTACATCCGTGCGTACGGATTCTCGATCGTCACAGTCGGCGTGCCGATCCGGCTGAAACCATTCAGCCAGATGGAATCGGCGCGAACGCCGCCGGGATAAACATGTACGGTAATTGTTCCGAATTTGCTCAGGAACGGAAATGGCGCCGCGGTGTTTGCCTCGAGCTCGATGTGGTACGGCTTCGGCGGCGCGGCGTGAAGAGGAATGGCGAACAGCAGAAAGAGAAGGAGGTGTTTGGTCATGGACGGTGTGTCAACGCGTAAAGGTACCAGCGAATATACCGCGGCAGCCACTTGAAGAGGCGAAATCGCGATTGCCCCGCCGAGCGATCCCGCCAGTGTGTCGGCACTTCCACGATGCGAAAACCGGCGGCGTAGGCCTTTGCAGTCAGTTCGAGCGAGTATTCGAACCCGCCGCGGCTTTCGATCTCGAACGATTTCAAGACCTCGCGCCGATACGCGCGGAAGGCGTTGGTGGCGTCGTGAACGGGGAAGCCCGCGAAGTGCAAGGAGAGCCCTGCGAGACGCGACATTGTTTTTTTCAACGCGCCGCCGCCGATTTGCTGGCCTCCGCGCATGTAACGCGATGCGCACACCACATCCGCCTCGCCTGCGCGAATCCGGCGGACCATCTCGTTCACGATGACCGGATCATCCGAGAGATCCGCCATCGTGACGATGACGATGTCCCCGGTCGCGGCGTCGATTCCGCTTCGGATCGCGTTGAGAACTCCCGCTCCCCGCGAGTTGTGGAGGAGAGTCAGCCCTTCGTACTGACCGGCCAGTGAGCGAACGACCGGCAGCGTATCGTCGTCGTCGCGGTCGTAGACGATCAGAACGCGCTTCGCGCACGCGACGCAGCGGTACAGCTCGGCGAGCATCGCGCCGATGTTTTTCCCTTCGTTGAAAACGGGGACGATGAAGTCGACGATCTCAGATGGCACCGACGGCCACTTGTTCCCGGATCCACGGCACGATTTCGTCGAGAGCATCTGAGATGCTGGTCGTCGCTTCGAACTTCAGGATCCGCTTTGCCTTCTCGGTGCTCGGAATCCGCCGCTGCACGTCGTAGCGGAACGGCTTGTCGGAAATGTATCGGAATGGATCGCCCGGCCGGATCTTCTTCCAGATCAACTCCGCGAGCTCCAGCACCGTCATCGATTGTGTCGAAGAGAGATTGAAATCCTCATTGCGCGCGTCGGGCGATTCGACCGCCAGGCGAATTCCGCGCGCGAGATCGCCGCCGTAGGTGTAATGCCTGACCTGCTCGCCGCTGCCCAGGATGTGAAGAGGATCCTGACCCTTGAGCACTTTCTGAACGAGATCGGGGACGACATGGCTCATCGCAAGGCGGACATTGCCCGACATGACGGTACTTTCGATGGCAGCGCGCGATTCGCCGATTCCGATGCAGTTGAACGGCCTGACGATCGTGTAGGGCAGGTCGTATTGCTCCTTTGCCCCTTGCGCAAAATATTCGGTTGCCAGTTTCTGAAATCCGTATGTCGATTGCGGCGGAGGGCTGCGTCGCTCCTCGCCCTCCGGAGTCGGATAGACGTTCGTGCTCTCGAAAACCATCGATGACGAGATCACAGTGATCTTCTGCAGCTTCCGCTGGCGATGGGCACGAATTGCGGCATCGAATGCGCTCGCGGTGATGCGTTCGTTCTCGGCGAGAAGGTCGTACGCCAGCTCGTGAAAGAGGGCGATGCCGCCAATGACTGCCGCCCCGGCGACGAAATGCTCGCAGTCGTGCAGCACTTCCTCGAGGAGCGCAGCGTTTTTCGCGTCTCCGTGCACAAACTGGTAATTCGGATGATCGGAAAACCCGCGACGCACCGGTCCGTACTTCGACAAATTGTCGAGGCCGACGACTTCATATCCTGCCAGAAGCAATTCTTCGACGAGGTAACCGGCGATGAAACCGCCCGCGCCCGTGACGAGGATCTTCATTGAAAGGCGGCGCCCTTGCCGTAGAAGTTCCAGATGTCGATGACGCGCCGGCCGCCGAGGTTCAGATCGCGATATCGGCGATGGGGGGCGCCGAGGATGATGAGATCGCAGGTGGCGACGAGGTCTTCGGCGGGGATGAATCGCGGATCGGAAATGTATTCGTCGCTGCAGACGACTTCGCGTGCCTCGTACTCCACAATCTTCCGCAGCTTGTAGGAAAGGGACGAGCGCGGATCGTCGCTCTCGGCTTTGAAACTCATTCCCAGGATGCCGACGCGCATATCGTGCAGTGGGTAGGCCGTCTTGAGATGACGCACGATGAAGTTCGGCAGTCCCTCGTTGATCAGCATCGCAGCGTGACCGAGTTGAAAATTGTTGTTGTAGGCCGCCGCGAGCTGCATCGTGTCCTTCAATAGACAGGGCCCGGCCGCGAATCCGCTGCGCGGCAGGCCGGCCATGCGCGGATAGTCCGCGACAATCGCGTCGTAGATTTTGTAGAAGTCGAGTCCGTAATCGGCGGCGATCATGAAGAATTGATTCGCGGCCGCGAACTGGACGTATCGCCACGAGTTCGTGAAGACTTTCGCGAGCTCGGCCTCCAGCGGTTCCAGCCGGATGATTTTCTGATTCAGCCGTCCGAAAAGCGCGGCCGCCATCTCGGTCGCTTCGCCGTCGCACCCCGACACGATTTGCGGCAACGTCTTGAATTCCTTCAGCGCGTGCCCCTCGGCAACCCGCTCGGGACAGAACGCTACGTGCGCCTTGACGCCGGCTTCGCGCAGGAGCTCGGTTACTTTCGCAGTGGTTCCCGGAAAGACGGTGCTCCGCAGGACGATGCATTGACCGTCGCGCAGGTGAGGCGTCAGGCCGGTGAAGAAGCGGCGCATCGTGTAGAACGTCGGATTCAGATGTTCATCGACCGGCGTGCCGATCACGACCACCACGTGCTGCGACTCGGCGACGACGTCCGGCTGCGTCGACGCGTGGAGTGTCTTGCCGGCGTGCGCGCGCAGGAGGTCGCCCGCCCCTTCCTCACGAAACGGCATGATCCCGGCCGAAACCGTCTTCACGGCCTCGCAATCGATGTCGTAGATCGACACGCGCAATCCGCTTTCCGCGAACGCGATCGCGAGCGGAAGACCCACGTGCCCGCAGCCGCCGACAACACAGACGTCGTACCGGAAGCTCACGGGCGCGAGTTTACAGCAATGAATGTGACATCATTTTCGGGTTAGGCCCGGATCGATGCTGGCGCTGCGGATCGTGATTGTCCTCCTTCTGATGGGGGTCTGCTGCTTTGTTCCGGGATTCGTTCTGGTGCGCAAGCTGCGCTGGAGCGCGCCTGAAAAAATCTGCGGATCGATCGCGGCGTCGCTCATCATGCTCTACCTCGCGTCGTTCTTGATTTTCGTTCTGTGGACGCCGCGGTGGTCGTACTGGATCTGTTCCGCGGTGAGCGTCGGCCTGGCGCTGCTGGTCTGGCGCGATCTCTGGCGCGTGGTCCGAATTCGGAGCGTGCGGCGCTTCCTCGCGGGATACGGTTTTCTGTTTCTGTGGACGTTTGCGCTGCTGCTGTTTGTGCGCACGTACAGCGGGGGCGGGTGGGGCGGCGATTGGCTGGAGCATTTCCATCGATCGCTTTTCTTTCTCGACCATCTGCCGCTCGGGACTTCATTCGTCGGGCTGTACGTTCTCCCGGCGCGTCCGCCGATGATGAATCTCCTGGCGGCATTTTTTCTCGCGCATGGCGGCGATACGTTCGAAAACTTTTCCGTCGTCTCGCTTGTCCTCAATCTGCTGCTTTTCTTTCCTTGCGCATTGATGCTCCCGGCATTCGCCCGGCGAGGATCGCGAAGGATTCCGATCCTCATGGGACTGCTGGCCTGCTCGCCGATGGTGATGCAGAACGCGACGTACACCTGGACGAAATCGCTCTGCACGTTCTATGTGATTTTCGGACTCTGGCTGTATCTGGCCGGTTTGCGCAAGAACGACTCGATCAGGATCGTCGCGGCCTTCATTTCCCTTGCTGCCGCAATGCTCGTGCACTACTCGGCGGCGCCCTATCTGCTGTTTCTGGCGGCGCATATCCTCGTTCGAAAGCGCTGGCGCGTTGCGTTGGTAGCGGGAACCTGCGCTGCGCTGCTGTTCGGAACGTGGCTGGCGTGGTCGGCGGCGCACTACGGTGCACGGACAACGTTCGGCTCCAACACCACCGTCACGACATCGCAGCAGCTCGGCGATTCGAATGCGCGCAAGATCCTGCTGAACCTTCGCGACACGATCATTCCGCATCCGCTTCGCGACTTCCCGGTCTACCGCGATCAGCGGCAGGCAGGCTACGTTCGCGACTACTTTTTCCTCATGTATCAGACGAATCTCATCGTCGCGATGGGGATCGCGGGCGGATTTGCGGTTCTGTTTCTTTTCATTCGCTCGCGCGACGTTTTCTGGCTGGCTCTGGTGCCGTTCGTGGTGGTGCTCGGTGTCGCTGTCGTGGGCGAGCGCGATGCCGCCGGTTCAGCGCATCTCACACTGCAACCGCTCATCGTCCTCGGCCTGACATTTCTCGCTGCGCGGTTCTTCACACTCGGACCTCTCGCGCGCGCGATCGTCATCGTCGGTTGCGTCGCCGATCTCACGCTCGGCGTTTTCCTGCAGCACGATCTGGAGAATTATGAGAACGACGCATGCGCCGAAGAGTTCCGAACGCAGGTCCGCTCGTCCGGATCAGGTCTGTACGTCCAGACTGAAAGCGACATCGGACCGGCGGCGAACGCGAACTGGCAGCTCAAGCGGTACGCGCTGATCCCGAACACGATCCGCGACGCAATCGCATCGGCCGGCGTCGATACGACGACGCGCTCCGCTATTCTGCAGAACGTCGAAGTGCAGTCACGGGCGCTCAGGGATCAAGACCGGCGCGATTGGAGATCGTGGTGGCAACGCCACTCCGATCGCTTGACGCTGATCGGCGATCACATCGGCTGCCACGTCTGGTTCCTCTACGCTTTCGATCTGTCGTTGCTCGCCGGTCTGATCGCCGCAATCCGCCGGCAGCCGGCCGAATTGGCGGCCCAGCAACCGGAGGCGGATCGCAGGTCGCGACGGAGAGGGAAAAGACGACGCGGTAGAGGCTGAATTTCGAATGAAGAATTTCGAATGAAGAATGAAGAAAAGCAGAAGACTCCTTCTGAATTCTTCAAAAAAAGGGCGGCAGGATCGCCGCCCTTCGAACGCAACCGAAATTGTGTTTAGAACGTGGAATCGAGGAACGGCCGCAGCTTCTTCGACCGCGACGGATGCCGCAGCTTGCGCAGCGCCTTCGATTCGATCTGGCGGATGCGCTCGCGGGTGACGTTGAACGAGCGGCCCACTTCCTCGAGCGTGTGCTCCGAGCCGTCGCCGACGCCGAAGCGCATCTTGAGCACCTGCTCTTCGCGCGGTGTGAGCGTGCGAAGGACCTTGTTGGTCTGCTCTTTCAGATTCGCGACAATCACGTGGTCGATGGGGGAGATCACGCCGCGATCCTCGATGAAATCGCCAAGATGGGAATCTTCCTCTTCGCCGATCGGAGTCTCGAGCGAGATCGGTTCCTGCGCGATCTTCATGATCTTGCGGACCTTCGCGACCGGCATGTCCATCCGGTCAGCGATCTCTTCGGCCTGCGGTTCGCGTCCGAGCTCCTGAACGAGCGCGCGGGACGTGCGGGTCAGCTTGTTGATCGTCTCGATCATGTGCACCGGAATGCGGATGGTGCGCGCCTGATCGGCGATCGCGCGCGTGATGGCCTGCCGAATCCACCACGTTGCGTACGTGGAGAACTTGTAGCCGCGGCGGTATTCGAATTTCTCGACCGCCTTCATCAGTCCGATGTTGCCTTCCTGGATCAAATCGAGGAACTGCAGTCCCCGGTTCGTGTACTTCTTGGCGATCGAAACGACGAGGCGAAGGTTTGCGACGATCAGCTCCTGCTTCGCCTGATCGGCTTCCTCTTCGCCGGCGCGGATGTCTTTGATGGTCGTGCGCAGCTCGATGTGGGTCGTGCCGTAGAACGACTCCAGCTCGCGCAGTTTTTCCTGATACTTCTGCAGGCGGCGGCGATAGAAGTCGCGGCGGGTCTTGTCCTTCTCGCGCTTCAGTGCCGCTTCATCCTTGCGGATCATCGACGCGCTCTGCGAAAGCTCGCTGTCGATGTCTTTGAGCTTGTTGATCATGCGATTGCGCGTCTGCGGCGTGAAATCGATCTGCCGCAGCTCGGTCGCCAGATCCATCGCGAGCCGGTCGATGTTCTTGTGAATGTTCGCGATGGCGCGCTGGCTCAGCTTCTTCTCATTGAGCTTGGCTTTGGTGTCCTTGATGCGCTTATCGAAACGCGCGACCTTCTCGAAGATCACCATGATGTCGGCGATTTTCGTGAGAGCGCCCGCCGACAACGCGGCCATATCGATCTCGTCCTCGTCTTCCGGCATCGCGAGATCGATCATCTCTTTGATGACGCGGGTGTCTTTCTTGGCGCTCTCGTGGATCTTCAGGATCTCTTCGAGAATGATGCGGTTCTGCGAGAGCGCTTTGTAGACTTTGCGCTCACCCTTTTCGATGCGCTTAGCGATGTCGACTTCGCCCTGGCGGTCGAGCAGCTTGACCGTTCCCATCTCGCGCAGATACATGCGGACGGGATCGTTGGTCTTGTCGACGATGCCGCTGTTGGCAGCGATGATGTCGGCCTGCACCTCTTCGCGCTGGTCGACTTCTTTTTCTTCGATCGTGCCGTCGATCGTCATCGTCCCCTTGCCGGTGGGGGCCGCGAGCTGCTTCTCGGCATCTTCGACCACGTCGATTCCGAGGTCGTTGAAGCGGATGTAGATCTCGTCGAGCTCTTCCGGAAGGCTGGTGACTTCCTCAGGCAGGACTTCGTAGATTTCGTCGTAGAGAAGGAACCCTTTTTCCTTCCCTAATGCGATGAGCTGCTTGACCTCGACATATTTTTCTTCGACACTCAAGTCGCCGACCCCTTCCTCGAAATTCGCCGATTCCTGCTCGAGACTTGCACCACGTGGGCGTGTCGTCATCGTTTCAGCCGCTCCTCGCTCAATCGCGTTTTGCCTCGTTGCAAGGACACTCGCGTAATCGCAATAGGACGATAATTATTTCAGTGTGCTCGACATACGCGACAGTTCCATCTTCTCGGTATGCAGCCGCATCACAAGGTCCTGGTCGCCATTGCGCACCGCTTCCTCAATATCTTGTTGAATTTCCCGTTTCCGCCGCTCGATGTACGCCTTCTGCATCGGGATGAGGACCTCGTCCAGTCGCGCAACCGCCGCGTCCTCGAGGTCTTCCGTGAGCGTTACTTCCGAGAGCAGGGTCAGCTCGGCCTCGCCTTTAAGATGGGTCGCGATTTCTGAATAATCAATAGGTTGACCAGCGGAAATCGCACTTTTTATGATAGAAAACAGGGTTTTGCACGCGGGATCGCTGAAAAAACCCTCCTGGATCCCATCGACGCCGCTCCGCGGTATTCGCCCTTGAACGACGGCCGTCAGCACGAATTTCTCGCCGCTCGGCACAGCCCTGACTACCTGACGCTCAACCGGTCCGCTTACTTTGCCCCGAACTTTTGACCAGACCGTCTCGAACTCGAGATGGAAGCCGTCCGCGATCCGCTGGGCGGCGTCGTTGCGAACAACCGGGTCGACGACGGCGCCCAGCAGCGGCATGAAGGCCTCGACGCGATCGGCTTTCTCCCGTCCGCTGAGCGCCTTGACGTTCCCGCCCCACTCCCTCAGCGCGAAGTCGAAGATGTCGGTGGCGTTGCCGAGGATCTCGAGGAAGCGGTCGACGCCGTGCTTCTGGACGAGCGAGTCGGGATCTTTTTCGCCTTGCAGATCGAGGGCTGACACAGTGAGGCCGCTCGCCAGCAGCACCTGCGCCGCGCGGAGAGTGGCGGTGCGGCCGGCGTCGTCGCCGTCGTAGGCGATCACGACTTTCGTGGTGTAGCGGCGGAGCAGCGAAGCCTGTCCGGTCGTCAGCGAAGTGCCCATCGACGCGACGACTCCCGGAACGCCCGCATGATCGAGCGCAATGACATCGAAATACCCCTCGGAAAGAATCGCGCGGTCGATCCGCCGCATCGCGTCTTTCGATCGATGCAGGTTGTAGAGCAGCCGCGATTTGTTGAAGAGCTCCGACTCGGGGGAGTTCAAGTATTTCGGATCGCTGCCGTCGAGCGAACGCCCCCCGAAACCGACCAGCGCGCCGGTCTCGCTGTGGATCGGAATCATCAGCCGGTTTCGAAATCGATCGTAGTAGCCGTTGCCGCTTTTCCGCGGCATGAGCAGTCCCGCCAGCTCGAGCGTCTTCTCGCCATACTTTCGCGCGAGGCGCGTCAGGATGTAGTCCCACGAATCGGGCGCGTATCCGAATCCGTATTTCTTGATGATGTCGTCGGCGACTTTGCGATTGTCGAGATACTTGCGAGCCGCATTGTCCGGAAATCCGAGGGCCTGGTGAAATGCTTCGGAGGCTTCATCGACGACTTCGAGCAGATCGTCTTTGTCGCTTTCGCGCGTCGTTTTGCGGCGCCGCGGCAGCTCGATGCCGACGCGCGACGCGACATGCTCGACGGCTTCCGGAAACGTGAAGCGTTCCGTCAGCGCCAGGAACTTGAAGACATCGCCGCCCGTCCCGCAGCCGAAGCAGTAGAAGAGCCCTTTGGCGCGATCGACGTGAAACGACGGCGTCTTCTCGCGATGAAACGGACAGAGGCCCTTGTAGCTCTTGCCGGCCAGCTTGAGCGGCGTGACCTGCGAGACGAAGTCGACGATGTCGGCGGCCGATCGCACCTGCGCGATCACGGAGTCGTTGAGATCGATCAGCGCCATTACTCTTCCAGCACCGCGACGGTCGCCCCGTCGCCTCCTTCATTCTCGCCGCCCGGACGCCACGACTTCACGGCCGGATGCGTCCGCAGATGTTCGCGAATGGCTTTGCGCAGCGCGCCCGTTCCGAAGCCGTGGATGATTCTTACCGCCTGCTTGCCTTCCAGCAACGCGCGGTCGAGGAATTTGTCGGATTCTTCGAGGGCGTCGTCGACTCTCTGGCCGATGAGGTTCAACTCGGCGGTGATCGGAGCGACGTCACTAATCCTGAGCGCCGCAGAGCGCGAAGGATCCGCCGCGCGCTTGCGAGGGGGATCCTTCCCCCTCACTGCGTTCGGGGTCAGGGTTAAGAGGTCCCGAACAGAGACGGTCATCTTCTTACCGGCAACGTTCAACACCGCCCTGGATCCGTCAATGGAATCCACGCGACCGCGCACCTTGAACTTGCGATGCTCGGCGTGATCTCCCACGTGCACCTCGCGCTCCTCGCTCGGAATGAACTCGATCGCTTTCTCGATCGGCTGCGTGAGCGTGGTCACCACCTGACGCGCATTCGCATTCGCCCGAAGATTCTTCATCTCGTTCGAGACCTGGCGGGAGACGTCATCGCGCAGGCGTTCGAGCTCTTCGCGGTACGACGATCCCAGCTTCGCGCGTTCGCTCTCGAATTTCTTGCGGCTGGCTTCGAGGGCGCCGCGCTCTTCTTCGACTGCCGCCTGCCGTTTTTCGAGCGCGGCGCTTTGTTCTAGTACATTCGCCATTTTGTTCTGCAACATACCGACGAGCTGATCGACTTCGACGTATTTCGAGCCGAGGCGCTCGCGGGCGCGGTCGATGATGGGGGAGGGGAGGCCGATCATCTGCGCGACTTCGATTGCGCGGCTGCGTCCGGGGATTCCGAGGATCAGTTGATAGGTCGAGTGGCCGGTCGCGGCGTCGAACTCCATCGATGCATTGATGACGCGCGCGTCGTTCATCGCGAAGCTCTTCACCGAGGAGAGGTGCGTCGTCACGATCAGCAGCGCGCCGCGATCGAGAAAATACTCGATGACCGCCGCCGCCAGCGCCGCTCCTTCTTCCGGATCCGTTCCGGCTCCCAGCTCGTCGAGAAGAACGAGCGAGCGATTCGTCGCGGCGGAAATCACGCGTTTCAATCGCGTGAGGTACGCCGAGAAGGTCGAGAGATGTTCGAGGACGCTCTGGTCGTCGCCGACGAGGACGTGAATCCCGTCGACGACCGGAATCATCGATCCGTCGGCGGCCGGCAGCGGCAGTCCGCTCATCGCCATCGCGACGAGCAAGCCGGTGGTCTTCAGCGCGATCGTCTTGCCGCCGGCGTTCGGACCGCTGATGATCAGGGCCGGCGTCGCGCCGTTCAGCTCGACCGTGACCGGAATGACAGATTGATCGGTTTGCTGCACCCGCTCATCGAGCAGTGGGTGGCGCGCGTCGATCAGATGCAGCCGCCCATCGTTATTGAACGACGGACGGTGGGCGCCGATGACATCCGCAAAAATCGCGCAGGCCTGCAGCGCATCGATCTCGCCGGCAATTCCAATCGCGATGCGAATCTCGCCGGCCGCATCCGCGATCAACTGCGAGATGAAACGGAGGATGCGCGCGATCTCCTCACGCTCCTGGAGCAGCAGATCGGCGAGGTCGTTGTTCAATTCAATCGCCTGCATCGGCTCGATGAAGACCGATGCGCCCGAGCCGCTGCGCTCGTGAAGAATTCCGGGAACGGCGTTGCGATGGTCGGCGCGCACCGGAATGCAGTAGCGATCGCCGCGCAGCACGATGAGCTGCTCCTGAACCGCGTCGTGATGCCGGTTCATGACATCGTTGAGCACGCGCTGCACGGCGGTGCGTTTTTCCTGCACGCGTTTTCGTATCGCTTTGAGCTCGGCCGAGGCGTCTTCGCGGAGCTTGCCGTCTTTGGTGAAAAACTTGTTCAGCTTTCCGACGAGCGCATCGAGCTCCGGGATCGCGGTTGCAATGGCGGCCAGTCGCGTGAACCCGACCGTGCGCGTGCACGTCTCGCGCAGCGCCTGAGTCGCACGCACCGCGCGCACGACCTGCCACGACTGTTCGAGCTCGAGGACGGCTTCGCGGGCGAGAAGCGGAGCGACGTCCGTCAGTCCGGCAAGCGGCAGAAGGCCTTCGGTCTGCACGAACCGCCGCATGTCGGCGAGATCGCCCTGCGCATTCTCGCAATCCGTCAGCGTCGGGAGCGGATGCCGGCTCGCGACGGCATCTTTGCCGAGAGTGCTCCTGGCCTCCGCGGCAATGAGGTCGAGGATGCGATCGAGTTCGAGTGCGCTGAGATCGGATTTGGCGAGAGCCACTGCTTCACTATGAAGCAAGATCCGATCGAAATTAAATCCCCTGGCGCGTCGCCTCGCCTGACATCGCGAGGACGTGATAGGTGGGACCACCATTGAATGGCATGTACAGGTCCCGGACGTGAATGTAAAAGCTGTCGCCGAGATGCGTGACCGCGATGATGAAGTGCTGCGGGAAAAGAAAGCCGAGCATCAGTTCCATGCTGCCGTAGCCGTTGGTATCCAAATGATAGTTACCGAGGAGCGGGTCGAACGCCAAGCCGCTCGTCTTGCCGTCAACGGTCATGTTACCGCTGCCCTCGGTGACCTTACCCGCGCCGTCGAGCGTCATCCAACCCGAAATCACGGCCTCATGGGTGTCTCCTTCAAAAATGAACACCTTTCCGTGAATGATGAAGCTGTAAGTTCCCTTGAGCAGAGCGTTCTTGTTGTTCGGACGCCCTTGCTGCGCGCTGGCAGTTACGGCAATCAACAGGAAGAGAAACACGACGCTACGTTTCATGACGATCTCCTTTTCAGTGCAGTAATCCAGCGCGGAGGGCCTTCGAGACGGCCTCCGATTTCGAATGCACATGCAGCTTCTCGTAAATGCTGCGGACGTAATTGCGTACGGTGTTCACGGTGATGCCGATGCGCGCGGCGACGTTCTCGTAGCTGTAGCCATCGGCGAGAAGCGAGAGCACTTCGAGCTCGCGCGGGGTCAACTGCTGATCGATGGCCACCGGCGGCGCGAGGCGTCGAAAGAGGGTGACGACGCGACGCGCGACCTCCGGCGACATCGGCGCGCCGCCTTCGCGCGCCTCGCGGATGGATTCGAGCAGCCGCGCCGGCGGCGTCTTTTTCAGCATGTAGCCGCACGCGCCGTTGCAGATGGACTCGAAGACTTTGTCATCGTCGCTGTAAACGCTGAGCATCATGATCTGCATTTGAGGCGCCGTTTGCTGAAACAGACGCACCGCTTCGCAGCCGAGCATGCCCGGAAGGTGCACGTCGAGCAGTAGCACGTCGGCCGCATCTTCCTGCGCTCCCTGCAGCCCATCCTCCGCCGATCCGTACGTTCCGACGCAGCGAAACCCGGGAGTGCCATCGATCAGCAGCGCGAGCCCCTCGCGCGTGCCGCGATCATCTTCGACGATCGCGACGCGAATCGGATCGGTGGACGACATGGAGGCTCAGCATTGCGCGATCGCGGGAATCGTGCAAGCGCATGATCATGCTGTTCGTCCGAGCGGGATGCGGATGACGACTCGCGTTCCGCTGCCGTTGCGCGTTGCGATGTCGATGTCGCCGCCGAGCTCCGCGAGCCTGCGTCGCATGTTGTGAAGCCCGTTGCCGTTTCCGGCCTCTTTCGGATCGAAGCCGACACCATCGTCTGCAATTTCGATCCGAATCGAGTGATCGACCGCGCTGACCGCGATCGTTGCGTGCTGACAACCGGCGTGGCGCACCGCGTTTGTGAGCGTCTCTTTGACGACGAGATAAATGTGCCGCCGCTGCGCCGGACCGAGTTTCAGCCGGTCGGCGTGAGAGTCGCTGTCGAAGGTCCATTGGATCGAGGCGGGATCGAGGATCTCGGCGGCGCATTCGCGAAGCCGGCGATTGAGGCTCACGACATCATCCCGGCGCGGATCGATCGACCAGACGATGTCGCTCATCGATTCGACCGCGCTTCTGGCGGAATCGGCGACATCGGCGAGCATGCGATCGGAATGCGGATCGCTGACCTGGCGCTTGACGACTTCGCTGAGGACCGCGATGCGCGAGAGGCTCGCGCCGATGTCGTCGTGCAGATCGCTGGCGATGCGGATGCGCACGCGCTCCATCTCGAGCAGCCGCCGCGAGCGCGCCCGATAGTAAAGATGGATGGCCGCGATGACGGCGATGGCGCTGCTGACCATGAACCACCAGCGATGCCAGATCGGCGGCAGCACATCGAAGCGAAAGATCGCGGGAGTCGTGCTCGCGATGCCATCGCTGCTGATCGCGCGGACCTCGAAGTTGTAATTGCCAGGTGCGAGATTCGCGAGGGCGACGCTGCGCTGCTCGACGGGCGCGCTCCATTCGCGATCGCCGGCCAGCCGGTATTGATATCGGATCGCCTCGCCCGGCCGGAACGTGACGGTTCCGAAATCGACCTCGACGCGGTTCTGATGCGGCTCGAGCTCGAACGGCCCGAGAGATTTTGCGCCGACGGCCGGAATCGCGTGCGGCACTCCCGCGACGCGGAGAGCGCTGATCCAGATCGGCGGGGGGACGCGAGGCTCGTCCCGTTGCGGTTCGAGTCGCGCCAGTCCGTTGAGCGTGCCGAACCACAACGCGCCGGTGTGATCGGCGAATGCGACGTTGATCGAGTTGTTAGGCAGACCGTCGGCGGTTGTGAATCGTTTGATCCTCCCGCTCTCCGGATCGAGCCGATTGATCCCTCGGCCGGTGCCGAGGTAGATGCGGCCGAAACGGTCTTCGACGATGGAGTAAATCTGATTCGTCGACAGGCCCTGCGTCTTTGTGTAAACGCGGATGGACGGTTTCTCCGCGGCAGGATTGTCGATGCGCACCGCGCCGCCGCTCTCGGCGGCCATCCAGAGCCGTCCGCGATGATCGATCAACATGTCGCGCACTGCGCCTTCCGGAAGTCCCGCGATTCGCTCGAAGCGGCCGTTGCGGCGCCGCAGCGCTCCGCCGTCGTACAGTCCGACCCACAAGTTGCCGCCGCGATCCTCGATGAAACTGTTAGGCGCGCCGGTGGCTGGCATCCCGTCGGCGACTCCGAACGCCTGCACCTTGCCGGAGGCGTGATCGACGCGAACGACCGAATGGCCGTCGGCCAGAACGCTGGCCCAGATATCGCCGCGCGAATCCTCGAAGATCCGAAAGACATTCTGCGTCGGAAGACCGTTCGAGCTGTTGTAGTGGGCGAGCGGTGTAGTTTTCACTAAGTCGGCGATTGACCGAGCGGGCGGGAATCGGCACAGGCCGTCGCCGGTGGCCCACCACCACTCTCCGTTGCGAGCCTGCAGGACGATCTGATTCCACCCCCATCCGAAGTATTGGATCGACTTTGGAAATCGGGGTCTCCATGCGTGAAACTTCCGGCCGTCAAACGTGTGCAGGAACGCGAGTCCCGACACGACGAACAGATTTCCCTGCCGATCCTCATTGATGGCCGCGATGCGGTTGCTGGTCAGACCGTCGTCTTGTGTGAAGGACGTGAAACCGCTGCGCGCGATCTCGAAGACACCCCCGCTCTCCGTCCCAATCCAGAGGTCGCCGTCATGATCCTCGGCGAGCGTGAAGATGTTGCGATCCGAGATCCCGTGCGAGGATGTGTAGGGCCGGAACGACACCCGGGGTCCGGGTTCTGAGTGAGCGAGCCCTTCGGTTGTTCCCGCCCATATTGTCCCGTCGTGCATCTTGGTGAGGGCGAAGACGGTGTCGGACGGCAAACCATCGTTGACCCCGAAACGCTCGACTCCGTTCAGTGGCGTACCTCGAAATCGACGAAGGCCGGTCGTCGTCGCGAGCCACGTGTAGCCCTGCCGGTCGATGACGATCTCGCGGACATCGTCTTCCGACAGGCGCGTCAGTGTTCCTCGGGCCGCCCGGCAATAGAAGCCCTTTTCGGTTCCAATCCAGAGATCGCCGTTCTGCTCCGCCATGGCGTAGACCTGTTCCTTCGGCGACTCGATGCGTTCGGTCGTGTTGCCGGCGACGCGGAACACGCCGCGAACCGTCGCCGCCCAAACTGTGTTGCCAGCTCCGGCGGCGAGCGCGATCACGTTGAGTGGCACCGCTGCGCGGCGGAATTCGATCGGCGATCCGGGCACGAATTGAATCAGGCCGCGGTTCGTCGCGATCCAGTACGTTCCGGCCGGCGTTTCCACGATGTCGCGGACTTTCGCGCCTTCGAGAAGCGGAACGTTGTCGAGCGTCGCGAATCGATTGCCATCGAATCGCGCGAGACCTTCGCGCGTGGCGAACCACAGAAATCCGCGCGAGTCGCAGAAGATCCTGCTTGCGTGGTCATGGGGGAGACCGTCGGCAATCGTGAATTTCCGAAGGGGTAGGCGCTCGGCGTGCACGAGGGCAGCTGCCGCGATGAGAGAGCAAGTTACAACCGCCCGGGCCGTGCGTCGCATGTCTTGCTGAGGCCGGACATTGTAAATGATGGAGCGCCAGGGCTCCGTCCACAAAGAAAAAGGACTCGGGATTTGGTCCCGAGTCCTTCTGTCTTAATCCGTGGGGAACTGGATCAGTAGCCGGCGCGGCGCTCTTCAGCGAGTTTGCGCAGCACTTTCTTGCGTGCGGCGATGGCTTTTCTCTTCCGCTTCGTGCTGGGCTTTTCGTAATGCTGGCGCTTCTTCAGCTCGGAAAGGATCCCCGACTTCTCGCATTTCCGCTTGAAGCGGCGGAGCGCGTTTTCGAACGTCTCGTCTTCCTTGACGTGAACGAGAGGCATCCTTTTCTTCCCCCCCTTCTTCTGGTTGATTCGGACCCGCGGTGGGTCAAATCATTCTAGGGACCGCTAACAAACCGGTCAACGCCCCGTTTCAACTGGCCGTTTGGTCAAATCCATTCCGGCCTACGTCGAGTAGAATTCGCGGTTGGGAGGCAACTGATGAAAAGAAACGCTATCGCTCTGCTGCTGCTCGCTTTAGCGGCCTGCACGACAACCACCACCACCCCGCCCGCCGCCGGGGTCCCCGTTCCGGTGACCGAGGCGAAGCCGGTGACGGAGACGATACAGGGGGTGGAGATGACCGATCCGTACCGCTGGCTCGAGGATCAGGACAGCCCGGCCACGCGCGACTGGATCCATCGCGAGAATGCCTACACCGATGCGATGCTGGGGCAGCTCCCGGACAAGAGCCGCATCGCCGACCGGATCGAATCGCTGCTCAAGACCGATCAGATGAGTTTCCCGATCGTTCGCGGCGGACGTTACTTCTTCACGAAGCGTCCTGCCGGTCAGGATCTCTTCGCGATCTACATGCGGGAGAGTGCGACCGGGCCCGACATTCTCCTCATTGACCCCGCTCCGATGAGCCCGAAGCACACGACCAACGTCGGAATCGAAGCGGTCGCCGATGATGGCAAGACGATGTCGTACTTTGTGCGGCAGGGTGGGGCGGACGAGGTCGAAGTGCGGTTCTTCGATGTTGACGGCCGGCGCGATATCGGCGCTCCGCTCAGCGTCGCGCGCTATACCGGTTTCTCGCTCACTCCTGACGGCCGCACGGCTTACTACTCGCGGTACACGTCGAAGGACCAGCATGTTTTCCGTCGCGCCGTGTCGGGCGGCGATGAGCTTGCGCTTTTCGGCGAGGGCTACGGCCCTGACAAAATCGTCGGCTGCGGAATCTCCGACGATGCCCGCTATCTGTTGATTCAGGTTTCTTACGGCTCGGCGGCGAAGAAAACCGAAGAGTACGTGAAGGACCTCACGACTGACGGACCGATTCAAACGATCGTCAACGACGTCGACGCGCGTTTCTCGGTCGACGAAGCCGATGGCAAGTTGATTCTGACGACGAACTGGAATGCGCCGAATCAGCGGGTGATGATCACCGATGTCGCACACCCCGAGCGCGCCAATTGGAAGGAACTCGTTCCCGAAAACAAGAGCGCATCGCTGCAGGGGTCTTCGCTGGCCGGCGGAAAGTTGTTTCTGCGCTATCTCGAGAACGTGAAGCCGCGCGTCATCGGATACACGCTCGATGGCCGTCCTCAGGAAGAAATCAAGTTCGACACCCTCGGTTCCGTCAGCAATGTCGCGGGCACGTGGACGTCGCCGGTCGCCTTCTACTCGTTTTCATCGTTCGCCGTGCCGCCCACGATTTACGCGTACGACGTTTCCTCGAGAGCGACCACGCAGTTTTTCCGGCAAAGCGCGCCGGTGAACTCCGCCGACTTCAGCGTCGAGCAGGTCTGGTACACATCGAAAGACGGGACGCGAGTGCCGATGTTCCTGATGTACAAAAAAGGACTGCAGCGCAACGGAAGCAATCCGACGCTGCTGACCGGCTACGGCGGATTCGTCCTCAGTTCGCTGCCCGGATTTTCTCCAAACGCAGTGACGTGGGCGGAGAACGGCGGCGTTTACGCGCTCGCGAATCTTCGCGGCGGCGGCGAGTTCGGAGAAGCATGGCACCGCGCCGGAATGCTCGAGAACAAACAGAACGTGTTCGATGACTTCGTCGGCGCCGCGCAATACCTCATCGATCAGAAATACACCTCGCCCCAACACCTCGGCATCAGCGGCGGGAGCAATGGCGGACTCCTCGTGACGGCGTTCCTCACACAGAGGCCCGATCTGGTGAAGGCGGTCGTGTGCAGCTATCCGCTCATCGACATGATTCGTTATCACCGTTTTCTCGTTGCGCGGTTCTGGGTGCCGGAGTACGGATCGAGCGAAGATCCGGCGCAGTTCAAGTGGATTTACGCCTACTCGCCGTATCAGCACGTGGTGAAGGGAAAGAATTATCCGGCGGTGCTCTTCATCAGCGGCGATTCCGATACGCGCGTCGCTCCGCTGCACGCGCGCAAGATGACGGCGATGATGCAGGCGAACACCGGCTCGAACAAGCCGGTGCTGCTGCGCTATCACGTCTCGAGTGGCCACTCCGGAGGCGAGCCGCTGAAGGAACAGGTGAACAATCAGGCCGAGACGCTGTCGTTCCTCATGTGGCAACTGCGATAGCGGGCTAGAAGCCCGCGCGACCGGCCGGCTGGAAGCCGGCGCTCCGAAGCACTATTCGTGCTTCGAGCTCCAGCTCTCCTTGGCCACCTTCCACTTGCCGCCCTCGCGGACCATGGAGATGGTGCCGGCAGCTTTGTCGCCGTCGGTCTTCCCGGTGGCGGTCAGCGTCGCAGTGTCGCCGTCGACCGCTCCGCCGGTCACCTTGATGTCCTTCGGCTCCATGGCCTGCAGCATCGGGAACATCTCCTTGAAATCAGGCGTGTTCATCTGCGCCGCGCGTTCTGCGCTGACGCCGCTCCGAACAGCGTTCATGTCGCCTGCGACGATGCTTTTTGTGAACGCCAGATAGGTCCTTCCGATGTCGCCGCCGCCGGCGGGGAGCGGCGTTCCCTTCAATTTCGCAGGGGCCGCGGCTTTCGGCGCCTTCACTGCAGCGTTGAACGTTGCCGAGTACGAGAACGCAACCTTATTGAAGTGGGACTCGTGGCTGGTCGACAAATTCCCGGCGAGCGCCGTTTTCGTGAACGTCGTTGGTTTGAACTCGTGCATGCCGACGGCGGAGAAGCTGTTGCCCTGCAGATGGAACTCCGGGCTGTAAAGCTGGCTGCCGATGATTTTCTTGTCCGGGGTGATCTCGACTTCAACGCCGGTCAGCTTTCCGCTGTCGGCGAGCTCCATCATGCTGCCGATGTCCGCGAATTGCTCCACGGTGACCGGGATGTTGCTGAGCAACACCGCAATATCCGTTTTACCTTCTTGGAGATGATTCTTCACGTTGCGCGCAACCGCATATTTCAGTGCTGTTTTCTTTCCGCCGACTGTCATTGAGCCGTTGGCGGTTCCTGCATCACTGCCGTATCCGATGGCGGCGACCATCAGGGCGACGAAAATAGAAAGCGAAGTTTTTCTCATGTCACAACAATAGCCGACATGTTGCCCTCACGGCAGAGCACAAATATGCGCTATTCGCTCAGCAGATGTTCGACCCGCGAAATGATGGCGTCGAGCGCCACCTGGTTCTCGCCGCCTTCCGGGATGATCAGATCCGCGTAGCGCTTGGAGGGCTCGACGAACTCCTCATGCATCGGACGGACGGTGGTCAGGTACTGCTGGACAACCGATTCGAGGGTGCGTCCGCGTGTCTGAATGTCGCGCAAGAGCCGGCGCATGAATCGGATGTCGGCGGGCGTGTCGACGAACAATTTGATGTCGATGCGCCGCCGCAACTCGGCTTCCGCCAGGACGAGAATCCCTTCCACGATGATGACGCGCCGCGGCTCGACGCGCTGGGTCGCCTGACTGCGTGCGTGCACCGCGAAGTCATACTTCGGGACATCGACCGAAGAACCCTTGGCGAGCACGTCGAGATGCCGGATGAGAAGCTCGGTCTCCAGCGAATCGGGATGATCGAAATTGATCCTGTGCCGCTCCTCGGTCGAGAGCGCGTCGAAGTTGCGGTAGTACGAATCGTGCGAGATCCACTCGATGCGATCGCTCCCGACGCGGTCGTAAATCGCTTGCGCCACCGTCGTCTTTCCCGATCCGGTCCCGCCGGCGATACCGATGATGACGGGCGCTTGCATGAAGAGGCGGTCAGGGGACCTGCTGGTCGTCGAGTTCGGCTTCGGTCATGAAGTCGGCAGGATCGTCGGCGCCGCAGGTCTGACACCTCACTGTGATGAGCTTCCCCTTGTCGCCGTCGTACTCGAACTCGTACGTCGGCGTTTCGCATTGCAGACAGATGTAGTAATCCGGGTCGCTCATTCGGGCCACAAGAATACCCTACTGCGCCGCCTGCGCGAGTGCGCGCGCCTCGGCCGCTCCGATCGCCGGTGCGATGAAGCGCGCCTCGCTCGTGGCGTTCTCGATGACCGAGGCGTAGACGTAGGTGTTGGGACCGGTGGTCTCGATCACGACGTTGAAATCATCACCTTTCGCGATCAATGGGAAGAGGCTCTGAATCGACGTGTGTGCCATCGCATTCGGTCCCAGCGTGAGGCGCGCAACGGCGATGTTGCGTCCGGCCAGGCGCTGCAGCCCGAGGGTGAACGTGGCCTCGATCGCGCCAAGGTTGACGAGACCGATGTTGGTGCGGAAGACGTCACTGAAGGAAAGGCTGTTCAGCGTGCGCAATGGATACGCAGCATTGCTGTAGACGATCGGGATCGGCTCACCACGCGTGACGCCGTTCTCACGAATCGCATAGGCAGTCGCTGCGACGCGCGCGGATCGTTTCCCAAGCGTCTCGACGACGAGAGGCGAGAGGGCCGCATCCATTCCGAACGCTTCGGCGACGACGTCACTGAATCGCTGCACGCCACCGGGCGGCAGTGTGAATGCGATGGTGGGCTGATCGGGCGCAGTCGGAAGCCTCAGCGCGACGAACATTTCTTCGCGGCTGTCGTTGTGGAGCTCGACGTCGGTTTTCCAGCGGATCGCGCTGGGACCAACCACGCTGCCGACGATCGGAACGAGCACGCTCACGCTTTGCGGCGTCTGCGCCGCAGCAGACACAGCAATAAAAAGCGTGAGTATGAGCGGTCGCAACATACGGTTTAGACGAATCGGGGACGCAGAAGACGCGCTAACACCACGCCGACCTTCTCGAGAGGCGTCAGCGACAGCCTCTCCCGCAAAACGATCAAAGGGTCGCGGCGCAAACGGCCAAGCACGGTCGCGTAAACGCCGCCCATCAGCACGACGGGAAATCGCGCGTCGAATGACAACTCGCGCAACAAGGGCTCGGCCGCGCGGAAGTAAGACTCGGCGCGTGCAATCTGGAACTCGATGAGCCGGCGCATGCCGTCGCTGGCCTCGAACGTCTTCACGCCGAAGCGTCGCAGCTCGTCCTGCGGAATGTAAACGCGGTCGCGGCGGAGGTCGTCGCCGATGTCGCGCGTGACGTTCGTCAGTTGCAGCGCGGTCGCGAGATTGCGTCCGTGCTCGATGGCCTGCGGCGTGCGATAGCCGAAAATCGCGAGCGAGATGTCGGAGATCGACCACGCGACGAGCTCGCAGTAGTGCAGGAGCTCGTCGAAATTTTCGTAGCGCGTTTTAGTCAGATCCTGACGGCACCCGTCGATCAGCGCGACGAATGCCGATTTCGGGATCTGGAAAAAACGGAGCGCGTCCGCAAGGGCAATCGTGATGGGGTGGGTGGGGTGGCCGGCGTAGCAGCGATCAAGCTCGGATTGCCACTCAGCCAGCGTGGATGCGTGATTCGGCTCGTCGACGATGTCGTCGGCAAACCGGCAGAACGCATAGGCCGCGTACACCGCGCGCCGCTTGCGTCGCGGCAAGAACCGAAATCCTACTGAAAAATTTGCACCATATTTATGTGCGATTTTTCGGCAGCAGGCGTAGGCGTCGTCGACGTCGCTCATACCACCGGCCCCAGCGGCGGCACTTTCATCTCGGTGTCGCGCGAGCGGCACCAATGCGCGCCCGGTTTGTGAAGACAGCGCCCGCGATGGCGCCAGAATCTGCGGACCATGGGAGCGAGCATCGACTTCCACCACGGATGTCCATGCCATTTGCCCAGATAGCGGCGGAAGTCGCGGGCGCGGGCGGCGCGGCGGACGAACATCGCCAGACCGAAATTGCCGCCGCTCTCGTACAGAAAACGATTGACCAGACTCGTCTCCTGCTTCACACCGAGCTCGCCGCGCCAGAGATCGTCGAAGTCGCGGTTCTCGAGGATGCTGCGCGCCGCGAGATTGCCGCTCGTGAGCGCGTAGCGAATGCCGAGCCCGAAGAGATAGTCCTGAAAACCGGCGGCCTCGCCGACGAACCGCGCGCCGTTGTTCGTCGCGCGTTGTTTCAGATGGAAGTTCATGTACGAGTAACCGGTGCGCGTCGCAGCGGGAATCGCGAAGGGAAGGCGTTTCTGCGCGGCGGCCAGCGAATGCTCGAAGTAATCGTCGATGCGCTTGAAGTCGGCGACGATCGCGCAGCCGAACGTTGCGAACCCGTCGAGGATGAAGAGGTACGAGTAGCCGCCGGGGGAGAGCTTGTGATTGAAGTAGACGTCGATGCGATCGGGTTCGCTGCTCGCCCATGTCATCTCGCGCGCGAGGCCGTCCGGCGCCGCGGGCCCGGTCGCGACGATGTCCGCCTCTTCGAATGCCAGCCGGCTGTTGAAAATCACTTTCGCGCCCGCGTCGCGCGCCTGCGACAGGAGTCCGCGATCGAGCGTTCCTTCTTCGGCACCGCGCCGGATGAACCAGCCATACGGCTCGCCGCTGCGAATGACGCGCGCCGTCGGCGTGTGATCGTAGAATGTCGCCCAGTCCGCCGGACGAAAGTAGAAATTGCGCGCGATGCCAATGCGGTCGAGAAAGTTGGGAACGGGCTCGCGCTCGGAGGCCGCCTCGATGATCTGCAGGTCGCCGATGAAGCGCGTTCCGACGTCCGATTTCGCTTCGTGGACCTCCACCTCCCGCCCGCCCCTGGCGAGCGCAATCGCCGCGGCCAGGCCGGATGGCCCCGCGCCTGCAATACGGATGGGTTGCATCTGAGTCATCTTATCGCTCTGATACCAGCGTGAATTCCGCAGCAAAACGTCCTCGGGCAGGGTTTGCGGCAGTTGTCGCTGCCGGAATTCTGCTGAGCCGCCTGTCCGGATTCGTCCGCCAGAAAGTCTTTTCCTACTACCTGGGCACGTCCGACGCCGCCGGCGTTTTCTCGGCCGCGTACCGCATTCCCAATTTTCTGCAGAACCTTTTCGGCGAGGGCGTGCTGTCGGCGTCCTTCATCCCGGTTTACGCGCGTCTGCTCGCAGAAAAAGATGAAGAGACGGCCGGGCGGGTGGCGGGAATCGTTGCATCCCTTCTTGCGCTGACCGTCGCGATCCTCGTGCTGCTGGGCGTTCTCCTGACGCCGTGGCTGCTGGTGATCATCGCGCCCGGCTTCAAGGGCGATGTCCGCGAATTGACGATCGTGGTCGTGCGCATTCTGTTTCCAGGAATCGGCTTGCTGGTGATGTCGGCCTGGTGCCTCGGAATCCTGAACAGCCACCGAAAATTCTTTCTCTCCTACGTCGCGCCGGTGTTGATGAACATCGTCATGATCGCGACGCTCGTTTTTTTTGGACGGCGCGGCGTCAACGATCGCGCCCTGGCGGTCTGGGCGGCATGGGGTACGGTCGCCGGAGCCGGGGCGCAGCTCGGGATTCAGCTTCCGTTTGTCTTCAGGTACGCGAAGCACGTGAGGTTTGCAATCGACACGATGCTCGAGCCGGTACGGCAGGTGGTCAAGAACTTCGTGCCGGTCGTTCTCAGCCGCGGCGTTGTGCAGCTCAGCGCCTATCTCGATAGTCTCATCTCGACGCTGCTCGGCACGGCCGCCGCGTCAGGAATCGCGTACGCGCAACTGCTCTCGTTGCTGCCGGTGAGCCTCTTCGGCATGAGCGTCGCGGCCGCCGAGCTGCCGCAGATGTCGAGCGCGCTCGGCTCCGACGAAGAAATCCACGCCGCGCTGCGCACTCGAATGGCGCGCGGCCTTCGGCAGATTGCGTTTTTCGTGATCCCGAGCGTGATCGCTTTCATCGCGATCGGCAACGCGATCGTGGCGGCCCTCTATCAGGGCGGACGGTTCACAGCGAGTGACACGCTCTACGTCTGGTACATCCTGGCCGGGTCGACGGTCGGACTGCTGGCCGTCACACTGGGGCGTTTGTATTCGTCGGCGTTTTACGCGCTGCGCGACACGCGGACGCCGCTCTTCTTCGCGATGTTTCGCGTGGTTCTAACAGGCGTTCTCGGATATCTCTTCGCGCTGCCCCTGCGTCCATTGCTGATCGATGCGATGCAATTCGCGCACATTCCGATTCCGACGATTCAAGGCAGTACCAAGCCGCTCGGTGCGATCGCGCTCACTGCAACTGCCGGCATCGCGGGCTGGCTCGAATTCGTGCTGCTGCGCCGAGCCCTGGGCCGCCGCATCGGACCCGTTCCGCTTTCGCGCGGCTATCTCGTGCGTCTTTGGACGTCCGCGATCATCGCCGGAGCCGCGGGCGCCGCGTTTTACGCGTATGTGACGCCGGCGCTCGGCGCGCATTTGCCGAGGATCCTGCCGCACATTCGAGATGGTTTGATCGTGTGCGCAGTCTTCGGCCTCGTTTACATCGGCATCGCGATGGCCCTCGGCGTACCGGAAGCGCGCGCCACTCTGGGGCGCTTCTTGCTACGATCGCGCGCGTGAGCGTCCACGAGCAGCCCGTCGGATTGCCGGAAGCGCGCGTCGCCGACGCCGACGTCAATCCCGCCGACGCTCTTCTCGAAGTCAAGAATCTGCGGACGACGTTCTTCACCGGCGACGGGCCGGTGCATGCGGTCGACAACGTTTCCTTCAACGTGCGCAAAGGCGAGGCGCTGGCGCTGGTCGGCGAATCGGGATGCGGCAAGAGCGTGACGGCCATGTCGATCATGCGGCTGGTCGCGCCGCCCGGAAAAATCACCGGCGGAGAGATTCGGTTCAAAGGACGGAATCTCGCCGATCTTTCGGAAAAAGAAATGCGGCATGTCCGCGGCAACGACATCGCGATGGTGTTCCAGGAGCCGATGACGTCGCTCAACCCGGTTTTCAAGATCGGCGCTCAGGTCGAGGAAGCGATCCGCATCCATAGAAAAGTGTCGAAGAAGGAAGCGCGCAAGCTGGCCGGCGACATGCTGGAGCTGGTCTCGATTCCGGATCCGATCAAACGGCTCGACGACTATCCGCATCAGTTGTCCGGCGGAATGCGGCAGCGCGTCATGATCGCGATGGCGTTGTCGTGCGATCCGGAGCTGCTGATCGCGGACGAGCCGACGACCGCGCTGGACGTCACGATCCAGGCGCAGATCATGGAGCTGCTGGCGTCGCTGCAGAAGCGACTGGGGCTGGCGATCCTGCTCATCACGCACGATCTCGGCGTGGTCGCGGAGTTCTGCGAGCGCATCGTCGTGATGTACACCGGACGCATCGTCGAAGAGGCGCCGGTGCGCGAACTCTTTGCGAGTCCGGCGCATCCGTACACACGCGGCCTTCTGAAATCGCTGCCCAGCGTCGCCGGTCACGAGAGACGTCTGCCGACGATCAAGGGCATGGTGCCATCGCTGAATGCGCTGCCACCGGGATGCAAGTTCAATCCGCGGTGCCCCGACGTCATGCCCATCTGCCTCGGTAATGAGCCGGCGCGAATGATTGTGGGGGCAGGGCACGATGCGAGGTGTTACTTGCATGGGGATTTGGCGGATCCGGAGAGGATCGAAAGATGAATTTGGAATTTGAAAGTTGGAATTTGGAATTGAGAATTGGCGGGACGGTCAATTCTGCATTCCAAATTCCAAATTCCAAATTCCAAATTCTGGGTGGGTGCCGTGCCCGATAAGCCATTCGTGCCCACACCGATCGATCAGCAAGTGAGCGTCAGCCCTGTGCTGAAATCCGAGCGCGCGACGGATGAATCGGAATCCCAGCAGACTCCGAAAGTTCCGGCCGGAGTGGGGAAGACGCTTCTCCTCGTTCGCGATCTGCGAAAATATTTTCCGGTGAAGCGCGGCGTGCTCGCGCGCGTCGTCGCGCAGGTCAAGGCCGTCGACGGCATCACGTTCGCGATCTCGAATGGCGAGACCCTCGGGCTGGTTGGCGAGTCGGGATCGGGAAAGACGACCGTCGGGCGCTGCATTCTGCGTCTGATCGAACCGACGTCCGGCACGATTCAATTCGAGGGCACCGATCTGCTGCAGCTCGGCGCGACCGGCATGCGTCACATGCGCCGCGACATGCAGATCGTTTTTCAGGATCCTTACGCCTCGCTGAATCCGAGGATGACGGTGGGGACGATTATTTCGGAGCCGCTGATCATTCATGGCGGCATGAGCAACAGCGATCGTGCCGATCGCGTGGCGGAGCTGCTGGAAAAGGTCGGACTCAGTCCCGACTATCGAAAACGCTATCCGCACGAATTTTCGGGAGGACAGCGGCAGCGCATTGGCGTCGCGCGTGCGTTGGCGACGAATCCCAAGTTCCTGGTCCTCGACGAACCCGTGTCAGCGCTCGACGTCTCCGTGCAGGCGCAAGTCATCAATCTGCTGCAGGACCTTCAGGAAGAGCTAGGGTTAACGTATTTATTTATCGCACATGATTTATCCGTAGTGGAGCACATCGCGACTCGCGTGGCCGTCATGTATCTCGGCAAAATCATGGAACTAGCCGAGCGGCGCGCTCTATACGCCGATCCGCTGCATCCATATACAAAGGCGCTTCTGTCGGCTGTCCCGATTCCGGACCCGGCCGTGCATAAGTCGCGGATCCTTCTGAAGGGCGACATTCCGACGCCGCTCAACCCGCCGAGCGGCTGCGTTTTTCACACGCGATGTCCGATCGCGCAGCTCCCGATCTGCAAGGACGTCGTCCCACCGCTTGTCGAGCACAAGCCCGGACAATTCGCGGCATGCCACTTCGCCGGCGCGCCCGTTCCCGGTCAGCTCGAGCCGCCGCCCGCCCAATATTGAGTTTCGCCAAACGTTTCAGCGGAAGAGTGGTCGGCGGCGTATCCAAATCGCTAACCGCGCGTTGATATCAACGTTGAACGGTAGAATGCCCGCGCCAAAATGGTTTCATTCTCGAAACTCTGAGCAATGCATTGCGTACTAGAGGCGTGTCCAGGAGGGTTTGATGACGGCTGTAAGAGGGTTCACTGCGGTAGTTTGCCTGATGGCAGCGACGTCGCTCGCCGCGCAAACGCCGGCACCGAGACCCAAAGTAGTTCCGGTTCGGCCGACGTCGCCGCCGGTCGCGCGGACGAGTGAGCCGGTGACCGCGCAGGTGAGCGCCGATACCGATGCAGATCTCAGCAATCCTCGCGCGTTGAAACTCTCGCTCGATGACGCGCTCAAGACCGCTGTCGAGGGCAACATCGGCATCCACTTGGAGCGCTACAGCTATCTCGAGGCCGGGCAGAGTCTGCGAGGCTCGTATGGCATCTTCGACTGGCTGGCGAGCGCGGATGTCGAACGGCAAAGTTCGCAATCGCCGACCAGTTCCCAGTTCGCACCCAGCGGAAGCCGCGCGACGATCGCGAACTTCGGCGTTTCGCAGCTCATTCCAACCGGCGGCACATACATCATCGGCTTCAACAACTCGCGCGGAACGACAACTGGCGGCGGCACGTTCATCAACCCCGCCTATCGCAGCAGCCTCGGCCTCGGATTCAATCAGCCGCTGATGCGCAACTTCGGCGTCGACGTCACGCGACGCGGCATCACCATCGCGCGCAACACCCTGGGCATCAATCGCGAGATCTTCCGCAGTGCGTTGATGGACACCGCGGTCACCACCGAACAGGCGTACTTCGATCTCGTTTACGCGCGCCAGTTTGTCGATGTCGTCAAGGAAGCGCTCTTCCTCGCGCGCGATCAGTCCCGCATCACGCAGATCCGCATCGACGTGGGCGCATCCGCGCCGCTCGATATTCTCCAGCCGCGCGTGCAGATCGCAACGCAGGAGGAAAACCTGATCGTCGCCGTCGCCTCGGTGCGCGACGCCGAGGATCGGCTGCGTGCAGTGATGCATCTGGATTCGGCGGAGTGGAACCGTCCGATCATCCCTACCACGCCGGTCGGCTACACGCCGATCACGGTCAATCAGGAAACGGCGGTGGCGCAGGCGCTGCAACTGCGTCCGGAGCTGCACGAACTGCAGTTGACCACCGCGACACGTCAGATTCAGTACACGTACGCTCGGAATCAGGCGCTTCCGCAGCTCGACCTCAAACTCAATTACAACGCCGGCGGCCTCGCAGGGCGCACACAGCAGTTCGATCCGGTGACAGGCCTGCCGACTGGACGCTTCAATACGACCGGTTACTCGAATGCGATCAGCCAGGTCTTCGGTAACGATTTTCCATCGTGGATCTTCGGCTTCAACGTCGGGCTGCCGGTGACGAACATCGGTGCCCGTGCGGAGGCGAAACGCGCCGAGCTCGATCTCGCGCGTGCGAAGACGGGTGAGGAGCAGACGCGGCAGACCATCGCGATCGAAGTGCGAAAGACCGCGCGCGATATCGACACGACCGCCCGCGAGATCGGAGCATCGCGCACCGCACGCGAGGCGGCCGAGCAGAACCTGGAGGCCGAGCGCCGCCGCTACGAAAACGGCATGACCACCAACTTCCAGGTCCTCCAGATTCAGGGCCAGCTCTCCGACGCGCGTGCGCGCGAGATTCAGGCCCTGGTTGCCTACAACAAGTCGGTGGCCGCGTATCACCGCGCCGTCGGCGATCTGCTCGATGTTGCAAATATCAAAGTCGAGGAACCGAAGATCGAGGAACCGAACACTTTCCGCTCGTTTGACCGTTACAATTGGCTGAATTACGGCCGGACCGCCCAGCCGGCGACGACGGGAGAGACGAAGCAGTAATGACGATCAGCGATACTCCGGGGCCGAAACCGAGCGGCTTTCAGCGAATCATCGGCGTGTTGATCTCGCCCGATGAGACGTTCGCGTCCATCGCGCGTCAGCCGGATTTCCTCGCGCCGCTGCTGCTGATCCTCATCCTGGCAGTGGTCGGCGGAATCATTTTCGCGCAGAGGGTCGACTTCGCCGCGCCGGCGCGTGAAGCGATGGAGCAGCGCGGCAATATGTCTGAGGCGCAGATGGAGAGCGCGCTGAAGATCTCGGCCGCCATCGGGAAAATCTTTTCCTACGGCGCTCCAGTCGTTTCAGTGATCGTGCTGCTGATCGTGTCCGCGGTCCTCCTCCTGGCGTTTCGCATGATGGGCGGCGAGGGTACTTTCAAACAGGCATTCGCCGCTACGGTGTATGCATGGATGCCGCTGACCATCCTGAACATCATCCTGCTCGTGATCATCATGGCGAAGACAGGAATCACGGCGCTCGATCTGCCGACGCTAGTCATGTCGAATCCGGCATTCCTCGTCACGATGAAAGAGCATCCCTTTCTCTTCGCTCTCCTGGCCTCCATTGACATCTTCACGATCTGGACGCTGGTGCTGTTCATCTTCGGGTTCAGCCACCTGTCGAAGTTCTCGAAGTCGAAATCGGCTGCCGTCGTCATCACCGTCTGGGTCATCTGGACGTGCATCAAGTTGATCGGGCCGACAATTCGCGCGCTCAAGGGATGAAGCGTCCTCTCCTGATCGCCGGCGCGATCGTCATCATCGCAGTCATCATCTTTGCCAGCGTTCGGGCGAGCGGACCGAAGGCGGAAAAGATCTACGCCGAGGCGGTGAAGGCGAGGAAGATCGAGGCGGTGGTCAACGCACCGGGTGAAGTCAGCTCGAAGGTCAAAGTGAACATCGACGCGCACATCGTCGCCAAGATCGAGCACCTCTACTTCAAAGAGGGAGACACGGTCCGCCGAGGCCAGAAGCTGGTAGCTCTCGAGCCGACAACCTATCTGGCAGAGCAGGGGCGCGCTCGCGCCGAGCTTGCGAATCGAAGAATCGAAGTCCAGCGCGCGAAGGCCGCCATGGCGACCGCGGAGCTGGCGCACAAGCGCGCCCTCAACATGCGGCAGCAGGGGATTCAGGCGCAGGAGCTCTTCGACAAGGCGCAGCAGGATCTGGAGAACGCGCGGGCCGGTTACCAATCGTCACAGGAAGGCGTGAATCAGGCGCAGGCGATTCTGCAGCAGGCTGAGACAAATCTGTCGCACACGACGATCGTGTCGCCGATCGACGGCAAGGCGGTACAGCTCAACGCGCACGAGGGAGAAGTCGTCGTCACCGGCACCATGAACAATCCCGCCTCGGTCATCGCGATCATTGCCGATTTGTCGGAGATTCTCGTCGAATCCGACGTCAACGAGACCGACGTCGTCTCCCTTCGCCTCGGCATGCCCGCGAAGATCAGAGTCGACGCCATCCCCGACAAGGAGTACACCGGCCATGTCGAGGAGATCGGCAGCTCGGCAGCCGCTCGCCAGAGCGCGGGCGCAGGCATTCGATACTTCAAGGTCAAGGTCGCGATCGACAATTCGGATGACCGCCTGCGGCCCGGGATGACTTCGCAGGTCTCGATCATCACGAATACCGCCTCGAACACGCCGGGAGTGCCGATTCAGAGCGTGGTTGAGCGCGTTCCGCCTTCGAAATCGAAGGCAAAAGGTGCCGAATCGGACGAAGATGAAAACCTTCCCAAGAAAAAATACGTCTTTGTCATCAAGAGTGGGAAGGTGAAGATGACCGAAGTGACGCCCGGGATCAGCGACGCGACGCACGTGGCGATTCTTTCCGGGCTGAAAAACGGCGATCAGGTCGTCACCGGACCATTCCGGCTGTTGAAGAAACTGAAGGATGGCGACGCGGTCGAAGTGACGAAGGAACTGACGACCACCGCGAAAGAGGCGGATTGATGGCGAGCAACGGGGCACATCTGATCGAAATGCACGAGCTGACGCGTGTGTATCAGCTCGGGCCGCAGGAGATCTACGCGCTGCGCGGCGTCGATCTGATCATCAATCGCGGTGAGTACGTCGCGATCATGGGCCCGTCCGGATCGGGAAAGTCGACGCTGATGAACATCATCGGCTGCCTCGATCGCCCATCGGCCGGGAAATACATCCTCGATGGCACCGCTGTCGAGACGATGGGCGACGACGAGCTGGCCGCGGTGCGCAACAAGAAAATCGGATTCGTTTTCCAGACCTTCAACCTTCTCGCACGCACAACTGCGCTGCAGAATGTCGAGTTGCCGCTGGTCTACGCAAAAATCCCGCGCGTCGAGCGGGTCCAGCAAGCCAAGGAAGCGCTGACCGCCGTCGGCCTCGGCGACCGCATGAATCATCAGCCCAATGAGCTGTCAGGCGGCCAGCGTCAGCGTGTCGCGATTGCGCGCGCGCTGGTGAACAAGCCGTCGCTGCTACTCGCCGACGAACCGACCGGCAACCTCGACTCGCAAACCGGCCGCGAGATTCTCGATCTCTTCCGCGAGCTCCACCGGAACGGCAACTCGATCATCATGGTCACGCACGAGGATGATGTTGCGCGGGAGGCGAAAAGAGTCATTCACATCAGGGACGGGAAAATACACGTCTAACGAGTCCTGAGTCCTGAGTCCTGAGTCCTGAGTCCTGAGTTTCTACGCGACGTAGAGCGATTTCCGACCCGAGGGACAATTGGACTGATGAAAGAAAAGATTTCTCGTTTCGAAGACCTGATAGCGTGGCAGAAGGCGCGCGCTCTTGCCGGCGCGCTTTAAAAGACAACGGCAAAGCATCCGTTTGATCGTGACTACTCGATGAAGAATCAGATCTGCAAGGCGGCTTTGTCAGTACCTTCGAATATTGCAGAGGGATTCGAGCGTGACCGGCTGAAAGAGTTTCATCAGTTTCTTTCCGTCGCGAAAGCGTCCTGCGCCGAGGTACGAAGTGATCTGTACGTGGCTTTCGACATCGGATACATCGACGAGCACCAACTCACGTCGTTGCTAGCTCAATCACAAGAGGTTGGCAGAATCGTGGGCGGCCTCCGAAGGTCGATCGAATCAGAGTTCCTCAGGACTCAGGACTCAGGACTCAGGACTCGGTAATGTTTTTGGAAAACTTAAAGATCGCACTGCGCGCAATCTTCGCGAACAAGATGCGGTCGATTTTGACGGTGTTAGGCGTGATGATCGGCGTCGCGTCGGTGATTGCGGTCGTGTCGCTCGTGCAGGGGATGCAATACAAGATCTCGCAGGACCTGCAGAGCATCGGGTCGACATTCATCGAGGTCTTTCCCGATCCTGGCGATCGGCGCAATCCGTTTCTGCAGAAGATGCCCGACCTGACGATGGACGACGCGCAGGCCGTGCGCAAGGGCACGACATCGATTCGCCAATTCACGCCCATTTACTTCGCCAACGCGCAGATGAAGTACGGCGATGCGCGGCACGCCTCGCAGATGTTCGCCGTCAACGGCACGTATCAGGAGATCGTCAACCACTGGGTGCAGCACGGTCGATTCTTCACGCCGCTCGATGAAGAGGGGAAGAAACGCGTGTGTGTCATCGGAACCGAAGTCGCCGAAGCGCTGAGACTCGGACCCGAGCCGACCGGGAAGCTGATCCAGGTCAACAACAACGCATTCACTGTCATCGGCATCTTCGAGAAAAAGGGCGGAACGTTCGGGAACAATCAGGACGATCAGATCGCCATCCCGTTCTCGACTGCGACCGCGATCTTCGGCAGTGAAAACATGCGGAAGCTCGTCCTGGCGTTTCAGATGCGCACGAATTCGGATCTCGATCTCACGAAAGAGCAGATCAAGGAGATTCTCCGCTCCCGCCATCACCTGAAAAAAGGCGAACCCGATGATTTCCGCATCCTGGCCCAGGAGGAGATCATGAAGACGATCTCCACCGTCCTCATGAACACCACGATGGTGATGGCAGCCGTGGTCGGAATCGCGCTGCTCGTTGGCGGAATCGGGATCATGAACATCATGCTGGTGTCCGTCACCGAGCGGACGCGTGAAATTGGAATTCGCAAGTCGATCGGCGCCCGCCGCCGCGACGTCCTCCTGCAGTTCCTGATCGAGGCCATCGCTCTCTCGGGGCTGGGTGGGGC
>JALYZI010000007.1 GCA_030948915.1 Acidobacteriota bacterium
ACGCAGCTCGCCTGGTTCGATCGCAGCGGAAAAATCCTCGGCAACGTCGGCGGCAATGACCGCTACGCAATGATCAGCCTTTCTCCCGACGCCAGGACCGTGGCGGTCTCGTACAGTTTTGCGACGCCGTCGAATCTCTGGACGTTCGATCTGACTCGCGGCGTCAAGACGCGGATCACGTTCGGAAATACGTTCGATCTCGGGCCGCTCTGGTCAGCAGATGGCCATAAGCTCGCCTACACCGCGATCGAACAAGGAAAAAAGTTCAAGATGCGGATCCTCGATCGGGCGACCGGCGCGGAAGAGGAAATCCTCAGCGGTGATGCGCTGGGGAATTCGCTGATCACCAGTTGGAGTCGAGACGGGCAGACGATTTTTTACACTACCGCCGGAAGCGTGCAGACGCGTGCCGACATCTTCTGGATGTCGCTGGCGGACCGCAAACCGCACGTTTATCTCAACACGCCGTTCATCGAAACGACGCCACGTTTGTCACCCGACGGAAAGTGGGTTGCCTACCAGTCCAGCGAATCGGGAGGTAACGAGATCTACATGGCGCCGTTCCCCCCCACCGGGGCGAAGTGGCAGATCTCCACCGGCAACGCCGTTGCGCCGCGGTGGCGTTCCGATGGCAAAGAGCTCTTCTTTGTCACTGCCAGTGGGACCTCGATGATGGCGGTGCCGATCAAACTCGGCACGACGCCCGAGATCGGGCAAGCGGTCAAGCTGTTCCAGTTTCATCTCGGTGATGCGAATCCGAACATGTACGACGTCACTGCCGACGGTCAGCGCTTTCTCATCAATACGCGGATCGGTGAAGAACCGCCTCCGCAGCCGCTGGTCCTCGTCCAGCACTTCGACAACGAGCTTCGTACGGCGCTGGAGAAGCATTGACGGTCGCCGCGGGAACACGCCTCGGACCGTACGAAGTGATCGCGCCGATCGGGGCGGGAGGGATGGGGGAGGTGTGGCGGGGGCGGGACACGCGATTGGACCGCAGTGTGGCGATCAAGATTCTGCCGGCGGAGCTCGCGCAGAACGCGCAATTCAAACTGCGCTTCGAGCGCGAAGCGAAAACGATCTCGCAACTGAGTCATCCGAACATCTGCACGCTCTACGACGTCGGCGAGAACTACCTCGTGATGGAGTTGTTAGAGGGCGAATCGCTGGCTGACAAACTCACGAAAGGTCCGCTGGCGCTCGAGCAGGTGCTGCGCTACGGCGTGCAGATCGCCGACGCGCTCGACAAGGCGCATCGCGCGGGAATCGTCCATCGCGATCTGAAGCCGGGCAACATCATGATCACGAAGGCAGGCGCGAAGCTGCTCGATTTCGGCCTCGCAAAAGGCGGCGCTCCGATCGATCTGGATGGCGCAACGCAGCACAAGCCCCTCACGCAGGAAGGAACCATCCTAGGCACGTTCCAGTACATGGCTCCCGAGCAACTCGAAGGCGAAGAAGCCGACGCCCGCACGGATATCTTCGGCCTCGGCGCCGTGCTCTATGAGATGGCGACCGGACATCGTGCCTTCGAGGGAAAGACGAAGACGAGTCTGATCGCGGCGATCGTGACCGGCGAGCCGAAGCCGATGTCACACCTTCAGCCGCTGACGCCACCTGCGCTGGAGCACGTCGTGCGCAAGTGCCTCGCGAAGGACCGCGACGATCGGTGGCAATCGGCGCACGACATCGCGGAGGAGATGCGGTGGATCAGCGAAGCCGGATCGCAGGCGGTGGCGGCACCCTCGCGCCGGCGCACGAAATTCGGATGGCCCGCTCTTTCTGTATTGCTACTCCTCTCGACGGTCGTCTTGGCGGCGCTTCTGCTTCATCGGCGCCCCGCACGACGTGACCGTATCGAGTCATCGATTGAGCTACCGCCAGGCGCGCGCTTCAGTGGGGTAGACGGACCAATGGCACTGTCGCCCGATGGACGGTATTTGGCGTTTGTCGCTCTGAATTCGAAAGGACAATCCAGTCTGTGGATTCGTTCATTGTCATCCGCGAAGCCTCGTGAGATCGCTGGAACCGACGACGGAAGCTACCCGTTCTGGTCACCGGACAGCCACTCGGTCGCGTTCTTTGCTCAAGGAAAGCTCAAGAGAATAGCGGTGGAGGAAGGAACGCCGGAGACGCTGGCCGATGTGTTCGCTCCTGGCGGCGGAACGTGGGGGAGAGATGGGACGATTCTCTTCTCGAGCCACTCACAGTCGAGCATCCTGAAAGTTCGCGCCACTGGCGGACCGGTCGAAACAGTGCCCACGCAAAGGTCGATGCGACAGGTCAACCCGTGGTTTCTCCCGGATGGCAAGCGATTTCTGTACACGTCGTTTCGCGCCTACGGCGATCCAGAGGGCATCCACCTCGGCTACCTGGATGGCGGCAAACCGAAGCTCATCGTGCTGGGTGCCTATTCCAACTGCGCCTATGACGCCGGATTCCTCCTCTACTCGCGCGACGGTGATCTGCGCGCGCAGCCATTTGATCTTCGAAGCGAAAAAACCACCGGCGATCCAAAAAGGATTGTCGACCGGGTTCAATACAATGCGGACGGTGCGGTGGCGGTTTTCGGCGTTTCGCAGAACGGCATTCTCACTTACATGCCGGGCGGCGAAGCGGGAATGACGGAATTGGTGTGGACGGATCGGCATGGCAGACAGGTCGGGACGATTGGTGGTCCCGAGATGTATTACTCGCCTCGGCTCTCTCACGATAAGAAACGGATCGCGTTCGATCTCAGCGATCGGATTACCGCGAAGGGTGATGTCTGGGTCCATGATCTCGTGCGCGGACGATCGAGCAAATTGACGTACCAGCCCGCGAACGAGTCCGGGCCAATATGGTCGCCGGACGATCGGCGGATTTACTATTTCTCCGAGCAGAACGGCGACCCTGATATTTTCGAGATTTCTTCCAAAGGTGCCGGGCAAGCGCAGGCCGACTCATCAGGCGCCGGCCGCAAACGGACGCTGGATGTCACACCCGACGGCAAATTCGTCGCGATCGAGCTCAGCGATCCGAAAAAGAGCGATGCCGATGTCTATTTGCTGAACGTAGCGGATCATAAACTCGTTCCACTCCTCACCTCCGCCGCCAACGAAACCGATGCCGCTTTTTCAGCTGACGGCCGCTGGATCGCCTACACCTCCGACGAATCGGGACGCAACGAAGTGTACGTGCGCACGTTCCCCGAGATGCGCGGAAAATGGCTCGTTTCCAATGGCGGCGGCGGACAAGCCGCGTGGCGAGCAGACGGCCGCGAGATGTACTACGTCAGCGGCGACAAGAAACTGGTGGCCGTGCCTGTGACACTCAGTGAGTCGTTCGAGGCTGGGACGGCCGAACAGCTATTCGACATCAATCTTCGCGGCGTGCGCGTACGTCAATATGACGTGATGCCAGATGGCCAACGATTCATTGTGAACCGAATCGTGGCTGCCGAAGTCAGTTCTTCAGTGAGGCTGATCGAGAATTGGACAGAGGGCCTGCACCCGTGAGTCTCGTCCCCGGCACACGCCTCGGCCCCTACGAAGTGATCGCGCCGATCGGGGCGGGCGGGATGGGGGAGGTGTGGCGGGGGCGGGATACGCGTTTGGACCGCAGCGTGGCCATCAAGATTCTGCCGGCGGAGCTAGCGGACAACGCGCAATTCAAACTGCGATTCGAGCGCGAAGCGAAGACGATCTCGCAGCTGAACCATCCGAACATCTGCACGCTGTACGACGTCGGAGAAAACTACCTGGTGATGGAGCTGCTCGAAGGAGAGTCGCTCGCGGAGCGGCTTGCACGCGGCGCTCTTCCTCTTGATCAGGTGATCCGCTATGGAATCGAGATCGCCGAGGCGCTGGAAAAGGCGCACAAGGCCGGAGTGGTGCATCGCGATCTGAAGCCGGGCAACATCATGATTACCAAGTCCGGCGCGAAGCTGCTCGACTTCGGCCTGGCGAAAGAAGCGGCAGCGATATTCGCCGGCGATGGGTCTACCCAGATGCGGCCGCTTACCGCGGACGGGGTCATCGTCGGGACTCTGAATTACATGGCGCCGGAGCAGCTGGAAGGGCGCACCGTCGACGCGCGCTCCGATATCTTCGCCCTCGGCGCGGTCCTCTACGAAATGGCCGCCGGAAAGCGAGCATTCGAGGGCTCATCGAAGGCCAGCCTCATCGCGTCGATCCTCACGGCCGGACCGCCATCGATCACTGCGATCCAGCCCATGACCCCCGCCTTACTCGATCGCGTCGTGAGAACGTGTCTGCAAAAAGATCCTGATCATCGATGGCAGAGCGCGCAAGACGTCGCCACCGCACTGCGTTGGATCGCGGAGTCCGCTCCGCCGGCGTCGCCGCGCCGGACCCGGATCCTTCCCTGGGCGATTGCCGCGTTGCTCGCCGTCGTCTGTGCGGTGATGGTGTTGCGACCGCGACCTCGGGCGGCAGAGGTGCGGCTGTCACGCTTCGTGATTGATCCGCCGCCGAATGCCGGCTTCAACTTTTCCGGCCGCGATGCCGGACCGGTCGTGGTTTCGCCGGACGGGAGTCGCATTGCGTTCGTCGCCACGACCAGCGACGGCGCCAAACAACTCTGGGTTCGCAACATCGATTCGGTCGCCGCGCAAGCGTTGGCCGGAACCGTCGGCGCTTCCTATCCGTTCTGGTCCGCGGACGGCGAGAATCTCGGTTTCTTCGCCGATGGAAAATTGAAGCGCGTTTCCGCGACCGGAGGCGCGGTCACGGCGCTGTGCGACGCCCCTTCCGGCCGCGGCGGCGCATGGAACCGCGAGGGAACGATTCTCTTTTCTCCGAGCCAGTACGATGCACTTTACAGAGTACCCGCGAGCGGTGGCCAACCGGCCCCGGTGACTCTGCTGGACAAGGCCCTCAGTCATCGCTGGCCCGCGTTTTTTCCCGATGGCCGACACTTTCTCTACCTGCAGTTCAGCAGCGCGATGGCCCGCGGCGGCAGTCAAGAGATCTATCTCGCGTCACTCGATCAGCCGCGCGGTACGGTCCTCATGCGCGCCAACTCGCAGGCGATCTATGTCGATCCCGGCTATCTTCTCTACATTCGCGATTCCAACCTGATGGCCACTCCTTTCGATGCCCAGCGGCTTGGGGTTTCGGGGGAACCCTTTCCAGTCGCCGATCACGCGCAGATGTACAAGAACACGGCGAACGGCGTTTTCTCTGCGTCCAACTCTGGTGTGCTCGCGTATCAGGAAGGCGGTAGTCCGCCGATCTCGCATCTCACCTGGTATGACCGTCACGGAAAAGCGCTGGGGACGGTCGGGCCGCCGGATGACTATGAAGATCCGCGCCTTTCACCAGACGGCCGACACGTTGCGGTGACGCGTCGCGATCCGGACACCGGCATTTCCAACATCTGGCTCTACGACACCGTCTCGAACGCGCCCACACGATTTTCATACTTTCCGACGTTCGACCACATTCCAAGCTGGTCAACGGATGGCAAGCGAATCGTCTTTGATTCGAACCGCAATGGCGTTGCCGACATCTATGTAAAAGCGTTCGGGGGTGAAGAGGAGCTGCTCTATCGATCGCCGGCAGTCAATCAGCCGACTGACTGGTCGCCGGACGGCTCACAGATCGTCTTTCAGACTTTCAACCCGACGACAAAATGGGATCTGTGGACGTTATCGCTGCCAGACCGTCGAGTCGCGCCGCTGCTTCGCGAACCGGCGAATGAGAAAGAGGGACAGATTTCCCCCGATGGAAAGTGGATCGCCTACACCTCGGACGAGGCGGGGCGGCCGGATGTCTACGTCACCCGATTCCCGTCCATGACTGGCCGATGGCAGATCTCCTCGACCGGTGGAGGCGGCTCGCAGCCGCGCTGGCGCCGCGATGGCAAAGAGATTTTTTTCCTCTCCGCCGACCGAAAGATGATGTCGGCGGAGGTTCGAGCGGATGGCGCTGACTTCTCATCGTCCGTCCCGCAAGCGCTTTTTCAGACGCGCGCGCGTTACACCGGCGAGCGTTGCTACGACGTCTCCGCGGACGGCCAGCGATTCGCGATCAATACCATGGTGCTCGATCAAACCGGCTCCCCGATTGTCG
This sequence comes from Acidobacteriota bacterium, assembly GCA_030948915.1. Lineage (GTDB taxonomy): Bacteria > Acidobacteriota > Thermoanaerobaculia > Gp7-AA8 > Gp7-AA8 > Gp7-AA10. The sequence continues at coordinate 6,075 of JALYZI010000007.1, forward strand.
TCGTACTGAACTGGGCCGCGCTGCGGGGATCGCGATGATCGCCCCGGGAACCCGTCTCTGGGCACGCCATTCATCGAAACGACGCCACCTTTGTCGCCGGGTGAAATGGATCGCCTACCAGTCCAACGAATCGAGCGGCAACGAGATTTATGTGGCGCCACTCCCACCGACAGGTGCCAAGTGGCAGATCTCGACGCCAAAATCCGCTGCGCCGCGGTGGCGTTCGGATGCCAAAGAGCTGTTCTTTGTCACTCCCGGGCAGGGCACCATGATGGCGGTACCGATCAAGCTCGGTGCGACGCCGGAGATCGGTCCGGCAGTCAAACTTTTCCACTTCCATATTTGTTCTGCGAATCCGATCATGTACGACGTCACGTCCGACGGACAAAGATTTCTTACCAATGCGCGTATCGACGATGATCCGCCTCTGCAGCCGCTGGTCCTCGTGCAGCATTTCGACAGCGAGCTCCGCGCGGCGCTGGAGCAGCATTGACGGTCGCCGCCGGCACGCGCCTCGGTCCCTACGAAGTGATCGCGCCGATCGGGGCGGGTGGGATGGGGGAGGTGTGGCGGGGGCGGGACACGCGGTTGGACCGCAGCGTCGCAATCAAGATTCTGCCTGCCGAGCTCGCGCAGAACGCGCAATTCAAACTGCGCTTCGAGCGCGAAGCGAAAACGATCTCGCAACTCAGTCATCCGAACATCTGCACGCTCTACGACGTCGGCGAGAACTACCTCGTGATGGAGTTGTTAGACGGCGAATCGCTGGCGGACAAACTCGCAAAGGGTCCGCTTCCGCTCGAGCAGGTGCTGCGCTACGGCGTGCAAATTGCGGACGCTCTCGACAAGGCGCATCGCGCCGGCATCGTCCATCGCGACATGAAGCCGGCGAACATCATGATCACGAAGTCGGGCGCGAAGCTGCTCGACTTCGGATTGGCGAAAGTCGGGGCGCCGATCGATCTCGACGGCGCGACGCAACACAAGCCCCTGACGCAGGAAGGAACAATCCTCGGAACGCTGCAGTACATGGCGCCCGAGCAGCTCGAGGGCGAGGAAGCTGACCCGCGGACGGACATCTTCGGACTCGGCGCCGTGCTGTACGAGATGGCGACCGGTAAGCGCGCGTTCGAGGGAAAAACGAAGACGAGCCTGATCGCGGCGATCGTGACCGGCGAGCCGACGCCGATGTCACATATTCAGCCGCTGACACCTCCCGCACTGGAGCACGTCGTGCGCAAGTGTCTGGCAAAGGATCGCGACGATCGGTGGCAATCGGCGCACGACATCGCCGAGGAGCTCCGGTGGATCAGCGAGGCGGGATCGCAGGCGGGCGTTGCGTCGTCCCTGACTCTGCGTCGAAAGTCGCGCGAACGGATCGGCTGGATCGCGGCACTCATTCTGACCGCGCTCATCGCTGCAGCCTTCGGGTTACGACGGCCGCGGCCGGTCCCCGTGATCACTTCCTCGATCACCGCGCCGCTGCACGCGCCATTCGAATTCATCGGCCAGGCGGTGTTGTCGCCGGACGGAAACTCGATCGCATTTGTCGGCTTTGGAAAATCTGGAAATTCGCTGTGGGTCCGCGCGATCGACAGGAGTGAGCCGCGCCAGCTCCCCGGAACTCAGGGAGCGCTGGCGCCGTTCTGGTCACCCGACGGAAAGGCTCTCGGCTTCTTCGCCGACGGAAAGTTGAGGCGTATCGCCGTCGGCGGCGGTCCGCCGCAGGTGATTTGCGATGTCGGCGGTCCATTCGTCGGTGGTTCGTGGAACAAGCACGACGTGATCATCTTCAGTGGCGCAGGATCGGGACCGCTCTACCGCGTCGACGCAGCAGGAGGAAAGCCGCTGGCTCTCACGAAGCTGACGCCGAAAGAGGAAGCGCATCGATGGCCGTTATTTCTCCCTGACGACGATCACTTCATCTTCCTCGGCGACGCGCCGAAGACCGAGGACCACCACATCAAGGTCGGATCGCTTCGCGAAGGGAGCAGTCGAGATCTTTTTCAAGCCGTCACGAATGCCATCTACGCCGATCCCGGTCAATTGCTCTTCGTGCGTGGGGGTTCATTGCTGGCGCAGGCTTTTGACTTGAAAAAACTGACGGTGACCGGTGAGCCGCGGGTCATTGCGGAGCACATCGTCGAGAATGGCGACAACCATCACTTCGAATTCAGCGCTTCTTCGAATGGCCGCCTGACCTATCGCAGCGCCAGCACGGATGCGCGTCTCGCATGGGTGGACCGTTCCGGCAAAGCAATCGAGATCTTCGGCGAGCCGCGGCGTCTCGGCGCGTTTCGGCTCTCGCCGGATGAGCGGCGAATCGCTTTCGGCCAACTCGACGCCGATGGACGCGGCACCGATATCTGGCTGTCCGACAGCGACCGCGGAATGATCAGCCGTCTGACGTTCGATCCTGCTACCGATGACTTGCCAGCGTGGTCGCCGGACGGATCGAAAATCGTATTCAGTTCGATGCGTTCGGGATCGCTGGGCGAGTTGTACATAACGGAGGTCGCGAATCCGTCGCGGGCCGAGCGGATCGCAGGATCAGACGGCTGCGCTCCGCTCGACTGGTCCCACAGCGGCAAGTTCATTCTGGCGTGGAAACAAAAACCGTCCGACCTCGACATCTGGATGTATTCGACGGAGTCACATCAGCTGCAGCCATACCTCGCGACGCAATTCGTCGAGTCGACAATAGCCTTCTCGCCTGACGATGCGTGGGTTGCCTACGTCACCGACGAATCCGGCCGTGACGAAGTCTACGTCGAACGATTTCCCAGCCATGCCGCGCGGCGCCAGATCTCCAACGGCGGAGCAGCGCACCCGCGTTGGCGCGGCGACGGGCGGGAGCTGTTCTACTACGCTCCCGGCGGCATGCTGATGTCGGTCGATATGACGAGCGGCAAGAGCACGCCCAGACCGCTTTTTCAGCTCCCCGGCAACAAGTACGAGGTAGCACTCGACGGCCAGCGATTTCTCGTCGATCAGCCGGTCGACAACGTCAACGCCGTGCCGCTGACGTTCGTGTCGAACTGGCTCGCCCAATAAGAGCTGCTAGTAAGCGATGAGCTCGCGCGCCGACGCTTCGACCTCCGCTTCGCTCGGCAGAAATTCTTCTTCCAGCGGCGGCGAGTAGGGGACGGGCGTGTCGAGCGCCCCGATGATGCGAATCGGTGCGTCGAGAAACTCGAACGCCTCTTCTTGAATGATCGCGGCGATCGACTCGCCAACCGATCCGGTCCGCGTGTCTTCCTCGATGATCATCACGCGATTGCAACGCCGGGTCAGCTCGAGAATCGCTTCGCGATCGAGCGGCACAAGACTTCGCAAATCGAGAACGGACGCTTCGATGCCGTCCTTCGCGAGCTTCTCCGCGACGCGTATCCCGACGTGGACGTACGCGCCATAAGAAATGATCGCGAGATGATCGCCCGCGCGACGCAGCGCGGCTTTCCCGATCGGAATCGGCTGCGGCGCTGTATCGCCAATTGTCTGCCTGATGCGCGGATCGCGATAGAGCGCGATGTGCTCGTAGTAGAGGACCGGATCGGGATCGGCGACCGCCGCGGCCATGAGCGCGCGCGCATCGTGCGGCGTCGAAGGCACCACGATCTTGAGTCCCGGCGTCCGATAAAACCACGCCTCGGTATTCTGCGAGTGATACGGACCCGCGTGACGCAATCCGCCCCACGGCATGCGCAGGACCATCGGCACCGACGCGCCCCAGCGATAGTGAATCTTTGCAGCGTTGTTCACGAGTTGATTGAAGCCGGTCGCGACGAAATCGTTGAACTGCATTTCGCCGATGGGACGCATTCCCGCCAGCGCAGCGCCGATGCAGACGCCGATCGTTGCGCCTTCCGACAGAATCGAATTCAGGATGCGATCGCCGAACTCGTTGAGCAGCGGCTTGAGAAGAAGAAACGCGTTGCCGTACTTGCCGCCGACGTCCTCGCCGTAGACGAACGTTCGCGGATCGTTGCGAAGCGCGTCGCCGACGCCGAGCATCACCGCTTCGAGGAATGTTTTGCCTTTTGGATCGAACGGGGGCGCGTCTTCGATTTTCAGAGGAACAGACTGCAGTGCCTGCTCCAGACTAAAAACGCCCTGCCGCGCCGCCGCCGCATCCGGCCACGGCGCATCGATCACTGCGCGCGCCTCGCGTTCGACCAGCTCCTCCGCCTCGCGTTTCCAGCGCTCGATATCGACTTCGAGTTTGGCGGCGTACGCCGCGATCGGATCGCGTCCGCACCAGAATTCGTAGAGCGCGCGATCGGCGTAGCCGCTTTCCGCCAGCGGCGGATACGACCACGACGGCTGCGGATCCTTGCCGAGGTACAGCATGTCGTCGTGATGGGCGTGGCCGCACATGCGCATCGCGACCAGCTCGATCAGCGTTGGTCCGGATCCTCCGCGCGCGCGCTCGGCAGCCCATGCGAACGCCGCCGCGATCGCTTCCGGATCGGTGCCGTCGATGGTGATCGCCGGGATACCGTAGCCGATCGCCTTGTCCGCAAACGCGCGCACCGCCGACTGTTCGGCGAGCGGCGTGGCGAGCGCAGTCTGATTGTTCTGGACGCAGAAAATTGCCGGCAACCTGCGAGCGGCGCAGGCGTTGATCGCCTCGTGCCATTCGCCGAGGGATGTGCCGCCTTCACCGATGAAGGAGACGGCGATGCGATCTGTTTTCTGCAGCGCGAAGGCCATGGCGATGCCGGCGATCGTCAGCGAGGGCGATCCGAGGGGCGCCATCGGCGGAAGGATTCCGTAGTCCCAATCGCCGATGTGCAGATCTTTTCCGTTCATGGGCGGCCCGGCTTTGCCCATCTGCGCGTTCATGACCATGCGGACGGTTTCCGGCGCGTTGTGCATCGCGAGTACGGCGCCCAGGTCGCGGATCATGGGGGCGATGACGTCGCCCCCTTTTCCGCGGCGCAGCCGGATGCACGCTGCGTAGATCGCTTCCTGGCCTAACGAGCGGAAGCCTTTTCCCTGGAACGATGTGTTGCCCCAGCGGACTTCGCCGCCCGTGAAGAACTGTTTCAGACGGTTGTCGACCGCGCGCGTGAGAATCATTCCGCGCAGAATCTCGGTCTTCTCGTCGGCGGTCAGCGATTCGGCAATCTCCTCCCGCCGGAAGAATCCGCGGCACGCTTCGACGACTTCACTAACCGCCTGCTGCAGCCGCTCGCTCGCCGACACTCCCGGAGTCGTCTCGGGAATGGCGATGCCCGTCATCAGCGCATCGCGAAGCGCAGGCTCGAAGTCGCCGCCGCGATCGAAGGCCGCCAGCGCAGGCTTGAGCGCGAACGGATGGCGCTCCGCGATGAATGCGGCGAAGCGCTCCCGGATGCCGGCCCGGCGGGCCGTTTCGGTGATCGTCACGCTGCGATTTTACAGCGCCCGCTCCGCCAGCCACTGCACCACCAGCTCTTCCGCCCAATATTCGGCGCGCCAGGGGACGCTCCCGGAGATGAAGCCGGTATGACCGCCGGCGGGGCTGATTCGGAATTCGACCGATGGCGACACCGCCGCCTGCGCGCGACGCAGCGCTTCGATCGGAAGGAACGGATCGTCTTCGGCGCTGATGCAGAGCGCCGGCGTAGTGATCGCGTGCAGATAGGGGAGCGAGCTGGCGCGCGTGTAGTAGTCGTCGGCGTCGCGAAATCCGTGCAGCGGCGCGGTCGAAGCGTTATCGAAGTCGCGAAATGTCCTGGCGCGCATTGCGCCCGGCACATCGAGCTTCACGCCGAAGCGCTCGACGACCGAAACTGTCTTCTGCCGCATCGTCTTAAAGAATGAGGCGGTGTAGAAGCGTCCCGCACCGATCGAGAGAACGCGCGCGCCGGCCGCGAGATCGTACGGGACCGACATCGTGGCGGCGGCCTTCACGAACGTCTGGCCCGGGTTTTCGCCTAGCCACTTCAGGATCGCATTGCCGCCCAGCGAAGCCCCGATCGCCACTAGCGGAATGTCATTCGGCAGGTTACGCACGAGGAAATCGAAATCGCGCGTGTCGCCCGAGTGGTAAAGCCACGGCGTTCGATTCATCAGCATGCGGGAGAGGTTGTTCGGATCGCGCGCGCAGGATCGGAAGTTCATCGCAGTGGCCGCGTAACCGTGCCGCGCGATGATGCGCAGCAGGCCCTGCATATAGACCGAATTCGAGCTTCCTTCGAGACCATGCAGCAGCACGAACCGCAAACGTGTTCCGTCGAGATGGTCGACGATCAGATCGTCGTCATCGGGCGTGCGGAGAACCTCGCGGCGGAGCGGCATCGCGCGACGCGTACGGGTGACGCGTCCCCAGACCGTTTGTGCGTGCGGGCCGCGAATCCACCAGGCGGGGGTGAAGTCGTCCGCCGTCGGCCGTTCGCCGTCGGCCGGGGAGCGTGTATGCGGCGAACGGCTAACCGCCAACGGCGAACGATCACTCATGCGCCGAGAGAATCAGGGAGGCATTCGTCCCGCCGAAGCCGAACGAATTCGACAGCACGTGCTGCACCTGCATCGGCCGCGCTTTGTTCGGGATGTAATCGAGATCGCACTCCGGATCGGGAGTCTCGTAGTTCGTGGTCGGCGGAAGGATCGAGTTCTTCACGGCCAGCGCACAGATCGCCGCCTCCAGCCCGCCCGCCGCGCCCAGCAGATGGCCGGTCATCGACTTGGTGGAGCTGACCGCGACCTTATTTGCCTTATCGCCGAAGACCGCCTTGATCGCGATTGTTTCGATCCGATCGCCGACCGGCGTCGATGTACCGTGCGCATTAATGTACTGAATATCGGTAGGATTTAACCTTGCATCTTTGAGCGCGCGCTGCATCACGCGGGTCATTCCGCCGCCATCTTCCGACGGCGAGGTGATGTGGTACGCGTCGCTCGACATGCCGTAGCCGGTCAGTTCGCAGTAGATCTTCGCGCCGCGCGCGATCGCATGCACGCGTTCCTCGATCAGGAGAACGCCGGCGCCTTCGCCCATGACGAAACCGTCGCGGTTGAGGTCCCACGGCCGCGACGCGTGCTCCGGATCGTCATTGCGCGTGGAGAGCGCGCGCATCGCGGAGAAACCCCCAACCGCCAGCGGCGTGATGACTGCCTCGCTTCCGCCCGCGAACATCAGATCGGCATCGTCGCGCTGAATGATCTTGAAGGCGTCGCCGATTGCATGCGCGCCGGTCGCACACGCCGTCGCCGGCGCCGAGCTCGGACCTCGGCAATTGAATCGAATGGAGATGTGTCCCGCCGCGAGGTTCACGATCAGACCGGGAATGAAGAACGGGGAGATGCGGCTGGGCCCGCGCTCCAGCATCTTCTGATGCATCTCTTCGATCAGCGGAAGGCCGCCGATGCCCGAGCCGATGATCACGCCGAACCGGTCACCATCTTCCTTCTGCGTGTCGAGGCCGGAGTCATCGACCGCCATTTGTGCCGCGGCGATCGCGTAGTGAATGAAGGTGTCGGACTTCTTGACTTCTTTTTTCTCGATCCAGTCTTCGGGATTGAAGCCCTTGACCTCGCCCGCGATCTTGCACGCGAAGGCGGTCGGATCGAATTTCGTGATGCGGCCGATGCCCGACTTCCCTGCGAGCAACCCCTGCCACGTCGCGTCGTTGCCGATGCCGAGCGGGGAAATCATGCCGATGCCGGTGACGACGACGCGGCGCTTAGTCATGGTTATGCGGGAAGGAGCAACAGCTCGTTACGATGCTTTCGCGCGCTTTTCGATGTAGTCGACCGCGTCTTTGACTTTCCGGATCTTCTCGGCCTCGTCATCGGAAATCTCAACGCCGAACTCCTCTTCAAAGGCCATGATCAGCTCAACCTGGTCGAGCGAATCGGCACCCAGGTCCTCGACGAAGGACGCGTCGGCGGTGACTTCGTCCGCGTCGACTCCGAGTTGTTCGACGATGATTGACTTGACCCTTTCCTCAACCGACATCGGTGGTTCCTCCATCAGTCTTTGATGCGCGCTACCCGTAATGCACGTGCGTTTTAGCACAAATCCCCGCGTGCGGGCGAACCACCCTGCTAACCTTGCGCCGGTGAAGAAGACCTTTTCGTACGAAGAAGCGGCCGAACTCCTCCCGCGTGTGCAGGAGCTGACCAGCATCGCCGTGGAAGAAGTGGAAGCACTGGCCAGCGACGCGCCTCGTGATGCCGGCCAGCAGCTCGTCGCCAAATGGGCCGAAGCAGTCATGAAAATGGGAATCGAAGTGAAAGGGCTGTGGCTCATCGACTTCGACAACGGCAGCGGGTACTACTGCTGGCAGTATCCGGAAGAATCACTGCAGTACTTTCACGGCTACGAAGAGGGATTCGGCGGGCGCGTAAAATTACAATGAGAGTGGCCGGTGGCCGGTTGACGGTTCCGGCCACCGGCCACTATGTTGAAAGCAATCGCATTCGACCTCTGGGAAACGCTGATCACCAACCCGCCGGACCTCACGCACACGCACAAAGAAGTGCGTCTCGAGCGGATGGCCAAAATCCTCGGCCGGTCGGCCTCGCAACTCGAAGATCCATATCGCGACGTCTGGCAGCGCTGTCAGGATTTGTATTGGTCGCGCGATAAGGATGTCCCGTGCCGCACGCAGATCGATCATTTTCTCGAAGCGATGGAGCTCGATCTCGATGAGGCAGCGACCCAGGCGCTCGAGGAGGCCTATGCGCTCGCGATCCTTGATTTTCTACCTGCGGTTGTTCCCGGTGCGCTCGATGTCATCCGCGAGCTGCATTCGCGCGGTTTTCGATTGGGCCTGATCAGCAACACCGGCCGCACTCCCGGCTACGCGCTCCGCACGATTCTCGAACGCCTCGGCTTCGCCGAATTCTTCGATGCCCTCGTTTTCTCGAACGAGCACGGCGAGTGCAAGCCGCAGCGATCGATCTTCGAAGCGCTGCGCAAATCGCTGGATGTCGGCTTCGACGAGATGCTCTTCGTCGGCGACAACCTCTACGTCGACGTTCACGGCGCGCAGCAGTGCGGCATGGCCGCCGTCCACTTCGTTCCGCAGCAGCGCGGCACTGCGGTGGCGCCCCCGGTCGATCACGATCACGTCATCGAGCCGGTCGCGACCATTCGCGATTTGCGGGAAGTGCTGACGCTGGTGTGAGGCGCATCACAAAGGCGAGAAATACCAAGTACGTCATCTGCCGTTTTGGTGCGCACTCCCATGAAAACCAAAAATCTCGCGGTGTACGGGCTGACGTGTGTCCTGACGATTTTCGGGGCGGTGCTGGCGAGCGCGACTACGATTGTCCTTCCGACTGACCAGCAGCTGGTGGCCAAGACGCCGCTCATTGCCGAAGGTCATGTTGTCCGTTCGACTCCAATCGCCGTCAACGGCACGATCTGGACGGAGACGGCGCTGGCCGTCGACCGGACGCTGAAGGGCAATGTCGCCGGCGAGATCACGATCCGCGAGCTTGGCGGTCAGATCGACGATCGCGTCACGAAAGTCTTCGGCGCACCGGTGTACGCCGCCGGCGAAAACGTGCTCGCGTTCCTCACGCCGTCGCCTCGAGGGGATTATCAGACGACGGACCTCTACGTCGGCAAGTTCACGCAGAAGCGCACCATGAGCGGCATGCGGCTGTGGCATCGCGACGACATCACCGCCGATGTGATGCTGCTCGACTCGCGTTTTCAGCCGATCACCGCAAAGAACGTGCAGCGTGAAGCGGACGGATTCGAACAATTCGTCAGCGATCGCGTGGCCGGACGTCAGGGCGCGAACAACTACGGCGTCGAGAATCCGCTGCTCGAAGAAGACCTGCGTCCGAGCCACAGGATCCAGCCGAACTTCACGCTCATCTCCGAGCCGTCGGTGTATCGATGGACGGCGTTCGAGCGCGGTGCGTCCGTTGCGTGGCAAAGCTTCGGCACGCAGACCGGATACAACGGCGGCGGCGTCAACGAAGTGCAGACTGCGATGTCGGCGTGGTCGGGCTTTGGCTCGGCCGTCATTCGCTACACGTTCGCGGGTCCGGGAAGCGGATCGCCGGGCGGCGAGGCGCGCACGAACGGCGTCAACGAAGTGGTCTTCAACGATCTCCTCGGCGAGATCGCCGGTTCGTACAACCCATCGACCGGTGGCGTCGTCGGACAGGGCGGATTCAATGGCGTGGGCTTGGCCGGAACGTGGACTTCGACCTTCACGGCGGATTCGTCACACACGCAGGGAAGTTATCGCGCGACGCCGATTACCGAAGGCTTCATGACGATTCAGGACGGCGTGTCCCCGTCGACCGGGATCTCGAGCACGCTGCTCGCCGAAATCATCGCTCACGAATTCGGCCACACCCTGGGACTCGGCCACAGCAGTGATCCGACGGCGCTCATGTATCCGTCGGTCACAGGCCGAGGACCGTCGCTGCGCGCTGACGATCAACTCGCGGCGCGCTGGCTCTATCCGAATGGCAGCGCACCGGCTCCTGCGCCGGCTCCGACTCCCACCGCTCCAAACGCTCCGTCGAACCTGAGCGCGGCCGCATCTGGATCGGACATCCATCTCTCGTGGCGTGACAACGCCTCGGATGAAACCGGTCAGTATGTTTACATCGCAGCCAGCGGCGGTGCCTTCACGCGCATCGGCGACGCGGGTGCCGGCGCAACGACCGCCGCGATTTCCGGCGTGGCCGCCGGCACGTACAACCTCCGCGTCACGGCGTTCAACAGCGCAGGCGAATCGGCGCCATCGAATACCGCGACCGTGACGATTTCCGGATCCACTCCGCCGCCACCGGCAGCTCCTGCGGCCGCCTTCACGGTCAATGTCTCGAGCGGCATTGCAACAACGACGACGTTCATCTTCACGGATCAATCGACCGGAACGATTACGTCGCGGCAGTGGAACTTCGGCGACGGTGTCATATCTTCGGTCGCGAATCCGAATCACATCTATATCTCGGCCGGCAGTTACACGGTCGTGCTGACCGTGTCCGGAACCGGGGGTCAGTCGCAGGCGACGCGCACGATCAGCGTCGCGGCGCCCGCTCCTGTCGTCCCGAACGTGCACGCGGCATTTGATTTCTCGCCGGCTTCGCCGAACGTGCGCGATTCCGTCACGTTCGTGGATAACACGACCGGCTCGCCGACGTCGTGGTCATGGTCGTTCGGCGACGGCACGATCTCGGGTGCACAAAATCCTGTGCATGCCTATCAGGCCCCCGGAACATTCTTCGTCACGTTGACGGCGTACAACTCCGCGACGTCCAGCGTCGCGTCGCGCTCCGTGACTGTGAATCCTTACGCGCCCTATCGCTCGCTGGTCTCGGTGACCGCGCAGACGGATGGCGTCGGCGGATCGGTATGGCGCACCGAGCTCACGCTCTTCAACGCCGGAACTGAATCGGCCAGCGGACAATTACTCTTCATTCCGGCGGCCGGCGGCAGCGTACAGTCGCACGCGCTCTTCCTCGCGCCAAAACAGGCTCTGACCTTCAGTAACGCCCTGCGCGACATCTTCGGCATGCCGAGCGGCGCCGGCGCGATCGCGATCGAAGCGACCAGCGCTTCGAGCACGCCGACGATCAAGCTCACCAGCCGCACGTTCACCAGTGGCGGAAGTGGCACGTACGGACAGGGTGTGCCAAGCGTTGCGTCCGCAGATCTGCAGCAGACGCTCTTCGTCACCGGACTCGAATCGGACTCCGACTACCGCACGAACATCGGGCTCGTGAACCGCGGCGACGTTCCGGTCTCCGTGGCGCTCACGCTCTACGACGGCAACGGCTCGACCATCGGCAACTCCTCGGTCATCGTGGCCGCGAACAGTTTCAAGCAGGACTCGCTGGGCTCTTTCTTCCCTGGCGTGAACAATCGCGCGTTCACCGCGCTCTCGTTGCGCGCGGATGCCGGGATTGCCAATGTCATCAGCGTGTATGCATCCGTCATCGACAATCGAACCCAGGATCCTGTCTATCTGCAGGCCACCGGCGCGCGGACCGGATCGCGATCGGTCGTTCCGGCAGTCGGCCGTGCGGCCGGTGCCAATGGAACGTTCTGGCGAAGTGACTTGCGTCTTTTCAATCCGACTGGCGCAACGATGCCTGTCACGCTGCGATATCTCGACGCGACGAAGCCGGTTGCCATCGCGCCGAATCAGACGGTGGTGCTGAGCGACATCGTCTCGCAGTTCGGAACATCGGCCGGCAGCGGCGCGCTCGAAGTGCTGTGGAATGGCGCGACGGGGCCGATCATCGCGAGCCGCACCTACACCACAGCGCCCAACGGCGGCACATTCGGACAGTCGATCGACGCGGTGCAGTCATTCGGATACGACAGCTACGTTCCCGGACTCCGATCGGACAACGCGTTCCGCTCGAACGTTGGATTCGTGAACAGCGGAGACGGGACGATCGGCATCACCGCGACGCTGCTCTCCGCGAGCGGTCAAACGCTGGCGAGCGCTTTCGTGCAGTTGGCGCCGAGGGGACAGACGCAGTATTCGCTGGCGTCACTTTTCCCCTCGCTCAACATCGCCGCACTCGGCAGCGTCACGCTGCAGGCACATACCGACAGCGCTCCGGTGCTCTTCGCGTACGGATCGATGGTCGACAACAGCTCGGGCGATCCGGTGTTCTTCGCGGGGCAGTGAGCGAGAGAGTCAGTCGAAGCGGGAGTCAAGCTCGGAAAACGGAACAGCGCGGCCGAGGCTCGCGAACGTTCCCTGTTCCGCGATCTCCTTGGCGGCTTGAAGAAAACCTGTCCACGCCGCGCGGGCCAGCGCTCCACCGACGCTGATCCGGCGAACGCCGGCCTTCGCGAGCTGCTCCACCGTCGCGAAATCGCCCCCGACCAGGACATTGACGGGCTTCGGCGCGACTGCTTTCACCACGGCGGTGATGTCGGGCATGTTGCGGATCCCGGGCGCGTAGAGACAATCGGCGCCGGCATCGGCGTAAGCGGTGAGCCGGCGGATGGTTTCCGCGAGATCGGGGCGACCGACGATGAATCCTTCCGATCGCGCGGTGAGAAGGACTCCCGTTCCGCTCTCATCGATCGCGCGCCGCGCGGCGCGGATCCGTTGGACCGCCAGGTTGAATTCAAAAAGCGGGTTGGCCGCATCGCCGGTCGAGTCTTCGATGGAGAGTCCGGCGATGCCGGTGGTGATCGCTCGCATGACGTTGGCCGCCACTGCGTCCGGCTCGATGGCGAAGCCTCCTTCGAAGTCTGCGTTCACAGGCACGTCGACGCCGTCAGCGATTGCGCGAATACCTTCCAGCGCCTCCTCGAGCGACAGGTGATTGTCGGCGCGGCCGTGCGACCACGCGATGCCGGAGCTGGTCGTGGCGAGTGCCTGAAAGCCGAGTTGCGCGAGCGCGCGGGCACTTCCAACGTCCCACGGATTTGGAATCACGAAACAGCCCGATTGATGGAGCTCGCGAAACTTCTGGCGGCGATCGTCCACTAGTTTGCTTTCGGTTTGTACTTGAGCACCACGAGTCCGTTCTTGAATGATTTCTCTTCGACGAGTTTGAGATTCGTCGCCCGCACATCTTTGAACAAAGGTTTTCCCGCGCCTAACACGATGGGGACCACCACCAGCTGATAAGCGTCAATGAGACCGAGGTTCGCGAGCTGCTGGACGATGCTGCCGCTGCCCAGGATTGTGAAGTCGTCTTTTTCCTTCAACTTCAGGATTTGCTTGCGATCGATGTCGTGAACGAGCGTGATGTTTTTCCAGTTCGGCCCTTCCTCGACCTTCTTCAGCGTTTTTGAAAAGACGACCTTCCGGCCGTGGTCCATGACCCTGGCCATTTCCGGGTCGCTCTTGATGGCTTCCGGCGTCGGCCAGTAGCTCTTCATCATTGCGTAGGTCGTACGCCCCATCATCAGCGAGCTGCCGCCTTGCGATTGGCCGTGAAGGTACTTGTCGAGCGCGGGATCTTTCTTGATCGACTTGAACCAGTCGATCTCGCCGTCAGGCCCGGCGTAGAAGCCGTCGAGGGTCACGTGATTGAAGACACTGATTGTTTTCATGAGCGTGTGACCATAGCTCGGACCGTGGCTGAGGTCCACATCCATGTAGACATCATGTGTCTTCGTGATGATGCCCGGATGGAGCCAGACGCATGCGGCCAGCTCGTTTTCTTGGTGAACATCGCCTTGATGGAAACGTCGACAGTCGTCACGTCAATGCGTGGCCAGTGGGCGCGAAGGACGATGCGAGCGGCTTCCGGATCGAACCAGAAATTGAACTCATGGCGCGGGTTCGTCACCAGCTCGAGATCATCCGACAGCGGACTGAGACTGCCACCCACCATCACGATGCCGCGCGTCTGCTCCGCGAATTTCGGATCGATTGCGATGGCGAGGGCGATGTTCGTCAGCGGTCCGGCGGCAAAGATGGTGATCTGTCCCGGATGCGCGCGTACCTGTCGCACCAGAAAATGTGCCGCATCCTCGGCCGCCGCCTGCGTCTTCGGCGATCCTTCAGGCAGCGGCGGAATGTCCCACGCCCCGTGACCCGTCGGAGCCCACGCCCCCAACCACGGCGCTACGCCGGAGATCTGCATCGCGAGTCGCGTGTCTTCCTGCGTGCGGACGAGTGGAAACACCGCGCCCGGAACGACCGGTACGCTCGTGTGGCCGGTCAGCTCGAGCATGCGCAGCGTGTGCTGCACTTCTTCGTCGCGCCATGCGTCGCCGGTGACGATGGAGATTCCGAGGACTTCCCACTTGCGGCGATTGCAGGAGGACCATCATCGCCATCTGGTTGCCATCAGCGGGCCCCGATCCGTCCTGGTCGATCAGCACGAGGCGTTTCTGCGCGATCGCGGATGACGCGGAGAGCGCGGAGAGCAGCAGCATTGCGATGGCGCGCGTCATTCTTGTTTCGATTCGCGATTGAGCCTTGCGAGTCGATGAGAACCCTCAGCGGCCCCCGTTTCAATGTTAGCCGCGACGTAGAGGTTTCTTGCCTCTTCCCAGAGCGTCATCGCCTGCTGCTCGTCTCCGGTCTTTTCCTTGAGCAATGCGGAGCTCCGGAGCGCGTTGGCGAGGTCCAGAGGTAGCGTGTCAGCGTCGCTGCGATAGATGCTCAGCGCTTCGTCATAGCATCGGGTCGCCTGATCGAAATCGCCGGCGTGGCGATAGATATCGCCGAGATGCCGAATTGTGTGCGCCAGTTTGAGAGGAGCGGAATGCTGACGGAAGATTGCGATCGCCTCGTTGTAGGCCGCTATTCCGCCATCCGACCCGGGCAATGATCTTTGCACCTCACCCAGATTTCTGAGTGCGTGCGCCAGCGCCGCTGAGTCGTTTTCCTGACGCAGGAGCTGTATCGCTCGAAGAAGGGAATCGCTGGCAGCCGCGAATCGGCCTTCTCTTTTCGCGTCGGCGGCGCGCGCAAGATGATCGTCGGCCGTGTTCATTTCGGAGTGTGTTTCAAAGTCAGAGTCGTCGTCTCCACCGCGAAAGGTGAAGGTCTCTGGTAGGTCTTGCGCGCGTACACGTCTCCACCGATGCGCTGCCAGCCTTTGGCAATAAAACCACTACCCGAGCGCTCATCGCTGTGGAAGTGATCGTAATACTCGGCGCGCCACCGCTGTTGGTCGAGGACAATCTCCGGCGCCATCGGACAAGTCACCGTGAACTTGAAATTTGGATAACCCGGGTCGTACTCCATCGTCAGGGGCTCGGGCGGCGGTCCTCCGTCGAAGACGTTGAAGTCGAGGGAGGTCTTGATGACTTGAAACACCGAATTGCCGCCAACGGTCGTTTGCGAGCACGGAGAAATCGAAGGTCCGCTGTAGGTGAGACTCGCATATTTCAGATCTCCGTTACCCACCGGGCCGTCTTCAAACGAAGAAAGCGTGAGCGGAACGACCGCGTGAACCTGATGGCGGAAGGCAAAGGCAGCGCCCTGCGGTTGCAGCTCTTCGATGACCGAATCAAAAGTCAGTTCGAACGTGAGACAGCGCTGGATCTTCTTCGAATCGACGCTGCTCTCCTTCCCTTCGCTCGCCAATGTGAGCCAGATCCACGCCATTCTTTCCACCTGGGTCGGGTCTTTGAAGTCCGTGCACTGTTCAAAGGCTCCGTCATAACAGGCCTTGAGATGACGGATTGCGACGTCGAGGTATTGGTCGCCCGCGGCGACCAGAGCGGCATCGGGCCCGGTGAAGATGCGCACATTTTCCCTGAACCACTTGACCTTGAACACGAAGTCTTTGAGCGTCTTCTTCTCGCAGTTCTGCGGTTCTTTCGGAAAGATTTCGTCGTTCAAATATTCAGTCAAAATCTTCGTTGCTTCGATCTGGCCGGCCGTTTTCGCGCCCGCTGCCTGACGCAGTTCTCTGCGTTGCGCGGCGGCAGGACTCTGCAAACGCTGATTGAAAAAATCTTCCGTGCTGCCGGGACGACGTTGCTGTTGCGCGGCCTGATCGGCGGGCGTGCCGCGTCCGACGCCGTAACCGCCCAGGTGAGTGACGCTCAGCGAGATTGCTCGCGTGCCGGCCGGATTGGGCGGGTAGAGGATGAATTCCTCGCCGCTTCCGCGCCATGCGAAGGTGACCTCCTCATCGATGGGGATGGCGGCGGTGGGATTGATCGAGAGCGTCGCGGATTTCAACAGCCGCAGTCCCTCGGGAGCCAGTTGCACCGCCGCGGAGAGTCCGCCGCTCAGCGGGAGCTGATCGATGGCAGCGACCGGGGTCAACGTGATTGTTTCGCCGCTCGCGAGTGCGCCAGGAGGAACGGTGAGAGTAAAGACCGTTCCGTCAGCCGCTGTCGCCGAAAGACTTCCGCCGGCGGCCGGCATTTCCAGCGAGGCAGCGCGAGCGTCATCCAGGTGCGCCGAGACGTTGTACCCCGCGAGAAAACCATCGGTGTCTCCTACGCTCGCGAACTGTCCGGCCGCGTTGGTGTAGATCTTGACGTTTCCCGTCAGAGTGTCGGTCACAGTCATTTCGTACTGGACGCTGGATAGAGCTCCATAGAAGACCCAGAACTTGTTGTTCAGGCCTCGCGCGTCGAGAATCTTGACCACCAATTCGACATTCTCGCTGCCAAAGAACCAGAAGTAGCCGGTGTCGGCGGTCAGAGGAACGGCTTTTCCGGTTCCGCTGTTGCCCGAAAAATCCTTCCAATTCACTTCGACGCGGAATCGCCCGCCGTTCATGCAGAGGCTCGTATCGTTCGGCGCACACGAACTCACCGCGTGCGGCACGGGTGTGACCGCGTTCAATGCATGGGTTGCAATTCCCGCTGACGCAAATGCTTCAGTGTCGCCGACGCTCGCGAAGCGGCCGGACGGATTGAAATACGTCTTGACGGTTCCCGTCTCGCTGTCCGTCACTGTCATCGTGTATTCGACGTTGGATAGCGCGCCGAAGAAAACCCAGAAGTGACGATTCAAACCGCGGCCGTCGAGGACCTTGACGACCAACTCGACGTTGCTGCTCCCGAAAAACCAGAAGTAGCCGGTGTCGGATGTCAGGGGAACTGCCTGGCCGACCCCGGTCTTGCCGTCGAAATCCTTCCAGCGCACGTCAACCTTGAATCGCTGATTATTGAGGCACAGCGTCGTCGTGCCGGCGCTGCAAGACGCGGCGGTTGTTCTAGCCATCGCCACCGATGCTGCAATCACAAAGAGCAGAGCATTCGCAGTACGCCGATTCAAGATCATTGAGATCCCCTGAAAGTAGGGTCGCATCATACCGGATCTCGCCCGCCCCGCATGGATTGCGTCTTCGGCTCGCAAAGACTACAATGTAGGCGAGTTGGTATGGCGGATACCCTCGGTCTCTTCGAACAGGCGATCCTCCTGGCGATCATTCGCCTCGGAGAGAATGCCTACGGTCGCGCAATTCAGAAAGAGACGCAGGCGCGGCTGAAGCGCGACGTCGCTCCCGGGGCGGCCCACGCTACGCTCGAGCGGCTGGAAAAGAAGGGCCTCATCGCCTCTTCCCTCGGCTCAGGGACGCCGATCCGTAGCGGCCGTGCCCGGAGATTTTATCGACTACGGCCTAAAGGAGTGCGGGCGCTGAACGACGCGCGCGCGTCCGTTAACGACCTGTGGTTCGGCCTCAAATGGCCGTTGAAAGGATGATATGACCGTCACTGCGACACCTCCCCGCTGGGCCGAAGCGTTGCTGCATCTCTCCCTCCAGCGACGCGACTTCGAAAGCGTCTCCGGCGATCTTCTGGAAGAGTATCGAGACACTCAATTGGCGCGCGGCCGCCGACGCGCCGATCTTTGGTACGTCAGGCAAGTGCTGGGATTCGTGTTTCGCGGCGCCCGTCTGTGGGCGGCAATGTTCAGCGCGGTATTCGTGGCACGAACGGCACTCGATAGCTTTTCTCAGCCAGCCGATTTTCACACGCGATCGACCGTATCGACCGCGGCCGGCATCAGCATTCTTGTCGCGGCCGGATTGTGGGCTGCCCGGCGCTCAGGTTCATTCGTCGCAGGCGCTGTCGAAGGATTGGCTGCGAC
Source organism: Acidobacteriota bacterium (assembly GCA_030948915.1). GTDB lineage: Bacteria > Acidobacteriota > Thermoanaerobaculia > Gp7-AA8 > Gp7-AA8 > Gp7-AA10. The sequence goes on from JALYZI010000007.1 coordinate 24,524, forward strand.
GTCCATCGCAGCGCTGGTCAGCATCTGCAGCACCGCTTGCCTGCTCGCGGTCTGGCACGATCCGAAGACGCTCGCGGCAATCCGCGACAGTGGCGGACTGAGTGAAGTCTTCACGTTGCCGATCATGATGGTCTTACCGGGAATCGTATTCGGCGCAATCGGCGGCGGTGTCGGCGCTGGTATCAGAAGGCTGCACCGGGCCTAGTGCATTCAGCGGCTAGGCAGTGTCTCGCCGCATGACAACAATTGTCTTGTCATCCGTCGGTCGTGCGCCGCGCTCGAACTCCGTGATCGCCGCCACGATCTGCGCCGGCTCGTGCGTCTTCAGGAAGAGCTCGCGCAGCCGCTCGTATCCGAACTCCTCCTCCTCGGCATTCGCGGCTTCATTGAGGCCGTCGGTGTAGAGGAAGAGCGTCGCGCCGGGCGGAATCTCGACCGCCTGCTCGTGGTACTGCGATTCGGGAAAGATACCGATCGGTTTTCCGGTCGATGACAGCTCCTGCAATTGCCCGTCAATTGCCACGAAGGGCGGATTGTGTCCGGCATTCACGTAGCGCAGCAGACCGTTCGACGGCGTGTAGCGCCCGAAGAAAAACGTCGCGTACTTGCGGCCGCGCGAGCCGCGATAGATCAGTGCATTCAGCCGCTGCACGAGATGGGCGAGATCGTCTTCGATCGGCGCCGCGACTCGAAGGGCCGCCTGCACGCTCGACATGATCAGCGCCGCCGACACGCCCTTCCCCGAGACGTCGCCGATGGCGAGTCCGAGGTCGCCGTCGCGGAGCTCGATGAAATCGTAATAGTCGCCGCCGACCTCGTAGCACGGCACGCTCAGCGCCGCCAGGCGCGTGCTTGCGACATCCATCGGCGGCGTCGGCAAGAGCCGGCTCTGGATCTCGCGCCCGAGCTTCAACTCGTCGGCCATCCGCTGCTTCTCGAGCAGTTCCATGTGCAGCGTCGCGTTTTCCATCGCGATCGCCATGTGATCCGAGATGCTGTTGAGAAAATCGAGATCGCCGGTGCCGAATGCGCCGGTGGTCTTGTTCAGCAGCTGCAGCACGCCGACGATTTTCTGCTCGCGATTGCGGATCGGAACGCACAGCATCGATCGCGTGCGATAGCCGGTCTTCTGATCGAGCGAGCGGTCGAAGCGCAGATCGGCGTAGGCATCGTGGAGAATGACCGGCTCTCCTGTCGCTGCGACTGTTCCCGCGAGACCCTTGCCGATCGGAAGACGGATCTCCGAGGATAGCTCGCCCGCGATTTTCGTCCAGATCTGCTGCGCATCTTCGTCGACGAAGTAGAGCGTGCCGCGTTCGACATGCAGCTCGTTGCGCGCAACCGTCAGGATCGATGCGAAGAGCGCATCGGGCTCGATCGATGAGTTGATCAGCTTCGACGCCTCGACCAGTGTCCGCAGACGCTCCATCTCGTCGCGATCGGAGAGCGTCTCGATCACGCGGCGCAGCGCGGGCGGCTCACCGCCGACGAAGCTCAATCCGGTCGAGAAAATATTCGGGCCGCTCTTTTCTGAATGGACGACAGCGCAGTCGACAACGATCTCCTCGCCGTCCCATTGGAATTTCAGCTTCTGCTGCCCGCCCACGAGCGGACTGTCGTGTTCGATGGTCGTGCCCAGCGTGCCGATGTTGATCACGCGAACCGACCTTTGCTCGACCTGGGCGGTGATGGGAGGTGTGACGAGCAGACGTTCCGTCTTGCGACGTTCCTGTTCGAACATGGCAACTGGCTGAAGTGCCGCGAATTGTATCATCCGGGCCATGGCCTTCGAGGCATTTCGGGAGCGCGATTACCGACTGTTCTGGACGACGCAGTTCATCTCCAACATCGGCTCGTGGATGCAGGCCATTGCGCAGGGGTGGCTCGTCTACCGCCTCACCGACTCCCCCTTTCTCCTCGGTTTCGTCGGCTTCGCGAACTCGATCCCGCAGTTTTTTCTGATGCTGCCGGGAGGCGTGGTGGCGGATCGATTCGACCGGCGCCGCGTCGTCAGTGCGTCGCAGTGGGTGCAGACGCTCACAGCGCTCTGGCTCGCGATCGCGATCTACGTCCATCGCATCACGGTGTGGCAGATCATCGCGGCGGCGGTCGTTACCGGCATCGCGATGTCGTTCTCGGGCCCGGCGTATCAGGCGATGGTCGTCGATCTCCTCGACGACCGCGCGCGTCTGTCCAATGCCATCGCGATGAATTCGCTGCAGTTCAATCTCTCCCGCGCGATCGGGCCGCTGATCGCCGGCGTCGCGCTTTCACTCTACGGTCCGTTCTGGTGTTTTTTCTTCAACGCCATCTCGTTTCTTCCGTTGATCTGGGCCCTCCGCCTCATGAAGCCGAGGCAGTTGCGGCATCCGGGGTCGGAGGCGGCGATGCTGTCGCATATCGGAGAGGCTTTCCGATACGTGCGGCGCGACCGCCTCGTTCTCCTGCTGCTTTCGATCGTGGCAGCCGCGAGCCTTTTTGGGTATCCATATCTGAGTCTTCTGCCGATGATCGCGCGCGCCCTGTTCGTCAACGACGCGAAGGGACTCGGTCTGCTGATGGGCGGAATCGGCGCGGGCGCGCTGGCGGGATCGCTCGTCCTTTCGGTCAGGATGCCGAAACCATCGCACATGACGCGAGTCATCCTGATCACGCTGGCAACGTTCGGCATCGGCCTCGCGGGAATCGGATTCACGCGGCAGCAGGCGCCGATTTTCGCGCTCCTGGTGCTGGCCGGTGCTTCGATGGTCATCTGCGTCGCGCTGTGCAATACGTCGATTCAGCAGCGCATCCCCGACGTGCTTCGCGGTCGCGTGCTCAGCATGTACACGTTCGCGTTCTCCGGCTTTCTGCCGTTCGGGAATCTGTTCGGCGGAATCCTGGCGGAACACCGCGGCTTCCAACCGACGATGGCGGTGCTGGGTGGGGGATTGATCGTGACTGCGATCGCGGCCGCTTTCTTGTCATCCCGAGCGTAGCGAGGGACCTGGGCGGTCGGGCGGTGCGAGATCTAGCCAGTCGGGATTCATTTCCTCGATCAGACGCACTTTCTTTGCGCGTCGCCAACCTTTCAACTGCTTCTCACGCGCGATCGCCTGTCTGATGTCCGTGAAATCTTCCCGATAAACGAGTCTGACCACGTGGTATTGAGATACAAAGGAACGACGATCCAGGCCGGACCGGTGCCACAAAAGACGCTCGCCGATATCTCTCGTGACCCCGATGTACAGAACGCGACTTCGGCTTTCGAGGACGTAAACATAGTAGAAGCGCATGAGCCGAGGCTACATCGGTCGTCTGTTGGCTCTACTCACGGTAGCGTACCGCCCCTCCGCCCAGGTCCCTCGCTACGCTCGGGATGACACGCGCGCTGCTACGCGAGTGAGTCGAGGATGTTCTCGATCGTCGCGCGCTTGCAGGTGTACATCGGCGTATCGCGTGCGGTGTATTTCGACGATTCGGTTTCACGAAGATCCTGCACGAGATCGAGGAACTCCGCGGGAGACTCCGCTTCGAACGCGACGACGAAATCCTGATCGTCAAGGCCGAACGAGTACGTCGTGTTGATCTTGACGCGCGGATATTTGTGTCCGACCGCGATGTGCTCGTTCATGATCCGCTGCCGTTCGGGCTGCGGCAGGAGATACCAGTCGCGCGTTTTCACGAACGGATAGACGAAAAGAAACGCCTTCTTTCCCGGGACGATGCGTGTTCGCCGTCCCTCCTGTCCCTCATGCACGTGTTCCTGGACGTACTGCGAATGCTTCGTCATCGCGAGATAAGAGTGCGGGACGTCGAGGTACCGGCCGAGGAGGGATTTGTTGATCGCGGCCGCCATCTGCTGCATCGGTTCGATTTCGAAGCTGATGCGCCACAACATGAAATCGACCGTTGATTTCAGTCCGACGGTCGAATACGGAAGGATCATCATCGGGCCGGTGAATCGTTCGACGATCTCCGCCAGCTCGCGCTTCGCCTGCGCCTTGACCTCGGCGTTTTCGCGGCGGAAAGCGCGGTCGGCTTTGAAGAACATGAAGTTGACGAACTGGCGCTGGAGCTCTTTTTCGCCCGAACGTGCGGGCTGCGTGGACGTGTCGATCGCGGTAGTCATGGAACGCGATTGTAACGCTGCCCGGCGGCGATACTTTATCCAATAACTTTGGACCTTCTTCGAGAGCCCGCCTGGATGGCGCATGAAACTGACTGATGGAGGGGTGGCAAATTTCTATGCGGGCTTGTGGAAAGTGTTAGGCGGGGCGAAAAAGTGCACAAGTCGCGCTGCAGCAATTGGGGTCAAATCTCGCAACATGCACGTTTTGTTCGGTTTGCATGGTTCGCCCACACGTTTGTGCAGTTTGCTCAGGCGCGCTGTTTTTTTGCGCCTGCGCACGTTTTTCACAGCTTTTTCGACAGTGTTTTCCGCAGGTCCTGTGTAAAGCGCGGATCGCCCTCCCGAATGAATCGCGGTTCAGTTTCGGTAAAGTCAACGATCGCCGAAGGTTTTCCGTTTCGTAGCCCGGCGTCGACCACGCCATCGATCGCGCGCAGAAGCTCGCCAGGAAGCGCGTCCGCGATTGTTATCGGTGGTTCTCCGCTGCGATTCGCACTCGTCGAGATCAAAGGCCCGGTCCGTTGGAGAAGGTCGCGAAGCCATTTCAAATCGGGCACTCGCGCCGCGATCGTCTGTGTTCCTCGTCGAAGAATCGCCGTGAGCGGCGCGGGCCAGATGTTATTCAACATCGGCGGCACTTCGGCGCCCATCGCATCGAGCTGCGAGATGGACGCGGCGATGATGACGAAGCGTTTTTCGGCGTCGCGCGCTTTGATCGCGGCGATTTTCGCGCTCGACGCGTCACTCGCGAGCGCGTGAAGGCCATAGATCGTATCGGTGGGGAGAAGAACGATCCCGCCCGAGCGCAGAAGAGCGGTGATCTCCTCGAGCTGTGACTCAGTTGGCGCGCCGTCGATCGGCCATCGCTTCACGTTTCGCCCCACTCAGCAGTTCTCGCGCGTGCACGACCGCGGAAGCCGGAACTCTCTCGCCGCCCAGCATCCGCGCGATCTCCGCCACGCGCTCTTCGGGATCATCGAGCCGGCGGATGCGTGCGCGCGTGTGGCCGCCGGAGTCCTCTTTCCAGACGAAGAAGTGCGTCGAGGCGAAGCTCGCGATCTGCGGCAGATGCGTGACGCAGATGACCTGATTTCCGGCCGCCAGCTCCTGCAGCTTGCGCCCGACCACCTCCGCCACCCGCCCGCCGATGCCGGCGTCGATCTCGTCGAACACCAGCGTCGCTTCCGCCGATCGCTGCGACGCTTTGAAGAGTGCTGCCGCGATCGCGAGCTGGATGCGCGACAGCTCGCCGCCCGACGCGATCCGCTGCATCGGTTTCGGATCTTCCCCTTTGTTGGGCGCGACCAGAATGTCGACGCGATCAAATCCTGTCTCGCTGTCGATGCCATGCTCGGTCGTGATCCGCACCGTGGTCCGCTCCATCGCGAGATCGCGCAGTTCGTTTTGAACCGCAGGCTCGAACGCGCGAGCGGCCTTCTTGCGGGCCGCCGACAGTTTCTCGGCGCTGCTTTGAAATGCCGCGCGGCTCTTCTGTTCGATTTTCTGCAGCTTTTCGACGCTCGATTCGAAGTCGTTGAGCCGCTCGTATTCCGTCTTGCTGTTGTCGAGATGTTGCAAGGCCTCTTCGATCGATCCGCCGTATTTTTTCTTCAGGCGCTCGATAGTCGCGAGGCGCTCTTCGACGACCTCCAATCGCGCGGGGTCATGGCGCACCGAATCGCTGAGTGAAGCGAGCGAGCGTGCGTTGTCCTGCAGGCGGTAGACGATCTCCTGCAATTCGGCCGAGAGCGTTCCGATTTTCTCGATGTCGCGCGCCAGGGGCTGCAGCAGATGGGCTGCCCGAGCGAGCTGTGCGAGCGCCGAGTCTTCGTTCTCCTCGAGGATTGCAAATGCGCCGGCGGTGGCCTCGATCATCTCGCGCGCGTGCGCGAGAATGCTTCGCTCGCCGCGAAGCGACTCCTCTTCGCCCGCTTCCAGTTTGGCAGCGGCGATCTCGTCGATCTGATATTGCAGCAGATCGAGCCGCAGCGATCGATCTTTCTGCGCGCGCGTCAGCTCCTCCAGCTCTGCGGCCGCTTCGCGCCACGCGCGGTAGCTTGTCCGCGTTTGTTCGAGGAGCGCGTCGTGTCCGCCGAACTGATCGAGCAACTCGCGATGCGTCTGGCCGGCCACGCGAAGGTGCGATTCGCTCTGTCCGTGGATTTCGAGCAGCGGCTCCATCGCGCTCTCCAGCTCACGCACGGAGAAGAGCGAGCCGTCGATCGAAACGCGTCCCCGTCCATTCGTGGCGATCTCGCGCTTGACGATCATCTCGCCGACCTCGGCCTCAGCCGACATCTTCTCCGCGCCGGCGCGGATCATCTCGGTCGATCCGCGTGCGCCGCGAAGGAACTCGAGGGAATCGATCAGCAGGGACTTGCCCGCGCCCGTTTCCCCGGTGAGCACATTCAGACCGCTTCCGGGCTCGATCTCCAGCTCTTCGACGATCGCCAGGTTGCGCACCTTGAGATACGTGATCACGAACGTAGGTTACCAGTTGCCGGTTACCGGCTGCCGCATCACGGACCGGCCCACCGGCCACCGGCAACCGATGGCACAGGCGCTGCTTTGAGACGATCCCATGAAGCGTCTCATTTCGATACTGATTCTCATCACAATTTCCTGCGGCCGGCCGGTGGAGCGAGTCACGACCAAGGTCCGAGAGGCCGCCGACGACATCAGCGCGCCGATGGGCAAGGCGGATGACGCAGCCGCGCGCGAGAAGCAGCGATTCGACCAGCAGTGGCGGCAACTGCAATCGTTCCGCGCGCAACAGGCCGAGGCCCAGCGGGAGCAAAAGGCGTCTGCTGCGGCGGCTGCGGCGCAACCGCCGGCGAATTTCCGTTTCGTCACCGGCGTCAAGGAGAAGCTGAAAGGACTCGATCCGGACGCGATCAACAACGCGCCGATCAATGTTCCGATCACCGGCGATGTCGTCGGTCCGTCGGTTCTGCGTGCGCAGGTCTATCTCGATCGAATTCACTACTCTGTCGGAGCGATCGACGGCCGCTGGGGACGCAACTCCGCGATCACAGTGTGGTTCTTTCAACGCGCGCGGGGAATGCAGGCCACCGGTGACGTCGACGAACAGACATTTCGGCGCCTGGCTGCGGAAGCGGCTTACGCGCCGGTCGTCGTCACGCGCACGCTCACGCCCGACGACGTGAAGGGCCCGTTCGAGCCCGTTCCCGAGGGCCCTTACGAAAAAGCCAAACTCAGCCGCCTTGGATACGAGACTCTGCGCGAGAAACTCGCCGAGCGATTCCACTCCTCGGAGGATTTCCTGGAACTGCTGAATCCGGGCGTGAAGTTCTCCGATCTGAGCCCCGGCGCGACCATCAACATTCCGAACGTGCGAGAGCCGATGACAGCCGACACGCATGACGTCGCGCGCATCGTCATTTCGATTTCCGGCAACGCGCTCAATGGCTTCGACGCGAATGGCAATCTTGTTTACCACGCGCCGACCACTGTCGGATCGGGCTACGATCCATCGCCGACCGAGAATTTGCACATCGTCAAGATCTTTCCGAATCCGAGCTTCCACTACGATCCGACGCTGTATCACGAAGTTCCCGACAGCGAACCGGATGCGCAACTGCCACCCGGCCCGAACACGCCCGTCGGTGTCGTTTGGATGGCGCTGAGCAAGCCGCACTACGGAATCCACGGCACGCCCGATCCGGAGTCGATCGGCTATACCTCATCGCATGGATGCGTGCGGCTCACCAACTGGGATGCCGAGGAGCTCGAGCATCGCCTGACGGAGGGCGCACAGGTGTCGTTTGTGGATACGCGGAGTGGAAAGGACTAAGCGACCGCTTCGCGCAGCATCTCGGTGGAGAACCCCGGCGACTTGAGGTTTCCCAGCAGCGTGAGCGAGAGCGATTCGGGATCGACGATCGTCTGCGCAACGGCCTGAATGTCTTCGAGAGTGACGGCATCGATCTGCTGAATGATCTCGTCGGGAGTGAATTGACGCCCGAAGTAGTACTCCTGTCGCGCGATTGCCGACATGCGGCTGACCGTCGATTCGAGCGAAAGAAGAATCGAGCCTTTGAGATGCAACTTCGCCGACGTCAGCTCCTGCGGCGTTGCGCCGTTCTGTTTGATGTTGCGCATCTCCTCGAGTGTCAGCGTCAGAACGCGTCGCAGGTTGCGCGGCGCGCAGGCCGCGTAGACGGCCTCGTATCCGCCATGCAGATATCCGTTGTGATACGACATCACGGTGTAGACGAGTCCCTCTTTTTCGCGGATGCGCTGAAAGAGCCGCGATGACATTCCGCCGCCGAGCGTCGCATTGAACAGCGCGGCCGCGTAGCGCTCGTTGCCCTGTTGCGGGAAACCACGCGATCCGAGGCAGAGGTGGACCTGTTCGAGCTCCCGTTTTTCGCGAAGTATGACGTGCTGCTTCGGAAGAGGCGCCGGCCAGTCGCGCCGCATGGGCGGACGCGCATCGACCGGGAAAGCCTTTTCGAGGTACGGCAGGAGCTGTTCCGGATGGATGTTGCCGGACGCCGCGAAAATCAGATTCGCTGGATGAAATGTCTCGGCGTAATGCGAAAGGATCTCCTCTCGCCGCAGACGATTGACAGTCTCCTCGGTGCCGAGGATCGGCCGGCCGAGCGGATGATCGGGCCAGAACGACGTCACAAAAATCTCGTGCACGAGGTCGTCCGGCGTGTCCTCGACCATCTTGATTTCTTCGAGGATTACCGACCGCTCGGCTTCGAGATCCTTGTCGCTGAAGCGCGGCGCGACGACGATGTCGGTCAACAGATCCAGCGCAGTCTCGACCTGCTCATCGAGCACATGGGCATAGAACGATGTGTACTCTTTGCCGGTGAACGCATCGACATCGCCGCCGAGGATGTCGATGACTTGCGCGATCTCGCTGGTGGAGCGGGTGGCCGTGCCTTTGAAAACGAGATGCTCGAGAAAATGCGATGCGCCGCCGTGTTCCTGCAACTCAACGGCCGACCCGCTGCGCAGGTAGTAGCCCAACGCCACGGAACGGACGTAGGGAAGCGTCTCGATCAGGATCGTCATGCCTGAAGGGAGAACATGTTTGCTGATGGTCGGTAGGGCTTTCCTGGCCACGGTGAGATTTAGTAACCGGAGGGGAGGGAGGCCTATTGCCACATTTTGGCAGCCGAAAGGAGCCGGGCGCCGCGATCATTTCTATAGTCGAGCACGGTGTATTTCCACTCCTCGTATTTCGATGAGCCCATGAACTCGATCAAGCTGTTTCCAGTTTTGCCCGGTCGAATACCGACAAACGGTCCACCCGCATAGGCTTTCATCGGGATCCCGGGCGGCGCTGTCCCGGTTGACGGTATCGGATTGGATGAACCCACGGGAACGGGCGTCGGCCCTCCGCCGGCGGCCTGAGTGATGATCAGCCAGTCGACCTCTCCTGTGAGTGGATCGGGATATTCGCCCTTTCCGCGCAAAAAACGCGGCTGACGCGCATCCTTCAATTGCCCCACGCTCACCGGCAGCGCCTTATTCTTGGCTTCGAAGGCGTCGATCGCTTTGGCGTACTCCTTCATGATCTGGATCGTCCGCAGCTCGCGATCGCGCTGCACGATCGTCGACCACTGCCGCGGCACCGTGTAGGCGACGATGACCATCATGAGCGTCATGATGACGATCAGGCTCGCGAGAGTGAATCCGCGCTCGCCGGCTCTACCAGTCGTGGTACGCGGTCCCATCGAGTCCATTTCCTGCTGCGGCACTTTTCACGTCGATGATGCCGGGCGCCATGCTGGAGTTGTCGCCGCTCGTATCAGTGGCGGCCGGATCGTTCGGATCGGTGGTGTTCTGCACTTCTTCCCAATCGCTGCGCTGCGTGATCGGATCCTTCGGCAACGAGCGCAGGTATTTGCCGCTGACCAGTGTCTGCAGGCTTTCGGGATATTTCTGCTTGTCGGCGTAGTAGTCGTCGATCGCTTTTCGAATCTCGAACAGATCGTGACGCAACGCCGCTTCGCGCGCTTTCTGCTGCGCCCACTTGACGTTCGAGATCGCGACGCCGGCGAGGATGCCGATGATCGTCACCACGACGATCAGCTCGATCAGCGTGAATCCGGATTGGTGCTTTCT
>JALYZI010000069.1 GCA_030948915.1 Acidobacteriota bacterium
GTCCTGAGTCCTGAGTGCGGGTGGGGCTCAGCACTCAGGACTCAGGACTCAGGACTTATTCATTTCCAATCGAATGCCTTCTTCTTCCAGACATAAACGTATCCGACGCCCAGGAGCAGGATGAACACCAGCATCTCGCCGAACAGAAACAGGCCTTGATTTCCGTGGCTGGCGTCGCGATAAATCACCGCCCACGGATAGAGAAACGCGGCCTCGATGTCGAAGAGGATGAAAAGCATCGCGATCTGATAGAAGCGGACGTTGACGCGCTTGCGATTCACATCGAGCAGCGGGACGCCGCTCTCGTACGGAGCGAGCTTCGCTGGATTGCGCTGATGGCGTCCGACGATCCAGTTGAGTCCGAGGATCGTGCCGCCGATGGCGACGGCGACGAACAGCATGATCAGCACGGGAAACAGGGTGTGGGTCATGCCGCGGAGTCGTTCAGATACGCCAGGGCGCTTTCCCGCGTGTCGAAGATCTTGAAGACGGTGTCGAGCTTCGTGATTTTGAGCAGCGCCAGAATGCGATGCGACGGCTTGACGAGCGCCATCTTCCGCTGGCGGTCCTCGAACTTCTGCAGGTATCCGATCAGCTCGCCCAGGCCGGTCGAGTCCATGTAGTTGATCGACTCGAAGTTGATCATCACGGGACCGGTGTCGTCGTTGAGCACTTTTTCGAGGTAGCTCGAGAATTCACGCGCACTTTCCCCGAGTTTGATGACGCCCTGGATGTCGAGGACCGTGACTCCGTCCACACGATTCTTGATGATGTTCACGCGGGCGGTAGTCTAGTCAACTCTCTCGTTCGCGTCCAATAGGATTCGTTCTCAATTCTGCATGCATCTCAGACCCAGCTTTCGACGACCTGGATCTTCCGCGCCGCCAGCTCCTTCATGAAAAGCTCCGCCGGAATGCAGCGTTCCTGAGGCAGCGCGCCCTTCGCGGTGGTCTGACCGCGCGCCATCATCAGCGCAACGATCGCGGCCGGAAACGCGGTCGTTCGCATCATCGCGCTGAGACCGCTCTTCGGATCGTAGCGGTCGATGATGTCGTACCGCAGCGTACGCCCTCCCCCCGCCACTTCGACGCGCACGAGAACCACGTCCGGCTCATCGTGCGGCAGATTGCGCACCAGCATCTCGCTGAACGTCTTTCTCGGCTCGCCATGACAGAGGCCGAGGTCGATCATGGTCTTGAATTTGTCGCAGTGACCGCGGTAGCGGATCGTTTTGTAATCGAGCTCGCGGACGCGGCCGAGGAACGTGTCGGGAAGCGTGGAGGTGCCGCCGGATGTCTGGAATGCCTCGAGTTTTCCGAATGGCTTCGGAAATTCGATTTCCTCGAGCTCGGTCATCGAATCGACAGTCGTGATTTTTCCGTCGCGGATCACGCGCGCCGGCTCGACGTATTCGTTGATGAGGCCTTCGACCGAAAAGACCATCTGATAATTGAGCGGCGGCTTCGGATCCTGCGGGAGTCCGCCAACGCGGATCCGGATCGAATCCATTTTGTCGAAACGAGCCGCGGCGTGTGCCACCAGCACGGCCACCATGCCTGGCGCGAGACCGCAATCGGGGATGATGTTGATTCCGGCTTTCTTCGCCTGCTCGTCCAGCGCGAGCTCGGCATCGACGACGTCGTTGTTCCCGCCCAGGTCGCAGAAGTTCGTTTTGGCGGCGAGTGCGGCGCGAGCGAGGGCAGCGTTCAACTTGTAGACGACGCAGCTGAGGACCGAGTCGTGATCGCGCATGAGATCGACGACGGCGCGCTCATGCGTGACATCGAGTTGCAGCGGGGCGGCTTTGCTCATGCCGACCGCCGACGCGACGCTTTGCGCGCGCTCGCCGATCGCATCGGCAATCGTCACGCGTTCCACGTCCGTCTGGCGGACGAGATCGTAGACGGCGCCATAACCCATCCGGCCGGCGCCGAGCACGAGGATCTTCACGAAGGTTTCTTCGCCGGGGCCGGCTTCTTCGCCGTTGGGAAAAATATCGGGTCGAAGTCGATCTTCGAGGTTTTTCGAAGCGCTTCGATGCGGTCGCGAAGATTTTCCTGACGCAATCGCTGTGCGATCTGCGGGCGGACCTGCTCGAGCGACTGAATGCTGCGGGCGTTCACCTTGAAAATATGAATGCCGTACTGCGAGACCACCGGCTGCGTGATTTCGCCGGCTTTCGCCGCGAAAATCTGCGTGTCCAGCTGTGGTGGCATCATTCCGTGCGACACCACTCCCATCTCTCCGCCGGTCTTTACGCTTTGAGGGTCATCGGACACTCTACGCGCCGCGGCCGCGAAGTCACCGCCGGCCTTGAGCTGCCGGTACAGCGACGCCGCCTTGTTCCTCGCTTCGGGCAGCGAGGGCGCCTTGCCCGCTCGCGGCGGAATCGTTCCGCCGGCGTAGGCGATGAGAATGTGGCTGACATCGGCGGAATCAAAACGATCCTTGTTCTTGGCGTAGTAATCCTGCACGGCTTGATCGTTCGGCGCCGGGACGAGTTTCTCCGCCGCGGCGTTGGCAACAATGTTGGCCTTGTCGGCATCGAGCTGCGCGGCCACCGCGGGCTCGTGATCGACGCCCATGCGACGCCCTTCCTGCTCGAGGAGCTTGAGGCGGACCGTCTGCTCCGCGAGCGCCATCTTCCCGTTGTCGCTCGAGAATTGGCGCTGCACCTCTTCCGGAAGCTGTCTGTAAATCGCCAGGAACTCCGCCTCGGTCACCGGCTGGTCGTTCACTCGCATGATGACCTTGGTGTTGGAAGCAACCGCGGGCGGCGGAGGGGCGGAGAATGGGTGCGACAACTTCGCCGGAAGGTCAGGGCGCATGACCGCGAGCGCGTAGCAGAGTGCGCCCGCGATGACGGCTGAGGTAATCCCGATGGCAGCGTCTCTTTTCGTCACTTGCAATTCCGTTGACGCGCGGTGCGCGCGTGAGTATTCTCGGCCCTTGTGAAAAATTTCACGGGCACGGCCGTGTGATTTTCATCCCACCAATGGCCAAAGTTACCATCGACGGCGCCGAAGTCGAAGTCAAGGATGGCATCAACATCATTGAGGCCGCCAAAGCGGCCGACGTCCACGTTCCACATTTTTGCTATCACCCCTCGCTGACCGTCGTCGGTCAATGCCGCATGTGCCTGGTCGAAGTGGAAGGCATGCCGAAGCTGCAGGCCGGCTGCTCCACGAACATAAAAGACGGGATGAAGATTCACGTCTGGAACGAAAAAGTCGATAAAGCGCGGCGCGGGCAGATGGAATTCCTGCTGATCAATCATCCGCTCGACTGCCCGATCTGCGACAAAGCCGGCGAGTGTCCGCTGCAGGACTACTCATTCAACTATGGTTCGGTCGAATCGCGCTACGGCGAATTCAAGCGCACGTATCCCGGCATGGATCGCACCGCGATCGGGCCGCACGTCGTGCAGAACATGAATCGCTGCATCCACTGCACGCGATGCATTCGGTTCTGCCAGGAGATCACCGGAACCAGCGAGCTCGCATTTTTCAAGCGCGGCGCGGCAACTGAGGTCGCGGTCTTCGCCGGAACGCCGCTCGACAACTGGATGTCGGCGTGCGTCACCGATGTCTGTCCGACCGGCGCGCTGACGACGCGCGAGTTTCGCTTCGAATCCCGCGTGTGGAATCTGGACTCGACCGATTCGGTGTGCAACGGCTGCGACGTCGGATGCAACATCTTCGTCGGACATCGCAACGGCCAGGTGTTTCGCTATCGCCCGCGCGAGAATCCCGACGTGAACGATCACTGGCTTTGCGACTACGGCCGTTTCTCGTACGAGCGCTACGACACCGACCGCGTCGTCGTCCCCAAAGTCCGCAACGAAGACGACTACCTCGGCATCTCCACCTGGGGGGAAGCGCTGGACGCGATCGAGAAAGCCCTTCGACCCGGAGGAAAGTTCGCCGCCATCGCCTCCGCGAACATGACCAATGAGGAGGCGGCGGCCGCAAAATCGCTGTTCGACAAGCTCGGCGCGCGGGTTGGCGTAACTGTCGATCCGATCGGTCCGATCAGGATGAAGTCGCGGACGGAATGGCTTGCCGGCACGCAGGCCGGCCCGAATTATCGCGGCGTCGTGAAGATTTTCGGCGAGAAGGCGTTGCCTGCCACCGACGGCGTCGATGTCTTGTACGTCTGCGATGCCGACTTCAGTCAGCGCGCGAAAGATCCAGCCTTCATCGCCACGCTGCGCAAGGCAAAGTTCCTGATCGTGCACTCGTGGGATGCGAACCATCCGCTCAACGCGTTCGCGGATGTGCTCCTGCCCGGCACGATTCACGTCGAGAAGGAAGGCACCTACACCAATCTTCAGGGCCGCGTCCAGGAAATCCACGCGGCGTATCCGCCCAAGGGACAGGCCGTTTCGGATCTCGAGATTTTTGCCCGCATCGCCGCGCGAGTCTTCGCAGAGGAGAGAGTCGCCGCAGGCGCGTGATCATGGCCGGAATCGACAAGGTCGACGTCGCCCTCTCGATTCTGAAGATTGCCATCGTGGTCGGCGCGCTGCTCAACGTCACTCCGATCATGGTGTGGGTGGAGCGTCGCGGCAGCGCGCTGATTCAGGATCGCGTGGGCCCGAATCGCGTTGGGCCGCTGGGACTCTTTCAATCGCTTGCTGACGCTGCGAAGTTTTTTCTCAAGGAAGACATCGTCCCGCTCGGGGCGAACAAGTGGCTGTACACACTCGCGCCGATGTTCGGACTGATCCCGGCGCTCACGACGATCGCGGTCGTTCCGTGGGGACGGCCGTTCCGGCTGCCGAGCGGCCGGCTCTTCGAACCGATCGTCGCCGACGTGAATGTCGGGATCCTGCTGATCTTCGCGCTCGCTTCGCTGAGCGTGTACGGCATCGTCACCGCAGGCTGGGCGTCGAACAACAAGTACTCGCTGTTTGGCGGGATCCGATCGTCGGCGCAGATGATCTCGTACGAGCTCGCGCTCACGCTCGCTGCGATCAGCGTGCTCATGGTCGCAGGCTCGCTCCGCCTGACCGACGTCGTCTGGAGGCAGACCGGCTACTTCGTGCTGTTCGACTCCATCAAGATTCCGGCCTGGAACGCGTTCTCGCCGTCGATGTGGCTGTCGTTCATCATCTTCTCGGTGGCCGCCTTCGCGGAGACCAATCGCCTGCCCTTCGATTTCGCGGAGGCGGAGGCCGAGCTGGTCGCCGGATATCATACAGAATATTCATCCATGAAATTCGCACTATTTTTCATGTCTGAATATATCGCGATGGCCACCATCTCGGCACTGACCGTCACTCTCTTCCTGGGCGGCTGGGACATCCCCTGGTACAACGAGCCCGCGACATTTCTCGGATTCCTGCTGTCGGCGATCGTCTTCACGATCAAAGTCAGCGTTCTGATGTTCATTTTCGTGTGGGTGCGCTGGACGATTCCGCGGCTGAAGTACGACATCCTGATGCGATTCGGCTGGAAAGTGTTTCTGCCGCTGGCGTTCGTGAATATTCTGCTGGTCGCGTGGTTCATCGCGGAGCGGTGGATATGAGGAGGGTCTCGCGGTGTCGAGGTCTCGTGGTCTCGCGGTGCTCCGCTCCGCGAGACATCACCGCGAGACCGCGAGACCGCGAGACTGCGAGACCATGATTACCTACGCCGTCTTCTTCTTCTTCGCCGCGATCGCCGTGATTTTCGCGTTCGTCGTGATCCTGCATCGCAATCCGGTCGTCGGCGCTCTCTCGCTCGTCGCGTCGTTTTTCGCGCTGGCCGTGATGTACGTTCTTCTCGAAGCCCCATTCCTGGCGGCGCTGCAGGTGATCGTCTACGCCGGCGCGATC
>JALYZI010000086.1 GCA_030948915.1 Acidobacteriota bacterium
CCTCAGGAAGAGCCCGACCCTGAGGCCTGACGCCTGACGCCTGACGCCTAGTGCCCCCCGTACCAGTCGTAGCCGCGATCGCCCCAGAAATCGGGCGGACGTACGTTGGTGTATCGAATGGTCGCAATGCGCTTGATCTGCTTGTATCCATACTTTACTGGCATCGCGAGCCGCAGCGGCGCGCCGTGCTGCCACGCGAGCGGCGCACCATTGAGCTCGTACGCCAGCAGCGTTTGCGGATGCATGCAACTCAGCATGTCGAGTCCGACGTAGTAACCGCGGCCGGGGGATTCCATCGCGACGTACGGCGTGCGCGGCGGAGGCGGAAACTTCGCCATCACGTCAGCGAGCCGCGCGCCGGTCCAGTGCACGACGATGCTCCAGCCCTCGATGCAGCGCAGCTCCGTCGTCATGTCGCGGCGCGGAAATGATTTGATATCGGCGAGACTGAGCGTCGCGGGCGATTGTCCTGACATGCCCTCGATCTGCATGCGCCAGTTGTCCGGATCGTAATTCGCCTGCAGTCCGACGCCCCCGTTGACGCGCGCAGTGGTGATCGCGGATGGCGGAAACTCGCGACTGAGCCGCCGCGTGCTGAAGTAAGCCTCGGCCAGCTTCTCGTTCGTTTCGAGTCCGCGGCGAAGCGGCCAGGGCACATCGCCCTCGCGCGACGCGAGGTGCAGCAATTTCCAGGCACCGTACGCCGCGACCGTTGCCACGCCGGCGACAACGAACCCGCGCCGCGACAGCCGCTGGACTTCGCGATCAACTTTGGCGTCGTGCTCCGCGATCGCCTTGTCCAGCTCCGCCGCATCGGAGATGACGATTTCTTCGGCTGGAACTTCAGGTTCGTCAGTCATACGTCCGTACCTCGCGCCCGATGATCATCGCGCGGAAGTTGTTCCAGCCGGTCTTGATGACCTGACCGACATGCACGACGAAAAAGAAAACGTAACCGACGGTGATCCAGAAGTGGAAGAAGCGCGCCATCTGGTATCCGCCGCAGAGAAACGTCAGCCATCCGAATTGCACCGGTTTGTAGATCGCGAGACCGGTCACCAGCGATCCGAGGCCCATGACGATGATGAGAGTGTAGGAGATGCGTTGCGCGGCGTTGTACTTCGCCTGGGGCGGCGGTTCTTTGCGCAGATGCAGATCGTGCAGCGTCACCTGAATCGCTTCGACCCACGAATTTCGATCGGGGAACAGATACCGCCACTCGCCTGAAAACATCGTGTACAGAACGTACAGGATGCCGTTGATCGCAAAGAACCACATGAAGAAAAAGTGCAGCGAGAGTCCCTCGGCCAGCCGGAACGCGAGATTCGCTTTCTCGTACGTTTTTTGGGCAACCGTCATCTTCAGCAGCGTGTGGTTGCCGAAGCCGACGCGATAGACCGGATTGGCCCAGTAGATCAGCAGTCCGCTCCACACCATCACCGCCAGCAGCGGGAAGTTGATCCAGTGAAACCACCGGATGGCCAGCGGGTGCTTTTTCTCCAGATCCTTCATTTGTTTTCTGACATCCTAACTACTTCAGGGCCTCCTCGAACAATTTGTAAATACGCTTGTACTCGTCAGCCCACGACGCCGGCTCGACGAAACCGTGGTTCTCGACGGGAAAAACGGCCAGGTCCCAGTTGGTCTTGCGCAGCTCGATGAGCCGCTGCACGAGGCGAACGCTGTCCTGGAAGTGCACGTTCGTGTCGACCATGCCGTGACAGATCAGCAGCCGGCCTTTCAGTCCCTCCGCAAAATAGATCGGCGATGACTGCTTGTACGCCTCGCCATCGCTCTGCGGATAATTGAGGATGCCCGAAGTGTAGCCGTTGTTGTAATGCGCCCAGTCGGTCACCGGCCGCAGCGCGGCGCCGGCGGCAAAGACATCCGGCTGGGTGAACATCGCCATCAGCGTGATGAAGCCGCCGTAGCTTCCACCGTAGACGCCGATGCGTTTCGGATCGACGCCGTGCTGGCTCACCAGCCACCTGGCGGCATCGATCTGATCGTCGAGATCTTTTCCGCCCATGTGTCTGTAGATCGCGGTCCGCCAATCGCGGCCGTAGCCGCGCGAGCCGCGGTAGTCGACATCGAGGACCGTGTAGCCGCGCGACATCAACAGATGATGAAACATGTACTCGCGCGAGTAGTTCGACCACCATCGATGCACGTTCTGCAGATATCCGGCGCCGTGGACGAAGACGACCGCGCGTCCGGATGGATTGGCCGGCTTGTAGATTCGGGCGGGGACTTCGACGCCGTCGCGCGCGCGGAAGCGAACAATCGGAACGTCGAGCCAGGCGTAGTTTGTGAACTCCGGAGCTGGGGACGTTGTGATTCTCTTCGCGCCGATGAAGACCTCCGGCGGCTTGTTGGTGTACGAATAGACCTCGGCGATGACGGTTCCGTCGGGTGAAGGGACTCCTTCGTTATCGCCGGCTGCCGTCGTGAGTCTTGTACGAGCTCCGCCGGCGATCGGCATTCGGTACAAATGCCGCTCGAATGGACTCTCCTCGCTGGTCGTCAAATAGAATGATTTCTTATCATTAGATAATGTGACTGAATCTACTTCCCAATTTCCATTCGTCATTGCGCGAGGTGATCCGCCCTCGAACGGCACTTCGTACAAGTGCATGAACCCGGTGGCCTCGGAGACGTAGTAGATCGTCTGATTGTCGCCGAGCCATCCCGGCGCCGGCGTATCGAATCCGCGCAGCCAGGCGTCGTCATGCATCGTCACGATCGTGCGCCCCTTCGCGGTTGCCGGATCGAACGCCATCAGCCAGGCGTCCTTGTTGTCGGTTGATCGCACGAAAAAGAACGCGCGTTTGCCGTCCTCCGACCACACCGGCGTGCGCAATGCGACTTCGCGTTCTTTCGGCTTCGCGGTCTCCTGCTGCGTCGCTTCGATTTTTTCGGTCTTCTCGCGTTTCTGTTCTTCGAGCGGCTTGATGCCGTGATCGAACCACTTCACCTCGCCGGTCGCGGCGCTGAGGACGGCGAGGCGTGCCGCCGGCAGGGCATCGCCGACTTTCTCGCGCGACGGAATCGTATCGGTGTACGCGCTCTCCGTGACATAGGCCGGCACGATCGCTTTCTTCGCCTTCTCCGATTCCGTACGAACCACGGCGATGACGTACTTGCCATCCGGCGTCAACTGCATGTCGGTCACGCTCTGCCGCTTTTCGAGCTTGAACGGCTTGAGAGGATGCTCCTTCTTTTTCTTCGCCTCGTCCTCTTCGCGTTTTCGCGCGCGCTCATCGACGATCGCCAGCAGCTTGCGCTCTTCGCGTTTGATGTACTCCTGGCTCTCGGTGCCTTTCTTGTCCTCCCACAGCGTGATGTTCGGACCCTTGTCGTCCGGACCGGCAACATTGGTCAGCTGCACCGTCGATCCGTCATGCAAAGAGACCGCGAACAGATTGTTCTCGCGCACGAACGTGATGCGCTGTTCATCGAACGTGAAATGCGGCGAAGACTCGACGTCGGTGGTTTGCGTGATGGCGCGGCGCTTTCCGTCGCTCCAAAGGTAAACGTCGCCGTCGTCGACATAGACGATCATCCGTTTGTCGCGTGTGCGATCGCCGTTCGACGGCGGAGCATCCTTCTTCTGCTCGTCGGTGAGTTTGCGCAGGCCGGTGCCGTCGCGATTGACGACGTAGGTGTCGCGATCTTTTTCCGGCGGATCGTTCCACTGCTTCCAGCTGAAGTAGAGCTTCGACCCATCCGGCATCCATCGCAGATCCTCGGGCGCATAGCCGTAGAGATTCGGCCCGCGCATGATGTTGTCGATGCTGAGGTCGAAGTTCTGACCTTGCGCGGCAACCGCGAGCAGCAGGACGGCAAACCACTTCTTCATTCGATTCCTCCCAACCGCTGCCGGATCGCGCGCAGGCGATCGACGGCGTGCTCCATGTCAGCGTGAATGCAGATTGTGTCGTAAGCCACTGAGATGCGTTTGCCGTCGCGTGCGATCACGGCGCGCTGTCTGGCGAGCAGCGCAGCCTGGTCGGCGGCTTCCTCGACCGTCAACAGCGATCCCGCGATGCTGCGCGTGACGAGAGATCCATCGGCGTTGTAGCGGCGATCGGCGAACGCTTCGCGGATCACACGCGTGCCGGCTGCGCGGGCGGCAGTCGCCATCTGCGACGTATCGCTGCAGACGATGGCGAGGTCGGGGTCGACTTCGCGGATCGCCTCGATGATCACACCCGCGAGGACCACATCTTTGTGCGCATCGTTGTAGAGCGCGCCGTGCGGTTTCACATGACGCAGCGGAACGCTCTCGCGCGCCGCGATGTCGCGCAATGCTGCGATCTGCTCGATGAGAGTCGCACGCAGTGCCGGCGGCGCCATGGCCATCGACTTGCGTCCGAAATTTGCGCGATCGGGATAGGACGGATGCGCGCCGATGTTCACGTCGCTGCGCTTCGCGCGTCGGACAGCCTCGGTCATCGACAGTTCATCTCCGACGTGACCGCCGCACGCGACATTCGCGGACGAGATCATCGGCCAGATTTCTTCTTCGCCTGGGGCACCTTCGGCAACATCGGCGCTGAGATCGATCACAGTTCCGCTCCTTTCGTTTCGGGAAGCATCCACACCAGCACGGCGCCGACCGCGAAAAAAAGCGCGTCGACGGCGATCGCCGAACCCAGACCGTGGCTGCGCGCTGCGGCGCCGATTGCGAGCGGCGCGGCCGCCGAGGCGAGCCGGCCGCCGTTGTAGCAGAAACCCTGGGCCGTGGCGCGAAAACGGGTCGGAAACAATTCCGCCAGCATCGCGCCGAACAGCGAGAAGTAGCCGTGCGCAAAATATCCGACCAGTGGTCCGATCGTCAGCAGCGTGATTGGCGAGCGCGCGCCGAACGCAAAAATCGGCACAACGGCCGCGGCGCAGATCATGAAGGCCGTGAACGCGAGGCGGCGGCCGAATCGATCGGCGAACCAGCCGAAGCTGATGTATCCGAAGAACGCTCCGACTTGCAGGAGGATCAGCCAGGCCGCCGATTTCGTCACCGTGAGGCCGGCGCCGCCTTTTTCAACCGGTGTCGCGAGAAATGCCGGCAACCACGTCATGACGCCCCAGTAAGCAATCAGGACGCTGCTCGAGAGCGCCGTCGCGATCACCGTGCGCCGGATGAACGGCGGAGAAAACATCTCCGCCCAGCGCGACGGCTCACGCTTTCGATCGCGCCACAGTGGGGGCTCTTCGACGGTCCGCCGGATGAAATAAGCGGCCGCCGCCGGCAGCGCGCCGACGAGAAAGAGAATCCGCCAACTGTAACGTCCGAGGATCAATGCCGACAGCGCGGCGGCAATCAGCGCGCCGATCGCCCAACCCGATTGCATGATGCCCATCGCCTTCGCGCGATGCTGCGCCGGCCAGGTCTCCGCGACGAGCACGGATCCGCACGACCACTCCCCACCCATGCCCAGCCCGACCAGCGCGCGCCAGAAAACGAGATGCCAGACACTCTGCGAGGTCGCGAGACCCACGGTCGCGAACGAGAAAAGCAGGATGCTGAAGCTCATCGCGCGCACGCGCCCGATCGCGTCGGCGAGTCTTCCGAAGACCGCGCCGCCGATCGCGCCGGCAATCAGCGCAACCGAAGTCAGTCCGCCCATCGTGCCGCTGCTGAGCCCGAATTCCTTCTGGATCGGAACGATCGCGAAGATGAAAAGCTGAAAGTCCATCGCATCGAGCATCCAGCCGGCTTGCGCCGCAAAGAGCGCACGCCAGGCGGAGCGTTCGACTGCCAAAACCGACATGCGCCACGAAGTCTATCGCCGCGACAGCAGAAACATCTCGAGGCCGAGGTCGACGGGAACGCCGCCGGATTTACGCTTCACTTCCAGATCCGCAATCTCCGCCAATGCGCGAAAGAGCTCGGCCTCGTTCTGATCGCGGGCCGCTTCCCATTTCTTGTGCAACGGGAACGGATGCGGCCTTTGACGCACGATTCCGTGCGACTTC
Source organism: Acidobacteriota bacterium (assembly GCA_030948915.1). Taxonomy (GTDB): domain Bacteria; phylum Acidobacteriota; class Thermoanaerobaculia; order Gp7-AA8; family Gp7-AA8; genus Gp7-AA10. Next base: position 5,977 of record JALYZI010000086.1, read on the forward strand.
AGATACTCGCCGAGGCGATCGGCGAGCGTGTCCTTGAATCGGTTGTACTGCATCGGTTTCGACAGATCGATCTTGTTCGCTCGCGCGAAGGAGATGATCCCGATCATCTGGCGGAGCTCGTCGGCGATCGGAAAGAGATAGCGTCCGTAGAGAATGTCGGCGGGGGCCTTCGAGTCTTCGCGCCGCGACTGCGCCACGAGGTCGCGCAGCTTCGATAGGGCCTCGATCATTTTTCCTTCTGAGAAAAGCGAGCCCAGCTCGTAGCGCGCGCCCCCTTCCTGCATCGAAACTTCGCGCTCGACGATGTCGGCGGTGACGCGGCCACCGTCACCCGCCAGCATCGCGAGCCGTTCCGCTTCCGAAACTGCAAAGCGCAGATCGGGAACGTCGCGCGCGAACTTGTCGCCGAGGATGCGATCGATGCCGAGGCGCTGGCGGAGCGCGGAGAGTGCTTTGGCATCGAAGCGAACGCCCGCCTCTTCCGATACTTCTTCGATCGCGGTCTGCAGCGCGCCGTTGAAATTGTCGCGCGTGATGTCCAGGACAATGACGGCGCCGGCGCGATCGATCAGTTCGATCGTGGCGGAGTCCTCCGGCACTTCGCCCGTCCGCATCAGGAGAATCGTTCCCTCCGCCCCGCCCCTCGCAATCGCCTCGGTCAACAGTGCAGCGTCGTCCTCACCGCGTCCCGCTTTCTTTCCTGTCGCGCGGCAGAACGCGAGCATGTCCGCTAACAGAGCGTCGAGAGGCAAGCTGAGCGCGTCCGCAATCTCGCGATCGGTCATTTCGAGATCCGCGCCGACGAGCCCGAGAACGTGAAGCAGCTTCGCGGAAGCTGAAGCGCGTTTGCGATCGGTCTTGGCGCTCTTCCAGTCGGCGGCGGCCTTTTGATAAAGCGACAACAACTCTTTCGCGGAGACGAAGGCGTTCACTTCCGGAACAACCAACAGCCGCGCGGAAGAGAAAAGCGACATCGTCCGATACGAATCGATGATCGCGGACAGCTCTGTCCCCGGCTCGAACGATTCGATCGCGATGTTGGGACTGGCAGCGACGACCGCATCGCGGATGTCGCGGAAAGCGCGTTGCGAGAGATATTCGCTGGAGCCGCCGACGAGGATTGCCCTTGGGGGGGTTTTTGCCGCAATTTGGGCGAGCACGGCCGGTAGCGACTTAGACATGATCGAGAAAGAATTTGGAATTTGGAATTTGGAATTTGGAATTGAGAATTCCGAGCTGCGAAACGGGAGATTTCTTGATTCTCTTAATTCTCAATTCCAAATTCCCCATTCCAAATTCTGGGTCAAGAAAAAAGGAGCGCTTGCGCGCTCCCATCAAATCACCAAAATCATGTTCGCAACTAAGCCAGCAAGCCTTTTTCCTGTAACTCCTGACAATCAATGCAGAACGGTGTCCACGGAACTGCGGTCAATCTCTTTTCGCCGATCACATTCCCGCAATTCGTACAGGTTCCGAAGTTGCCTTCCTTGATGCGGTTGAAGGCCTCGTCGATCAGCATCAGAAGACTGCGCTCGGTGTCGGAGAGCGAGAAATTGAGTTCTTTCGAATAGGCGCTGGCGGCCTTGTCCGCCAGGTCCTGGATGCCGTCGTCGGGCAGCGCGTTGCCGGCTGCTTTGTCGCGCTCGAAGGAATCGAGCAGCTCGTTCTGCTTCTTCCGAAGCGCTTCGATTTGTGGCTGGTAGGGGTTCGCTTTGGTTTTGGTTCGTGCCATGGTCGAGCCGGTTCTCCTTACTTGTGATACGGAATGTTCCGCATCAACGTGCATGCGCGGTAAATCTGTTCCAGAAGGACTGCCCGGGCCAGCTGATGCGGGAGGGTCATTGCAGACAGGCTCAGCAGCAGATCGGCGCGCTCTCGAACGGCATCGTCGAAGCCCGCATCGCCTCCCAGAACGAACGTGACGCCGTGAGGCTGGTCGATCGTCAGTCGCTCGAGCAATTTCGCAAACTTCAAAGAATCCATCGGCCGTCCCCTCTCGTCCAGGACGACCGTATATCCGGCCTTCGGAATGGCCTCTAAGAGGCGCGCGGATTGGGCGCGCATGATAGAACCATCCTTCGAGCCTTGTCTACCTCGAGCCGGTGTCACTTCGGTAACCTCAATCGGGAAGAAGTGCTTGATACGATTGAGATAACGGTCGATGACGACGCCGAGCTCAGGGTCGGCATTAGAACGGGGCCAGAGCAGTCTGAATTTCATTCTTCGTGCCCATTATCGGGCGTCCGACGACAGGCGTCAGGCATCGGGTTGCCTTATCCTGACGCCCGTCGCCTGACGCCCGACGCCTGACGCCTGACGCCTGACGCCTGACGCCCGACATTCATGCACTTCATCACCGCCGCCATCCTTCTCCTCGCCGCTGCGTGGCCCCAATTCGGGCGCGATTCCGGCCACGGCGGAGCTGCGCCCAACAGCGGACAGCCGCTTCAGGTGGTAGCAGCCAGTGTCGTGATGGATCCATTTGCCGATTTTGAACGGGCAATCATGGGCAACGACCTGTTCGTGCATTACGCGACGCCGCTCATCGACGGCGATGATGTCTTCGTCGAGATCAAAGGCGGAACGTACACGATCAACGACTGGTCGACCCAGACCTGGGGCGTTCAGGCGCTCCGCTGGCAGGGATCGAAGCTGACTTCGCGGTGGACAGTCTTCAGCGACTGGAAGCCGGTGCCTTTCACCGGAGGAGGCGTCGGCCCGGCATTCGAGCCTGTTTTTCAGCCGGTACTCTCGAGCGGCTATCTGTTCATGCCGGGGGTCGGCGGAAGCGTGTTGCGTGTCGACCGCGAGACGGGACAAATCATCGATCGCTTCGGCGAACCGCAACCGCTCGACTCCTCGACATTCGTCAGCGGGCCGATCGTCGCCGATGCCGCCGGAAGTCTGTACTACAACGTGATCGCGCTCGCGCGAACATTGCCGTGGAACACCGATGTGCGCGACGCGTGGATCACTCGGATCACGCCGCAGTTCGCGGTCAGCTTCGGGCACTATTCGAAGCTGGTTGCGCAGGCGCCATCTCCGACCGCGGAGTGCGTTGGTGCATTTGCATTTAGCGAGCTGCCATGGCCGCCCTCGCCCGACGCAGTTCCGCCTGCTATCACATGCGGATCGCAGCGGCCCGGCGTCAACGTCGCGCCGGCCGTCGCTCCGGATGGCAGCGTCTACACGATCAGCCGAACGCACTTCAACAGCCGCTACACGTATCTGGTTGCGCTCGATTCGACTTTGACTCCGAAATGGAGCACGTCATTGCGCGATCGATTCAACGACGGCTGCAATGTGCTGCTTCCGCCTAACGGAACTCCGGGAGGCTGCCGCGAGGGCGCGATTCAAGGCGTCGATCCGTCCGACAACACTCCCGGCGCCGGCCGCGCAATCGATGACTCCAGCGCATCGCCGCTGATCGCGCCGGACGGCAGCGTCTTCTACGGCGCATTCACGCGCTACAACTATTTCCAGGGCCATCTCATGCACTTCAGCACCTCCGGCGCTTACCTCGGCGCATACCGCTTCGGATGGGACATCACGCCCGCGATTTTTCCGCGCGTGAACGGCTACTCGATCGTCACGAAGGAGAATCACTATCCGGTCGGTTCGTACTGCGACGACTCGATCTACTGCCCGAGCGTGCGCCGCGCGACCGATCCCTCCGGCTACTTCGTCACGCGCCTCGACGAGTCGCTGGCCGTCGAGTGGCAGGTGCGCAATCCGAACAACCAGGAGTGGTGCGTGAACGGTCCGGCGATCGATCGCGACGGTGTTTCGTACGTGAACGCCGAAGATGGATTTCTCTACGCAATCGCTCCGGATGGAACGATCCGGGAGTCGATCATGCTGACCGAAGCGCTTGGCCAGGCATACACGCCGGTGGCCATCGACGACAACGGCCGCGTCTACGCCGAAAAAGCGGGGCGGATGTTCGTCGTGACGAGCATCCCGCGCCGGCGCGCCGCACGAAAGTGAGCGCGATAAGATGCGCGCATGCGCAAAGCGACGATCATCGGTCTACTTGTTTTCGGCACATTGGCAGTCTTCGCAGCCACGAAACCGGACTATCCCGCCACCGCGAAACGTCCGGTCGCGCAGAGTTACGGCGATCAGACATTCCGGGATGACTATCAATGGCTGGAGAACGCGAATGATCCAGCCGTGCAGGCTTGGGTGGCCGAGCAGAATCGGCTGACACACGCGATCCTCGACGCCGTGCCCGCGCGCGATGAAATCGCGCGGCGCCTCACTGCTCTCTACAAAGGAAAGCGCCTGAATTACTTCGGTGTCACCGAGCGCGGAGGCAAACTCTTCGCGTTCAAAGCCGAGCCGCCGCGCGAGCAGCCGCAGTTCGTGGTGCTCGACAATCCGTCGGACGCGAAATCAGAACGCGTCCTTTACGATCCGAACACCGCCGACGCGAAGGGTTCGATCTCGATGGACTTCTACGTTCCATCGCTCGATGCGCGGCGCGTAGCAGTCTCACTATCGAAAGGGGGCAGCGAAGACGGCTCCGTGCACGTCATCGACGTCGAGACCGCGAAGGAGCTCGGCGATGTCGTCCCGCGCGTGAACTTCGCGACGGCCGGCGGCAGCGTGGCCTGGAATGCCGACGGATCGGGCTTCTGGTACACGCGCTATCCGCAAGGCGACGAACGGCCGAAGGAAGATCACGATTTTTATCAGCAGGTCTGGTTTCACACCATCGGTACTCAGGCAGCGTCCGACACCTACGCCCTCGGCAAAGAATTTCCTCGAATCGCCGAAACGACTCTGAAGACATCCGACGATGGACAGAGCGTTCTGGCGGCAGTACGCAACGGCGATGGCGGAGAAGTCGCGCACTGGTTGCGCAAATCCGACGGCTCGTGGACGCAGATCACGCATTTCGCAGACAAGATTCCGGATGTCGATTTCGGCGGCGACGGCGCTCTTTACCTCCTGTCGCACAATGGGGCGCCAAACGGAAAACTGCTTCGTGTGGCGATCGGCGATCCGAACGTCGCAAAAGCGCAGACGATCGTCGACACATCGAAGATCGCTCCACCATCTCTTCCCGACGGCTTGAAGCCGGTTGCACAGGGTCAGGCGAAGAAGCCGATGTCGATCGACGGCTTCGTCGCAGGTCGCAACGTGCTGTACGTCGCGATGATGGCCGGCGGTCCGTCCGAGCTTCTGCGATTCGATCGCTCGGGCAAACCGCTGGGCAGCGTTCCGATCCCTCCGATTTCGGCGGTCTACGAGCTCGTGCGCGCCGGCAACGACGATCTGCTGTTCCGCGACGGAAGTTTCACGAAGCCTGCCGCGTGGTACCGATATGAGGCGCGATCGAACAGAGTCGTGCCTGGCCCGCTGCGGACTGTCGCGCCATTCGACTTCAGCGATGTTGTGGTCGTCCGCGAATTCGCGACGTCGAAGGACGGCACGAAGATTCCGCTCAATATCCTTTATCGCAAAGGAACAAAACTCGACGGAACGAACCCGACGATTCTGAACGGTTACGGGGGCTATTCCATCAGCATGCGGCCCGGAATCTCCCCTCGCTACCGATTGTGGTTCGACGGCGGAGGAATCTTTGTCGTGGCGAATATCCGCGGGGGCGCAGAGTACGGCGAGGGGTGGCACGAAGCGGGGAAGATGCTGCAAAAGCAGAATGTATTCGACGACTTTGCGGCATGCGCGCAGCATCTCATCGCGCGCAAGTACACCAGCCCCGTGAAGCTGGCCATCGAAGGCGGAAGCAATGGCGGGCTGCTCATGGGCGCCGAGCTCACGCAGCATCCCGATCTCTTCCGCGCCGTCGTCACGCACGTCGGACTCTACGACGTGCCGCGATTCCTGCGAACGCCGAACGGCGTTTTCAACACGACCGAATTCGGTTCGCCTGACGATCCGCAACAATTGCGCGCGATGATGGCGTACTCGCCGTATCACCACGTCGTCGACGGCACCGCGTATCCCTCGGTTCTCCTGCTGACTGGCGACAACGACGGCCGCGTCGATCCGATGAACTCGCGAAAGTTCGCCGCTCGCCTTCAGGCAGCGACAGGATCTTCGCGGCCGATTCTCCTGCGAACCACGTCCAGCGCAGGACACGGCATCGGCACCGCGCTTTCCGAGGCGGTGGCGGCGCAGACGGACGCATTCGCGTTCCTGTGGCGAGAGCTGAACATTGAGCAACCGCGCTAGGCCTACTCGATCCCGTACTTGCGGCGTTTCTCGAGCAGTGTCTTGCGGTTGATGCCGAGGATTTCGGCGGCGCGGGAGTAGTTGAGGCCTGTCTTGCGAAGGATCTCGCGAATGTAGCGCGACTCGAGCTCGTCGAGCGTCCACTGCGCCTGCACTGCGGTCTCGACCGGATCGGCAACCAGCTCCGGAAGCGCCTTTGCCGTCAGGGCACTCGACTCTTCCATCAGCACGGCGCGGTCGATGACGTTGCGCAATTCACGCACGTTGCCCGGCCAGCGATGATCGACCAGCATCTGCAGCGCATCGGAATCGATCGTGCGTTTTCGCCGCGCGACGAAATTCTTCGCGAGCTGCGGGATGTCTTCACGCCGGTCGCGGAGCGGCGGAACCGTCAGCGTGACGACGTTGATGCGGAAGAGCAGATCGTTTCGCAGCGATTCGACAGCCGTGCTCGATGACGAGATGATTCGCGCATCGAAGGCGATCGGTTGATGCCCGCCCAGCCGCGTGAAGCGTTTCTCCTGAATGGCTCGCAGAAGTTTGGCCTGCAGGTTGGGGGCGAGCGACGTGATGTCGTCGAAATAGATCGTCCCGCCCTGGGCCATCTCGAGCTTCCCGATCTTGCGCGCGACGGCATCGGTGAACGTTCCCTTCTCGAACCCGAACAGCTCCGCTTCGAAGAGATCGGGCGGGATGGCGGCGCAATCGATGCGGACAATCGGCTTTTCACGACGGATTCCGCACGCGTGGATCGCCTCCGCGAAATAGTCTTTGCCGACGCCCGACTCGCCGAGGAGAAGGATGTTGACGTCGTGGTCGAGGACCTTCTCGACCGTCTGCAGGAGCGTTCGCATCGAAGCATTCTTCGTGCGAACGAAATCCTTCAGCGAGGTGTCACGACGTCTTCTTGCGGCGGGCATTCCGCGGCGCTTCTACCTCGGCGGTGAACTCCGGCGTCACGTTCGGCGCATCGCCCCACAGCCGTTCCAGTCCATAGAACCGCCTGCAATCCTCGGTGAAGATATGAAAGATGAAATCGCCGAAATCGATCAGGATCCATCGGCCGGGCGTCGTTCCTTCGACGAGCAGCGGCTTCAGGCCTTCGTTCTGACGCACCCGGTCCACAACGCCATCGGCGATCGCCTGCGTCTGCCGTTCGGTGTTCGCGGAACAGAGCACGAAGTAATCGGCAATCGATGTCAGCTCGGTCACGGCGAGGACATCGAGATCGAACGCTTTTTTGTCGAGAGCTGCCGAGACGGCCGTACGCACGCGCTGTTGGATGGGATCGTTCAAGTTTTCTTGTCCTCTTTGTACAAACCGTAATGGTCAATGTAGCGCGAGACCAGCGGATCGACAAAAGCATCGATTGGCTGCCCCGCGCGGACGCGGTTGCGAATATCGGTCGAGGAGATGAGAACGGCATCGTTCTCGGCGTACACGATGCGGCCGCCGGCGACGCGCCTGGCGAGATCGGGCGCCGGCGCCGGGCCCCCGCGGACCAGGACAACAAATCTCGCGAGCTTGAAGAGCTGGTCGGGGTCCTTCCACGACGTCAGTTGCGCGGTGTTGTCATCGCCGATGATCCAGTCGAACGTCGCGCCGGGATACATCTTGTGGAGCATCTGGAGGGTGTCGACGGTGTACGACGTTCCGCCGCGCTCGAGCTCGATGGGCGATACGAATAATGAGTCATCATTTTGTGTCGCGAGAATTGCCATCGAAAATCGATGGTATCCGGAAGCAGTTTCCAGCCCGGCCTTGAAGGGTTGCCGCCAGGCGGGAATGTACAGCACACGATCCCACGACATCTCCCTTCGAATCGCGAGCACTGGATCCAGGTGGCCGCGATGAAACGGATCAAAAGTTCCGCCGCAGATGCCGATGTTCAGTGTGCCGATACCGCGGCCTCCTGTTCGTGTCTGACCATGGCCGCGAGTTTGCGCACCAGATCGCGCACGCCGTCGCCGGCGACAGCCGAAATCTCGTGGTAGTCGTATCCATGTCGCTTCGCGTAAGCGCGGAGCTTCTCGCTGTTGCCGGAAATCGCCGAGTCGATTTTCGATCCGCAAACGAGTCGCGGTTTCTCGGCGAGGACCTTCGAGTGCAGCTCCAGCTCGCGCGCCACGACTTCGGCGTCCTGGTCGGGGTGATCGTTGGTGGACAGATCGACGAGGTGGAGAAGGAGTGAACAGCGCTCGACGTGCCGGAGAAATTCGTGGCCGAGGCCGTGGCCTTCGTGGGCGCCTTCGATGAGGCCCGGGACGTCGGAGACCACGAACGTGTAATCGTCGTCCGCTTTGACGACTCCGAGATTCGGCACGAGCGTCGTGAACGGATAGTCGGCGATTTTTGGTTTGGCCGCGCTGATCACGGAGATCAACGTCGATTTTCCGGCATTGGGAAGGCCGACGATTCCGACGTCGGCGACGAGCTTCAATTCAATGAAGAGCTGGCGTTCTTCGCCTGCTTCTCCCGGCTGCGCGAAGCGCGGCGTCTGCCGCGTCGCGGTTGCGAAGTGCTGGTTGCCCTGCCCACCCCGCCCGCCCTTCGCGACGAGCACGCGCTCCCCCTCGGTTGTCAGATCGGCGAGCACTGCGCTGTTCTCCTTGTCTCGAACGACTGAGCCAACCGGCAGCTCGATGACAGCATCATCGCCCGCGAAGCCGGAACAGTTGGAGCCCATCCCGTGCTGGCCGCGTCCAGCGCGCCATTCGCGCCGAAACTGAAGGTGATAAAGAGTATTGAGGCGTCGCGTGGCGACAACGTACACCGAGCCACCGCCGCCGCCATCGCCGCCCGATGGGCCGCCCTTGGGAACGTACTTTTCGCGGCGAAAGGCCACGCACCCACTCCCGCCGTCGCCGGCTTTGACGCGGATGGTCGCCTGATCGATGAACATTAACTGCCGGAATTGCTAGGAGATTGCCAGCGCCATTATTCGGCGGGCGTGATCGTGATGAAACGGCCGCGAGCGCCTTTGTCCTGGAAGCTCACGATTCCGTCGACCTTCGCGTACAGCGTGTGATCCCGGCCGATGCCGACGTTCTTGCCCGGGTAAAAGCGCGTTCCGCGCTGACGGACGAGGATCGATCCGCCGGTGACGAATTGTCCGGCGAAGCGCTTGACTCCGAGCATCTTGGGCTGCGAATCGCGTCCGTTGCGCGATGAACCCTGTCCTTTTTTGTGAGCCATGGCTTACCCCTTGATCGAGTCGATTCGGAGCTCGACCATGCCCTGACGGTGGCCGTGCTTCCGCTTCGTGTGATTCTTGCGGCGTTTCTTCCTGAAAACAACGATTTTGCTGCCGCGCGATTCCCGGACGACCGTGGCCACGACGCTGGCGCCACTGACGGTCGGGGATCCGAACTTGGGCTTGTCGCCGCCGATCCACAGCACATCGTTGAAGGTGACTTTGTCCTTGTCGGCGTTGCCGAGGACGTCACGCTCGACGACGAGACGCTCACCCTCAGTGACGCGATATTGCTTTCCGCCGGTACGAATGATGGCAAACACGACGAACCCTCCGAAAAAGACGTGCGAACCTGGGTAAACCGTGGATTTGCTGACGGTTATTCCGCGGGTGGCCGTAGCCCGTTGGCCGTTGGCCGTTAGCCCGTTGGCCGTTTGGCACGCGCTCTACGGCTAACGGCTAACGGCTAACGTTTTCTTGAACAATTCTAATGTTTTTGCCTGCATCCCGTCACGAACTCGCAACGACCGGACGAACGTAAACTTCGGGATTTTGAATGGACACTTGTCCGGCGGGCGCCTCAAGTTGTGCTAAGTCCTGAAAATTAGTAAGGTTCGCCGCCAGCAGAGACACAGCCACGGTCGGCAGCCCGTGTGCAGCCCCCAGCGGACAATTGATCGATTACGAGGAGGTGCTCCCTCAAAAACCTGAGTTCCTTTTCAGAAACTTTCTTTTTAGAAACTGGCTCAATAGAAATCAAGGTAGGAGAAATGACGAAATGAACAGTAGAACGTTCCATGTCGCACTCCTGCTCGTGCTCAGCTTTTTTCTCGTGACCGCTGCCTTTGCGCAGACGGCCGAGACGGGAGCGATCACGGGTAAGGTCAGCCAGGCGGGTACCCCGCTTCCTGGCGTGACTGTCGAATTGCGTTCGCCGAATCTACAGGGCGTTCGCACGGATGTTACTGACGCGGGGGGAAACTTCCGTTTCACCCTGCTGCCGTCGGGCAACTATGCCGTGACGGCGAACCTGTCCGGCTTCAACACCGTTAAGCAGCAGAACGTCGCTGTCGGTATTGGCCGCACAGTCACTCTCGACGTCGCAATGAGCCCAGCAGCGTCGGAGACGATCACCGTCACGGGCGCTGCGCCGGTCGTCGACGTTACGTCGAACGCCAGCGGCGCGAACGTGACCTCAGAGACGATGCGGACACTTCCGATCGCGCGTAACTTCGTTGCGGCATCACAGGTCGCCCCCGGAACCGCAGTCGAGCAGACCGGCGCGGGGGCCGGCAGCGTCTCAGTCTACGGGAGCTCGGGCGCCGAGAACGAGTACGTCATCGACGGCCTGAACACCACCGGCGTTGAGACCGGCCTTCAGGGCAAGCGGCTCAACGTCGAGTTCATTCAGGAGACCGAGGTGATCACCGGCGGTCTTGGGGCCGAATACGGCCGGAGCACCGGCGGCATCATCAACGCCGTCACCAAGAGCGGTTCGAACGAATTCCACGGCGACGCTTTCGGATACAAAGCGGGAGGCAGCCTTCTGGCCGCCAACAAGACCGCGGCTCAGAGTCCGGCAACCAGCACGACGATCACCGATACGAGCCAACAGTACGATTTCGGCGCGAACCTCGGCGGATACATCATGAAGGATCGCCTGTGGTTCTTCGGTGCCTATGACCGCGTCAAACAGACCGATCAGAGCATTCGCATCAATACACCGCTCGACGTCCCGGGCTTCAGCGTTCCGGTCGGCGGCCAGATTCCGACTGGTCTGACACGCGACCTGTACGCAGGAAAACTGAGCTTTGCACTCACCTCGAACCATCAGCTCAGCGCATCGATCTTCGGCGATCCGTCGACGACAGACGGCGCGCAGCGCACCATTGCGGGTCCTCCGAGCACATTTCTGGGGGCCAACAAGACCGGTGGCACTGACGCCGTCGGACGTTACTCCGGCGTGTTCGGCACGCGATGGAATGTCAACGCATCGCTCGGCACGCACAAGGAAAAAAGCATTCTCACCGGCGAGGGAACGACGACTTCGCTACTTCAGGATCAGACCCACGTTCCGACCGTGAGAAGCGGCGGCTTCGGCGCATTCTCCAATGCGAAATACAAACGTAACGTCGGCAAACTCGACATCAGCGCCTTCCTGGGGAACCACACCTTCAAGTTGGGTGGAGACCAGGAAAAACTCGAGTCACAGATTGACCGCTTCTACGGCGGTGGCGATTGGGTCCGCAGACTCTGCCGAGTTGCCCGCGTGAACAACTCATGCCCGGCGGGACAGGATTACTACATTCATGAGGTATTTCTGAATGATCAGGTATCCGGATTCAAGCGCTCCGACCCCTCCACGTGGCAGGCCGCGATCGCGAATCCGCTCACGGTGACGCCGAAGACGGAGAATACTGCGTGGTACGTGCAGGACTCGTGGAAGACATTCTCGAATCTCACGCTGAACGTCGGCGTTCGCTATGAGCAGCAGAGAGTCGGCGACCGCTTCGGCGCGTGGATCATCAACCTGAAGAACAACTGGGCACCGCGTCTCGGCGCAATCTGGGATCCGGCCAACAACGGACGCAGCAAGGCCTACGCGAACTTCGGCCGTTTCTACGAGACGATGCCGATGGATATCAACATCCGTTCGTTCGGCGGCGAACTGTCGCTCGACGTTGCTAATCTCAGCCCGACGTCACGCAACCTGACGCCAAATCCGGCAGCTCCCGCGTTCTCGGCGACCAAGACGCAGTCGCGCATTCTCGGCGCGTTCGTCACACCGGTCGATCCGAATCTGAAAGCGCAATACATCGACGAATACCTGCTCGGTTACGACTACGAGATCGCATCCAACCTCGCGGTCGGAATCAAAGGCACGTATCGAAACCTCGGCCGAGTGATCGAAGACATGCTGTCCGACCCCGCCACCGGCGAGTACCTGATCGCCAACCCGGGCTCCGGCATTGGCGCCACGACTGGCTATCTCGTCAGCGGAGAGCAAGTCCCAGCTCCGAAAGCGACACGCCGTTACAAAGGCGTCGAGCTGCATGCCACCAAGCGCTTCAGCAACAACTATCAATTCTTCACCAGCTACACGTGGTCGCGCCTGACCGGCAACTATGACGGCACGTTCCAGTCGTCGACCGGCCAGCTCGATCCGAACATCAACTCGGCGTATGACTACGCCGACTTCGAAGTGAACAACAGCGGCGGCGGACGGCTGAGCAACGACCGCACACACATGCTGAAGTTCTTCGGCAGCTACACGCTTCCGAGCGGAATGGCCAAAGGCCTCGAGCTCGGCGTCGCGTCGCACTACTACTCGGGCACGCCGCTGACCGCTTACGGTTATGCCGGCAGCTATCGCAACTACGAGTACTACCTGACGCCGCGTGGCGCGCTGGGCCGTGGCCCGGCGGACTACGACGCCGATCTTCACTTCGGATTTCCGGTTCCCCTCGCGGGCAATCGTCTCCACCTGCTGCTCGACGTGTTCAGCATCTTCAATCGTCAGGCGAAGACAACGCTCGACCAGCGGTATAACCTGAGCTCTGATCCGCTCTGCTCCGGCATCCCGAGCGCCATTTGCAACGGCGACGGCGGCCTGCTGAACGTTCCGGGCACGACGAATCCGATCGGATCGATTGCAAATCCAAGGGCAACGGCAACGAATCCCGACTTCCTGAAGAAGGGATCCGCTTTCGGCGCTCAGCGCAGCATTCGTCTGGGCGCACGCTTCTCGTTCTAATTCATATCGCAGCGCGTTGTATCCTGAGGGCCCCGCACGGGGCCCTCAGTTTTTGATGCGAAAACTCGCTCTCTTCTTCAGTGCGCTGGTCGTCATCGGACTGGCCGCGCTGCTCTTTCGAGTTCAGCCATCCGGAACAGCGACTGTTTTTCGCAGCGGACGGCGCGTAATCACGCTCTGGACGCCGGTCTACATTCGCCCCCTCGGTTCGACCTCCTGTCGCGTCAAGACACTCGGCGCTGATCGCCTCAGTTTCGAAGCGGACGAACCGGTCGTCTCATCGACGAATGACGAATTCGGAATCCATATCCGTTTTGGCTACGCGCCGCCGTCAATGATCCTCGCGGATTGGCCGGCTGGCGACTGGTGTACATCACTCGAAAAACACGTTGGCGCTGTCGCGGCAATGGCAGCTTCGCGGTTTGGGGCAATGGATCTCATCGACAGACGCCGAGAGACGAGCGATCGGATCGCAGAAAGAATCGAGAAGGAGCTCCACGGCATCGCGACCAGCGTTTCTGCTCGCATCGATCTTCCGTCCGGATTCGAGCGATTGCGGTCTGTTGCCGAGGTTTCGAAGGCGACGCACGCAGCGCGGCCGGTGATCTTCATCGGTCTCGACGGAGCGGACTGGCAGTTACTCGACGACTACATGGCCTCCGGTGCGATGCCGAATCTCAAACGCCTGGTGACGACGGGAGCAGCCGGACCACTGGAGACTGAGCATCCTCCGCTCTCCCCGCTGGTCTGGACGACGATGATGACGGGCGTCGGTCCGCTGCGACATCAGATCCTCGATTTCGTCCGGTTCAATCCCTACACGCACGAGAAGGAGCCGATCACCAGCGATGAGCGGCGCGCTCCCGCGATCTGGAACATGCTCACGGACGGCGGGAAGCAGGCGGCGGTTTTCGGTCTGTGGGCAACGTACGCCGCGGAACCGGTGCACGCGGTCAACGTTTCCGATCGCCTGTTCACATTTCTCTACACCGACGTTCGGCGGCCGGCCGGCGTCGTTTATCCGCCGCAGCGACAACGGTGGGCGGAGGAGCACGTCGCGGCAGCGGAGCGGGAAATCGGACCGGCAAAGCTCCGCGAGTACCTGCCGTCGCTTTCCGATGCCGAATTTGACACGATTTCCAAAACGACAAATCCCTACGCCCAGCCCGCGGCGGCGCTTCGGCGCATTCTGGTGGAGACGGAAATCTACCGGCGGCTCTCGCTCGATTACCTTGGCAGGAGCCGCGCGCGGTTACCCGATCTGACGATTGTGTATTTTCAGGGTACCGACACGATCGGACACGTGTTCGCGCCGTTCGCGCCGCCGAAACAGCCGCAAGTAACGCAATCGGACTATGAGCGCTTCAATAATGTCCCTGAAAAATATTTCCGATATATCGACACGATTCTTGGCGAGTACGTTGCCATAGCCGAACGGGCCCACGCGGTCATCGTCATCGCCTCGGACCACGGATTTCGCTGGAAGGAAGGACGGCCGGCGGAGATCTCGAGCACCGCGACCGCAACCGCGGCGAAGTGGCATCGCAACGCAGGCATCTTCGTGATCTCGGAACCGCGACTCGTGGCAAATCCGAAAGGCATCCGGGACATCTGTCAAATCCTGCTGACCGTGACGGGAATGCCGGCGCTCGACTACGCGCGTTACTTCCAGCCCGCGATACCGCCGCCCGCGCCCTCGACGAATCGATCGAGCGAGGAAGACGTCGCGAAACTTCGCGCTCTCGGGTACATCGGATCGAACGAATCGACGCGATCGGCCATTCAGCAAAATGACACGAAGACGGCCGGCGCGTACAACAACGCAGGTCTGATCGAACGTAACGAACACCGCATCGAGGCGGCCATCGCCGCGTTCGAGCGCGCCATCGCGATCGATCCGCATTACGCCTCCGCGATGTGGAATCTGAGCGAGACGCTCTACGACGCGAAACGCGATCTCGACCGCTCCGATGCCCTCCTCATCGGCGCTCTGCAAAACGGAATGACAGACGCCGCGCGCTACGCGATCAGCCGCGCCATCGCATATCAGCGCGCCTCTCTTGCGGATCGCAGCCTTCGGCTTCTGGATCAAGCCATTGCAATCTCGCCGGCCACCGCGGACCTGCGACTGTTCCGCGGGCGGTACCGAATGGATCGGCATGACTGCGCGGGAGCGCTCGAAGATTTTCGAATGGCGGAACAATCGAAACCGAACGCGCCGATTGCGTGGGCCTCAGCCGGCTTCGCGCAGATGTGCATCGGCGATGCGGCAGGTGCGCGCGACAGTTTTGCGCGCGCGCGGCAACTCGATCCGACGATTCCCGTCCCGCGCTAGAACCGCACCTTTTGAACCGCGGTCCCGATCTCGCTCGACAGATCGTCGCGCATCGTCATCGCGACCGTGAAGTCTCCGCGGTCAAGGCGGACATTCATCTTGTAGCGGAATGCATCGGCTAAGGCCAGGTCGTGCTCCGCGGACGACATCGACAAATCCTGGACCTTGTGATGAAAGCCGACGTTACTTCCGTGGGCGTCGAAGATCGCGAGATAGACATGAACGCGGCCGACGTAGCGCCCCTCCTTCGGCAGCAGTGTGATCCTGGTCATCGGCACGGCGCCCAGTATCGCGACCGCCGGCTTGCCATCGAGTTTGAGATCGCTGACGTTCATCGTCACCGGCAACTCCGAAGCAGGCTGCAGGATCGAAATCCGCAGCCGAAGCAGCTGCTCGAGACGTTCATCGGCGGGCAGATCGAGGTAACCCTGGCGATGAATGAGTCGAAGGCCCGGCCGCTTCACATGAACGGTGATGCGGTGGTATTGCCGGTCTTCACCGTGAGCCGGTTCGTATCCGAGGAGATAAAAGGAGCCGGCGGCGGAATCGATGGCGTCGAACGACTGGCGGACCGAGTTCGAGGTGAAAAAAAGTCCGCCGGTCCCCGCAGCGATCGTGAAGCCGGACGAAGTGTCGCGGATGTCGCTCTCGCCGGTGATGTTGACTCCTTCCACTCCTTTGCCGGACGAATGGTTCTCCACGTCATGCTGCGGAGCGGCGTTCTGATGCGGCGCGACGCGCACGACATGGATGCTCATGTTCGCAGCATTCGCTTCGCGCACGATCGCATCGATCATCCTGGCATTCGCCGTTTTCGTGTCCTGCAGCTCGCGATCCGACCCTCGGTCGAACGTGTTGTAGTCGGTATGAAGGTCCATCGAACCGGTGAGCAGCACCGCCAGTTTCTTGCCTTCGGTGGCGGCGAATACATGGGTTGCATCGATCAGGCCCCGCGCGGTGTTGGCGAGCGAGCGCCCGTTACGCGTCGTGCGCTCGCGGGACTCGAAACTGGCAGTCACATCCAGTCCTCGCTGCTGGAAGAGCGAGTCATCGAGCGTCGACCGGTCCATCTGATCGCGAAAGGACGTCGTCGCCGATTTCCGGATCTTTCCGACCGCGTCGTGAATCGCTTTCTTGTCGGCCGTGAATGGCTGCACGATCTCGAGCTGCTGACCGATCATCCCGAGAGCCCATTCGTAGCTGCCGTCGAATGTGCCGTCGACAAATTCGTCGACCGTGCGCAATGCGGTGTCGCGATCCGTTTTGTCGATGTAGTTGTTATCGACCAGCAAGATCACGCGGCGGCGCAACTGGAGACTCGCTCCGGTTCGCGGTTCCGCGGAAGCCTGCACCGCGCGACTCATCACCATGAGATTCGTGATTTTCTGCGGCTGATTGTCTTCCAGCACGTCGAAGTCGTCGCGAGTGAGATCGCTGACCGGCTTGCCATCGGCATCGATGGCCGATACATCGACGTTGATGACCCTGACGTCGATTTTCGCGGATGACTGCGCCAGCAGCGGAGCGGCAATTACCAAAGTGAAGAAACCGAGGAAAGTTCGCATGGATCGATTAGAGACGTATCGCTTCGCTCGCGCTGCCGATCTCGTTGGACAGCTCGTCGCGAAGCGTGATCACGATCGTGAACGCGCCCTTTTGGAGGTGAACGCGCATGGTGTAGCGGAAGTCGCCGCTGCCCGAAAGCTCCTGGGTGCCGACGGAGACTTCCTGTGTCTGATGATGGAAACCGACATTCCGGCCGTTCTCGTCGAACACCGAGCAGTAGACGTGCACGCGACCGACGAAGTGTTCATCCTGCGGCACCACTGTGAGCCGCGCGAGAGGAAGCGCGGTCGTGACGGGAAGAACGAGTCCACGATCGGTTTCATCGGCCTGGCCGAGCCGCACCTTCACGGGCAGTGAGCCGAAGCCGCGGTCGAACGTCATGCGCACGCGAAGCATCGCTTCGAGGCGATCGTCCGCTGTCTGGTCGTAATAGCCGACGCGGTTCGCGATGCGCACCGAAGGCCGATTCACGCGTACTTTGATGTGATGGTACCGGCGGTCTCCGTTGTGGCTGGGGGAATAGCCGAGTGAATAAAAGTTCGAGGTCGCCGTATCGATGCGCTGCATCGACGCGCCGATATCCGATGAAGGCAGATACATTCCGCCTGTGCCGAGGGCGATCGATAGAGGGACGGAATCGAGGTCGGCGACATCGATCGGATCCCCGCCCGCACCGCGCAGCAGAGCGTCGGGCGAAAGGTCGATGCCGGAGGATCGGTTCTTCACATCATGCTGCGGTGCGCTCATGCCGCGGGTGCGCGCATTGATGACGTGCACTGTGAAGTTCGCGGCATTGGCTTCACGGACCATTTCGTCGGAGACCCTGGCCATCTCCTGCTTCAACTCTTTCAACTCGACATCCTCTTTCTTGTCGAAAGCGGTGTAGCTGGTGTTCGACTCGACGCCGCCGGTCAGCAGGATGATGAATTTCTTTCCGTCTTCAGCCGAATACGCACGTGCCGTATCGACGACTGCGCGCGCCGTGTTCTGCATGGTCAGAAGATTGCGGAACGTCTGTTCGCGCGAGCCGAAACGAACGGTTTCGCTGTAATCGTAGGGAGCAATGAAGTCGAGCGTCCGGCGTGTGCGGTCCGACAGAAGCGACCGGTCCGCTTCGTGATGCGACGCCAGCGTAGGCATGTGCCGAACTTTGGTGATTGCGGCGCGAACCAGCGATTTGTCGGGCGTGAACGGCTGCACGAGCTCCACGTTGTGGCCGATCGCCGCCACCGCCCATTCGCCGTTGAACGAGCTATCCAGATACTTCCCGACGGTCTCGAGCGCGTGATCGCGATCGAGATTCTCGAGATAGTTGTTGTCGATAATGAGAAGGACGCGGCGGACCTGATCGGCCGGCGTGGGGCTCGCAGCGGCGGTCTTCCCGGGTGTCAGCGATATGTTTTTGATCACCGCGAAGTTCGTGATCTTCTGCAGCACACCGTCTTCGAAGATCTGGAAATCGTCTTTGGTCAGGTCGAGAACCGGATTGCCCTTTGCGTCTGTCACTGTCGCATCGACGTTCACGACGTGAACCTCGACCTGCGCCGTCAGCGGCGGAAGCTGACCGACATTTTGTGCGGCCGCGGATCCGACTACCGCGGCAATGGTGGCGATGGCTAAAGTACGCATGGAACCCCCTGGCGTACCGCGAATTCTACCGCCGTTAGAACCTCACCACCTGCCGCGCGATCCCGAACGCCTCGGTCAAACGATACCGTACCGCCACGACGACGCGATAAAACGCGAATGTGGTGTAGCGGCTGTCGTCGCCGTGCGATGCGCGATAGCCGAGCGACTCGAAGTTCGAGCTGGCGGAATCAAACGCGGTAGCGATTGGTCGACGAACCCGGGCGTTCGATGATGGCAAAAAGGGCGCCCATTGGGGCGCCCTTCGAATACGAAACGCTGGGAACTTGACTAGAACGTGACGCGCAAACCGAGCTGAGCAAGACGCTGCTCGCCCTGCCCCGGATCGCCGGCGAAGAACTTGGGTTGCCGATACGTCGCCGTCGAGAGACGATTGCCACTGAAACCAGCCTCGTTCTTCGAATTAAAGAGGTTGAACACTTCGCCGATGAGCTCCACTCCATAGTTGCCGAAGAACTTGAACGCCTTCCCGGCGCGCACATCCAACTGGGAAAACGAGGAGCCCCGCAGCGAGTTCACGTGGCTCACGCCCGGCGGCAGATCGAAGTTGAACTTGTCGCCGTTGAGGTCAGTGCCGGCCCAATCGGTGTACGGCGTTGCCGAGTGGTAACGCAGAATTCCTGAGAGATTGATGCCGTACGGAGCCCGATACAGGCCGCTCAGCGTCACGCGATGGCGAGCATCGGTATCAAGTGGACCGGTGCAGGCGCTGCAGTTGGGATCGTATGGATTCACGCTCTGATCGCGCACCGTCCTCAGGTCGGGCTGATAGCCTGCAGCCGTAATGCGGAACTCGTCAGCGCCCGCGAGAATGTTGCCGGTCGCGTGCGATAGCGTGTAGAAGCCCTGCAGTTCGAATCGGTCGCCAAGGCGCGCGTGTCCGCCGATGTTCACGCCGTTGTATTTCGCGAAACCATTGCCCATCCAGAGACGGAAGTTGCCGAAGGCAGGAAAGCGCCGTTTGCCGGTCGACGGGTCGGTTGGATTCGCACGGAAGCGGAAAGGAATGTCCTTATAGCTGATGTGCGATCCGTCAACGTTCAGACCGAGCCACGGATTGACCTGCCACGAGTATCCGAGGGAGAACTGATCGGAGTACGGAGTGGCGAGCGTGGGAGAAGCGACTTCATTCGGCGGCGGGATAGCGGCGCCGGGTAGTTGGTTCGGCGGCAGCGGCTGACCAATCTGGAAGAAGGTGCCGTTCGCGTTCTTAATCCCGCGGGGATCGCTATTGTTATAAATGACTCCGTAATTCGACTGCACTGCCGCAGCGGGGAAAAGAATCGTGGCGTTCGTGTACGGGAAGTCGTAATAGCGGCCGTAACCCCCGCGAATAATGTTCTTCGAATCGGCGTGCAGGTCGTACGAGAAGCCGATGCGCGGGCCCCAGTTGTTCGTGTCATTTTTCAGTTTCCCGCCGCCGCCGTTCTTGAACGGCTGGAGATAGCTCTCGTTGTATTTCGTCTGCGTGGAAAGCGTCTGCCAGATCGGGTTCGTGTGCTGGTCGAGATCGAAACCCTTCCAGAGGTCGTAACGCAGGCCGGCATTGATGGTGAGGTTTCTATTGACCGAGATGTCGTCCTGCGCGTAATAGTTGTACTGCTTGACCGGCGTCTTGTTGCCGAAGAAGCCGCCGTAAATTGTGATGTCACCCACCGGTGATCCCTGAGTGTTGCCGATGAGCGTGTACTGTCCGTTCGTGCCGACCGTGAAGTCACCGCCGAGGATCGGCTCATCGATATAATTCGCGCCGACCTTGAAGTCGTTACGCATCGCGCCGAAGCTCTGCGACCATGAAAAGTCGTCTTTGAATTGGCGCTTCACCTGAACAGTCGACTGCGGCGCATTGATGCTCTGCCCGATCGACACACCGGAGAGATAGATGATGGTTGGGTCGTTTGAATCTGCAGAGATCGAGTTCTTGAAGTGCGTGTCCTGGAACAGGAACTCGTTCAACTTGTCCGAGCTCACCTGCCACGTGTGTCCGGCCAGAAATGAGTGGTAGCTGTTCGTGATTGTGCCGAGAGCGCTTGGCAGGATGACCGGACTTGCACCGTATTTGTCTGAATTCCTCTGCATTCCGTACCGCACTTGCAGGAACTGCTTAGCAGTGAAGTCAGCGCTCGCCTTCGCGGTCAGAAGATTGTCCTTGAACGGTGTCGGAATCGCTTTGCCATCGAAGTTCGGATAAATCCCATTGGTCTGGACGATGTAGTTCGTCGCCCGCTCCGTCCGTTCGCCGGTGACGAAGAAGTGCGCGCGATCCTTGATGATCGGACCGCCGAACGAGCCTCCGTACTGATTGCGTTTATACGGTGACTTGCCGCCGCCGCCGCGCTTCTCGCTTTCGGATTCCGAGTTGAGGCTCTTATCGCGAAAGAACTCGTAAGCGCTTCCCTCGAAGTTGTTCGTGCCGGTTTTCGTGACGACTGTCAGCACGCCGCCGGTGGTGCGTCCGAATTCCGCTTTGTACGCCTGCGTCTGAATGTTGAATTCCTGCACCGCTTCGATATTGAAGTTTTGCAACGCGCCGCCGATCGTGTCGTCGGTGTTGTCGCCACCGTCAATGACGAAGTTCACGTTGCGGCCGCTGCCGCCGTTCAGCGCGATCGTCATCTGGCCGGGCTTGGTCGGATCGGAATTGACTGAAAGTGTCGTTCCGGGTGCGAGTGATCCCAGGTTCGCGAACTGCCGTCCGTTGAGCGGCAGATTCTGAATCTCGCGCTGGCTGACGACTGTGCTGACCGCAGGCGTCGTTTCGACCAGTGGAGACGATGCCGTGACAGTGATCTGCTCCTTCACGGCTGCCTGTTTCAGCGTGACGTTCAGCTCACGGTCCTGCGAGACGTTAAGCTCCACATTGCGCGTCGTGACCGACGCGAAGCCGGAGAGATCGGCGTTGACCGAGTAGGTCCCGACCGGTAACGAAGGGAAACGATAGGACCCGTCGCTGGCGGTGACCGTAGAGCGATTGAATCCCGTGGCGGTGTTGGTCGCCGTCACCGTCACACCGGGCAATGCACCGCCCGATTCGTCGGTGACGCGGCCGCCGAGCGAAGCACCGCCGGTCTGAGCGAATGCCGCTGATGCGGCCAGAAGTAGAAGTAGAGCGAGTACAACGAGAGAGATTGGTCTCTTCATAAAAATGGACCTCCTTACGGATCCGAAATTGAGCCGGACTATAGACCAAGTCAGCGCGCGCGGGGTAGTCGGGACAGCAGAGTCCGCGCCGCATCGCGCTGAGTGTCTGACCGGTGTCCCCTCGGCAGGCGCGCGATAAGGCGCTGCAATTCAGCTCGGGCGGCAGCGACATTTCCAGAAACCTGGAGCGCGATTGCGCGGTTGAGCTGCGCTTCATAAAAATCGGGAGCGATGGCGAGCGCCTTGTCAAAAAAATCGATTGCTTCGGGGGTCCGGCCATCCTGCACTGCGATGACGCCGAGACCATTGAGCGAGTCGGCATAGTTCGGGGTGATTTCCAGCGCTTTGTGATACGCAGCGTCCGCGTCGCGAAGTCGGCCGGTCATCCGCAAGACGTTGCCGAGGTTGTTGTACGCGCGTGCGTTGCGCGGATCGCGGGCGATCGCTCTTCGAAATTCGGACTCCGCACCGGTCGCATCGCCAGTTTCGATCAGCGCGACGCCGAGTACGTTGTGCGCGTCGGGGCGATTGGGATCGAGTCGGACTCCTTCCGTCGCGACCTTCTTCGCCTCATCGGCGCGACCGATCTCTTCCAGCGCCGTGGCGAGGTTGTACCAGCCGTCGGGATCGGCGGGCGCGATGGCAACTGCTTCGCGATAGAGCGCAATCGCACGATCGAGCGAGCCGGCGAGTTTGTGTGCGCGCGCGAGTGTCGATCGGAAGACGGGATTCGCCGGATCCGCGGCCACGATCTGTTCGAGATCGCGGATCGAATTCTCCGCCTGCGCTTCTTCGTATCGCCGAAAAAGCGGAGCCATCGCCCGAGGATCGCGATTGGAGGGCTTCGCGTTTCGGGGAGCGATGTAGCCGAGGCTCGCGAGCTTCGCGCGGGTCTCCTCATCGACGGTGCCTGTCGATGCGGTCGCCGTCGTCGCGAGCGTGTCGAGTCTTCGTGCGAGCTCGCCGTATAGCCGCCGCTGATCATTGATGATGTTGGTCGTCTCGTTCGGATCGCGGCTCAGATCGAACATCTCCGAAGTCGCGCCGCGGATCAATTTGATGTTGCCGTTTCGGATCGCAGTCAGTCCGCTCCATCCGAAGCTCTTCGCGTACTCCGATTCGGAATAGATCTCGCGATCATGCTGCGTGAACGGAACGCCGGCGAGCTCGGCGAGCATCGATGCAATTGCGGCGGTGCCAATCGGCTGGTTGTCTTCGCGCGCATGGCCCTTCGTAGCGGCAACGATCAGCGGAACATGCAGCGTCGATTCGTAAACGAGCAAGCCGTGCGTTAACTCGTCGTGCTCGCCGAGTGATTCGCCGTGATCGCCGACGACGACCACGATCGTTTTCGAGCGATCGATGGCATTCAGAATGCGGCCTGCCTGCGCATCGACGTATGCAACTTCGCCATCGTACGTTTGCGGAAATGGAGATGGAGGGGCGTACGGCGCGTGGGCGTCGTACAGATGAATCCACGCGAACCATGGGCGCGAGTCGGGGCGCAGCAACCATGCAAGTGCGCGATCGACAGTGTCCGCGCCTCGGCGTTCTGCGTCGAACGTCGTCGACGTGTCGTTCGGATCGCGCGCAATCGCATCGTCGTAGGTATCGAAGCCTCGCGACAATCCAAACCGCCGATCGAGGACGAACGCACTGACGAAGGCGCCGGTTCGATAGCCGGCACTCGAGAAAACCGTTGCGAGCGTGTCGCGCTGCGGAAACTTTCCGACACCGTTATTGCGCAATCCGTGATGCAGCGGCAACAAACCGGAAAGGATCGTCGCATGTGACGGCAACGTGAGCGGCGCCGCCGAATCCGCCTGGCGATACCAGATTCCGCTGCGCGCGAGCCGCGACAGATTCGGCGTCGAAGCGCCGATGCGGTCGGCCCGGAAGGTGTCGAGCGTGATGAGGAGAACGTTCGGATGTTGCGTCTCGTGCCGGCTGCAAGACGCCAGCAACAGCAGCGCCAGCAGTCCCGCGCGCCTCATTGCACGCGCGCGGCGAATGCGGTCTGCGTTTTCCCGGCAGTGGAATCGAAGCGGGCGATGCCGCGAACCGACACCGGACTACCCACGACTCCGGTCTCGCTTTCCAGAAGTGTTTGCACCCACGCGCGAAAGCCGACCGTAGCGACCGCATGCGGCGCGATGTCTTGTGAGAACGCATGCCGTACACGCTTCATCGCGTACGCGCCCGAGTCACCGATGGTCTCGACTTCAATCGAGGTCAGCGTGACCGAGTGGTCGAACGGATTGGTGATCTCGATCTCGTACTCCACCGGCAAACCGCCTTCGACGGCGATGCGCAGTGGAGCAACCGCCGACAGTTGTTTGATGGACACGAGCGGCGAACCTGACTGCGATGCACACGCAATCGCGGTGATGATCAGGAGCAGAGAGAAGCGGTGCACCGCATCCATTATCAATCAAACAAAAGGGCGGAACCGAAGTCCCGCCCTTTTTACGAAACTACCCAGAAAACGAATTAGAAGATCAATCTCACGAAAACGCGGACTTCGCGCGGGTCCTGATAAGCGTTGGGCTGGTTATATAACGGACTCGGTATCAGGCCGAGGGCGACCTGACGGTCGCGCTGCCGCTTGGCGTCGAAGCCCTTGAAGAACGCCTGGGCCTGCGCAAGGTTGCGCGCCGCACTGGACGTAGCTCCACCAATGACCGGTGTGTTCGCGGATGGGCCACACGCAGCGACTGACACATCGCCGGAGCCGCATGCGGAGAGATCGCGCAGCAGGATGCTGGTGGTGCTCCAGCGCGGGTCGACGTTCATCACGCCTTTCTGGTCGAACAGGTTGAGCACGATGGCGCCGATCGATACGCCGTAACGGCCGAGATGGAGATCGTGCTGGATGTTGAGATCGGTCTGCGTGATGTTCGGCGTGCGGCCGAGATCGCCGCGATTGAAGGCGAAGAAGGGCGCGCCCTGGAAGCGCATCTCAGTCGTTCCCAAGACGCCGCTGTAGTAGTACTCATTCACTCCGAGGGTCGTGCCGAACGGGAATTGATAGGCAACCTGCGCCTTGGCCTGATGCGGACGGTCGCCGCCGAGCTTTCCTTCGACCTGGCGAGTGCCGGTCTGGTCATAGAGCATGAAGAGGCTGTCGAAAACACGATTGACGTTCGGCGATGTTCGCGCATTACCGGTCGCCGCTGACTCATCGGAATTCGCGAGACCGGAGTAGTTGCCCTTCAGCGTGCTGTACACATAGCTGAAATGCGTCGACCAGTTCTTGACGAAACGCTTGGTGAACTCGAATTCAAAACCGTTGTAATCGCGTTTCGCTTTGGGCATCGCAGGACAGGTCGTGCATCCGGTCGCCGCGAGAATCGTAGTCGCCACTCCTTCGCCCGGATTCGCGATGAAGAATTGCTCGCTCTCGCTGCCACCCTCGAGAAAGACGTGAACGCCGACGTCTTCAATGGCTCGAGCGAGATGCTTGTTGACGTAGCGGAATCCAGCGGCCATCGTCGGCGTCAACTCCTGCTGGAAGCCGAAAGCCACTTCGCGCTGCTCCATCGGCTTGAGGTTCGGATCGATCAACGGATGTTCGGCATTGTTGGACTGACCCCGTAGATCGACGCCGCCGCCTTGCAGCGTCATGCCGGGACACGACGGACGCACCGTGGGATTGTTGGTGACGTTCGTACACTTGTCCAACTGCGTCCAGTCAAATGTGTCGAGGCTGAACGGCCAGTAAATCCACTTGTCTCCGCCGAACGAGCCGCGCGGCATTTCCATCTTGGTCACGTCATAGAACTTGCCGTAGCTGCCGTACGCCTTGGTGCGGCCGTTGCCGAGAACGTCGTAAGCGAAACCGAGACGCGGGGCTAGTTTGTCCCGATAATCGAACCGGATTGCATACTTTCCGGTCACGTTGACTCCCTGACCGAAGTTGTACGCTGGAACTCTCTCCTGCTCGGTGCGAACGCCGATGTTCAACGTCAGGCGATCCTGCATCGTCGTCCAGCTGTCCTGCACGAACAAGCCCGTGTTCTTGCTCTGCACGTTGCCTTCGGTGCGGATGGCATAGACAGCCGCTGAACCATACTTGCCGCGCGTGGAGCAGAACCCGCAGGTGCCGTTCCAGTCGATGAACGCACTGTAGTTTTGAGCGCCGCGAAAGACTTCGTTCTTGATGTTGTTGATCTGGACGCCGGCCTTGACGCGGTGCGTGCCGGCGAACTCGGGGAACCACGATCCGTCGATGTTGAAATTGTCGGTGGTGTAAGCGTCTTTTCCCACCGAGCTGTTTGTCGGAATGTTGCTAAATCCGGAGGGGCGAATCAGATTGTCCGGGATTTCAGGAAATACGCGTGCGCCGTTGATCGTCGCCCCGGGTGAGCCGGTGTTGAAGATCAGACGAATGTCGGTCGAGACGCCATCTTCATGTGTGTTTCGATAAAAACGGCCGCCGCGCGTCGAGAAGAACCATTGCGGGGACGCGACGAAGTCGGCGTAACCCGATCCGGTCCAATTCGTGAAGGTCGTCGTGATGCCATAGTTCGCGGTTTCACTGCCGCGGCCACTGGTGAGCGGAAGAGTTCCTTTGTCCTTGTATCCGCTGCTGTTGTACGTTCCCCTGTAGATCAGCTTCGATCCGCCGCTACCGGAGAGCGTACCGACGTAATTCTGCCGTCGGAAGTTTTCGCCGAAGGACTGCGTCGTCCGAACGCTGCCATTGCTATTGAGAAAGTCGACGGTGCGCGTCGTCTTCTGAATCCACGGGTTGTAACCGCCGTAAAACCAAAGCCGATCCTTCCAGACCGGGCCGCCGAGAGTGAAGCTCGGCTCAGCATCCGTGAACTTATCCTTCCGTGGCATGAACTGTTCGAAGGCCGTGCTGTTGGTGAGCTGTGTTTGGAGCGTCGGACGCACGGCGCCGCCCCACGAGCGGTCGTTGTAGTAGCCGCCGGCGCTTCCTTTGAATTCATTCGTGCCGGACTTCGTGATGACGTTGATCACTCCGCCGGTCGCGCCGCCGAATTCAGCAGCGTAGCCTGACGATTTGACCTGTACCTCTTCGACGAAGTCGGTTGCCAGGGTTTTTCCCTGCACGCCGGTTTGAGGATTGGTGGTGTCGACTCCATCCATGATGTAGCGGTTCTCAGCGCCAGAGGCGCCGTCGATCATGATGCCGCCGGCTCGGTTGTTCTGATTCGCCGCCGCGGCTTGCACGACGACGGAAGCGAAATCGCGGCCGCGCGGCAGCTTCTCGATCGTTTCGACGCGGATCGATGAGGCGGCCGCGCTTGAGGTGACATCCACGATCGGCGCTTCGGCAGTCACCGTGATCTGTTCCGCCATGCGAGTCCTCAGGCTCAGGTCCGCCTTGGCTGACTGGCCGAGGTTCACGTCGACCTTTCGCAGCACTGCGGTCTGCAATCCCGCCAAAGTCCCGGTGACGGTGTACACGCCGGGCGGAACTGACGGGAAACGATAGTGACCTTCTTTGTCGGACTGCGTCGAAAAGCGCTGGCCGTTCGGGCTGACCGCTTCCACGGTCACGCCAGGAAGCGCCGCTCCCGTCTGATCGGTGATCATCCCTTCGATTGAAGCCGTCTGCTCCTGGGCGAAGATCGGCACTGCCAGAACAATGAGAAATGCAGTCGCTATCAGCGAGAAAAGACGTCGCATCACTTCTCCTTTCGACCCTTTTTCCGTGACCCCTTGGCCCGCGTGGGGAACGCGGTTTGTTGCCGAGCTGTAAACGACCGGTGACTATATGCCTACACAATCGGTGTAGCAACCGGTGTCATGGGACGGCGTGACGACAGTTGTCGGGGGCGTTGGGTATCAGGCGTCGGGACGGGTCTGACGCCTGACGCCCGACGCCTGACGCCTGACGCCTGACGCCTGACGCCTGACGCCTGACGCCTGACGCCTGACGCCTAAAGCGGGATGTTGCCATGCTTCTTGGGCGGGTTCTTGTCTCGCTTGTTGCGGAGCATCGCGAAGGCCGTGATCACCTTCCGGCGCGTAAAACGCGGCTCGATGATCTCGTCGACGTAGCCCCGCTCGGCGGCAATGTATGGATTCGCGAACTTCTCTTTGTACTCGGCGATCTTCTGTTCGCGATCGAATGAGCCGCGATAGAGAATGTTGACCGCCCCTTCCGCCCCCATGACCGCGATCTCGGCGGTGGGATAAGCGAAGTTCATATCGGCGCGAATGTGCTTGGAGTTCATCACGCAGTACGCGCCGCCGTAAGCCTTCCGCGTTATCACCGTTATCTTCGGCACCGTCGCCTCGGCCAGCGCATACAGGAGCTTCGCGCCGTGGACGATGATGCCGCCGTACTCCTGATCGGTTCCGGGCAGAAATCCCGGCACATCCTCGAGCACGAGAAGCGGAATGTTGAACGCGTCGCAGAAGCGGACGAAGCGCGCACCTTTGCGCGAAGCGTTGATGTCGAGCACCCCCGCGAGAAAGGCCGGCTGATTTGCGACCACGCCGACCGTCGAGCCGTTGAGACGGATGAATCCGACGACGAGGTTTCGCGCGAAATGCTGATGCACCTCGAGAAAGTGCCCCTCGTCGGCGATCGTCTTGATCAGATCGCGAATCTCGTAAGGCTGATTCGGACTCTCGGGGATGAAGGTGTCGAGCTGGACGTCGACGCGGTTGATGTCGTCGGTCGTCTCGATACGCGGGGGACCATCAAGATTATTAGATGGAATAAACGATAACAATTCTCGGATGGTGGCGAGACAGTCCTCATCCGAATCGGCCGAGAAATGCGCCACGCCGGAGATCTGATTGTGCGTCTCGGCTCCGCCTAACTTTTCTTTTGTGACTTCCTCGTGCGTGACCGTCTTGATCACGTCCGGTCCGGTCACGAACATGTAGCTCGTGCGCTTGACCATCAGGATGAAGTCGGTGATGGCCGGCGAATAAACGGCGCCTCCCGCGCACGGGCCCATGATCGCGGAGATCTGGGGGATGACGCCGCTGGCGAGCGTGTTGCGCAGGAAAATGTCGGCATAGCCGCCGAGGGATACGACGCCTTCCTGGATGCGGGCGCCGCCGGAGTCGTTGAGTCCAATCAGCGGCGCGCCGTTTTTCATCGCGAGATCCATGATCTTCACGACTTTCGCGGCGTGCGTTTCGGAGAGCGAACCGCCAAACACGGTGAAGTCCTGCGCGAACGCGTAGACCAGCCGCCCCTGCACGGTGCCGTAGCCGGTGACGACGCCGTCGCCCGGCACGCGCTGCTTCTCCATTCCGAAGTCGGTATTGCGATGGACGACGAGCTGGTCGAGCTCCTGAAACGATCCGGGATCAAATAGCAGGGTCACGCGCTCGCGCGCGGTCAGCTTGCCTTCGTTGTGCTGGCGCTGGATGCGGGCTTCGCCTCCGCCCAACTCACTCTCGCGTTTGCGCCGTTCCAGCTCTTCGGTATTCACAACACGAAATTCCGTTCGGTCGCCACTCGCGCCATTTCGTCAGCGACTTCGCTGTCCGACGGTTCGCGCTCGCCGATCGTCTTCACGAGCCGGCCGCGCGCTTCGATCTCGATGGAATCGTACGCCCGGAAGTTGTCTTCGAGCGTGCGCGTGACGATCTGGATGCCGATCTCCGCGTCGCCGAATTCGACGAGCCCGCGGTCCTCCAGGCGATTCACGATCGCCCGCGCGAGGAACTCGATCTGCTTGATGTTGGTCGGCATTGCTGTCGATTCTAAAGTATCAGTTCCGCGCCGAACGCGCCGGCACCGTATGGGTACCAGGTCGCCGTCGGTTTCGCGGCGTTGATGGGCCGCAACGGAATCGTCGTCGGGTAGACCGCACGCCTCTCGACGCAGAGAACGCGAAGCTCGCGCGGCGAGACGGGGGCGAGCAGCGCTACCGCTTCCGGAAGATCGTTTTCCACGACGCCGAATGGCACGACGCGCAGATGGAACCACGCCCGGCGCGGCCGAATGCGGTAGCTGGGACGAAACCAGTTGGGCGGCTCGTGCACCGCCGGCTGCTCGATGATCGCGTCTCCCTTCCCATCGTGCGCAGCCGCCGATTGCAGTTTCGCAACCGGCGCGAAGCCCAGCAGCGCAGCGCCGACATGTTCCGCGAGCCGGATCCTTTTCGGCGGCTTGCGCTCTTTTCCAGCACGAGCGAGCGCAGCGACTCCGCTTCGCAGAGTGTCGAATCGAAATTCTGCGAAATCGAAAATTGCGCGCAGCGGGCCGTGCGCAACCGAAATGTGAACGCGACGCGCAGTGTCGCTCCACGTGCGATCGCCCAATTGATGACGGACTATGCCCTCGCTGACGAGCAGCCGCTCGATCGACATCGGAGGCGCCACGATCGACTCGATCTCGCGCGCCGCTTCCTCGACCGCGGCGGTGTCAGGAGCCTGAAGGCCGACATCCTCACCGAGCGCACGCGTGCGAAAGACTCCTTCGGCTTCGATCGCTTCTCCAGCCTCGTCGACCATGACGAGATGCCGGCCCTCGCGCCTCACCGACCTCCCCCACTTCCGATACACCTCGCTCACGCCAGCTCCGCGGTCAGCATGACGGGCGCACGCGAACCGACGTAAAGCTCCTGTCCCTCGCGCGAGCAGATCACGCCCGGATAACGCATCGGATCGCCGGTCGCTCCGATGAGTGCCCGCGCGACTTCGCTGCGTGCGGCGCGCACCACAAACGGCGGAATCCGCTCCCTCTTTTTCGCGGTGACGAGATCGGCGACCGCGATGTCGATCGAGATCGACTGCGTGAGCGGCTCGTACGTGCCGCTGCTCACCAGAAACACTTCGATGTGGTTGGCCGGCAATTCGAACGGCGCGCCGGTCTGCTCGAAATGCAGATGCGTCATGCGGCGCAGCGGCACGTCGCGGAATGACTCGCGCCGCATCGCGGCCGGCGGCTGGCCTTCGATCAGATCCGCGACGCGTCCATCGCGCGCGATGTCGCGCGCCCCCAGCCAGCGCGGCCACTCGAGCGCCGAGTGCGCGTGCTCGGCGGCGTGACCGATCGCCTCGTGCAACAGGACTGCTGCCGAACCGTTGCGCCACACGATCGGCAGCGGGCGTGAGGGCGGCGGGGCGGTCGGGGGGAGGCGGAGGCGCGCGAGTGCGGCGTAGTCTGTCGCGACATCGTCTGGCGACGTGACGAGCGAGACGCCGTCCATCGTGAGTGTGATCGTCGATTCGAGCTCCGAATTTGAGGCGGTGACGATCCCGCGGACACGAGCGTCTTTGAGCGATGCTGTCGCGCGCCGGAAACGATCCATCCCGGCGTCGCAGTCCTTGCGCAATCTGCCGGCAAGATCGCGATCGTCGATGCGATCGCGCGCGATGATCTCGCGCCCGCGTGCGATCGCCTGTCCCTGACTCACACGCGACTCGTCGAGAGTGCCGCGCACCCACAACTCATCGCGACGCACCATTGCAAAAAGATCGTCGCTCAATTCATCTGATAATTGAACGTCTTCGTCTGCGGATTGAAACCGACCGTCAGGCGGTGCGCGACTCCCGGAGCGAAATTCACCTTCGGCAGTGTGTGATGGTCCTGCACACTCAGCGATGGAATGACGACCCAGATGTCGACATCGGCGGTCTTGGGCGTGATCTCTTTCGTCACGTTGACCTCGCGCGGCACTTTCCGGCGCAGCAGAAATCGTCCCGTCTCCTGCCACAGATTCTCGTGGCCGATGATGTCCGCGCCGACCTTCACCTGGATGTAGCCGTCGGCGACCGGGCTGTTCATGTACATCGTCATCTGCGCCGGGCCGGCCGGCTGCACAGGTTGCGTACGCGCGCGCGTCGTCGTGACGACGGGCCCCGCCACCGGCTGCGCAGTGCTCGTCTGCAGCAGGCGCGCGGCGGCCTTCTGTCGCGCTTCCTCGTCAGCTTCCTGCTGGGCGAGTTTCAGGTAATTCGCGGCATCATCCGAATTGGGATCGAGGTGAAATGCATCTTCGAACGCCTTCACCGCCTCCGGAAACTGTTTGTTGTTGAAGAAGACCATGCCCTCGTCGAAACGCTGTTTCGCGAGCGCGACCTGCTGCTTGCCGCTCTCCTCGCGCTGGCGGATCTCGGTGAGCTTCGACAACAGATTCGCGACGTAGGGTGACTTCGGCGCGATCTTGGCGAGTTGATCGAATTTCACGAACGCGTCACTGACGCGGCCCTGATGCAGCAGTTGATTGCCCTGCAGCCGCAATTGTTTCTCACGCGCGACGCGCGCCTCTGCCGCTCGATCCACGACAGGAGTCGCCGCGTGTTTCATGCGGATATTCGCGACCACCAGCACGAGCGCGATGACGAGCACGCCGATGATCGAGAAGAAGATCGCCGGCGGAACGATGCGCCGCCACAGCGGCATGGCGCGAACGCCGTCGAGCGTCTTGCGCATGAGGTCAGACGGCCGCGGCGCCGGACGCCGGGGTTTCGCCGCTGCCGGCCCGGCCGGAACAACCGCCGGGATCGCGCCCGCCGCACCAGCAGCCGCGAGAGTGCCATGTGCATTCGGGCGCAACACCGGCCGCGGATTCTCGCTCGCGGCGCTCGCCTGCGGAAAAGGAATCTCGATCGTCGGCAGCCGGTCGTGGTCGCGTGTGATCATCGTCGGCTCTTCGAGCATCGGCTCGTGCTGCTTGACCGGACGCTCGCCGCGCACGACGGCCCGCAGCGCATTGGCAACCTCGCGTCCGCGCTGGTAGCGTTTCGCCGGATCTTTCGCGAGAGCGAGCGCGACGACTTCATCGAATGCGTCGGGAATCTGCGGGTTGATCTCGTGCAGCGGCGGAAACGGCTCGTGGACGATCTTGTAGGAGATCGATGTCAGCGAGTCGCCGCCGAACGGTTTCCGGCGCGTGAGGCATTCATAGAGGCAGATGCCGAGGGAAAAGATGTCGGTGCGGCCGTCGACGGGGGCGCCGCGAATCTGCTCGGGCGCCATGTAGTTGGGCGTTCCGAGAAATTGTCCGGTCGTCGTGAGGTTGCCGCCCGTGGCAATCTTCGCGATTCCGAAGTCCGTGATCTTCGCGCGATTCCCGTCGACCAGGATGATGTTGGCGGGCTTCACATCGCGATGCACGATGCCTTTGGAGTGCGCGAAGTCGAGCGCATCCGCGACCTGCGCGATGATGTCGCCGATCTCGTCGAAGCTGAGCGGACGCCCTTGCGCGAGAATCTCCTTCAGATTATTGCCCTCGACGTACTCCATCGCAATGAACGATGTACCGCTCGGCGCGTCCTCACCGATGTCGTGCACCGTGACGATTGCGGGATGATTCAGGATGCCGGCAGCCTGCGCTTCGCGGACGAACCGCTCCTTGAACTCCTTCGTCTCGTCGTCATCACCGGTCCGCATGCGAATGGTTTTCAGCGCCACCAGCCGCCCGATGAGCGGATCTTTCGCCAAATAAACCACGCCCATGGCGCCCTTGCCGAGCTCGCGAACAATCTCGTAGCGAGAGAGCTTCACCGTTCGCTCTCCACGATTGTGCGGCCCCGTTTCAAGGGGAGACCCATAGGCCGTCAATGATAACTCCTGAAAAAAATACGGATGTGGCGCAGACACCCATGTCTGCGCCGCACAGGCGAAGCGTGCCTGTGCCGCTACACCTCGTTCCCACGTTTTAATTTATCATCTACGTCCCATTTCGACACCCCCCATGCGAGGACATTCATATGAAGGTCTATTCGAGTTCTGAGATTCGAAACATCGTCCTTGTCGGCCATAACGACACCGGAAAGACGACCGTGGTATCTCAACTTCTCTTCAATGCCGGAGCGACCACCCGGCAGGGCAGGATCGAGGACGGCACGACAACCACCGATTTTGACCAGGACGAGATCGAGCGGAAACACTCGATTTCGGGTGCGGTGGCGTATGCCGAGTGGAAGAACGTGAAGATCAACCTGCTCGACACGCCCGGCTTCGGCATCTTTCTGATGGAGTCGAAAGCCGCCATGCGGGTCGCCGATGCGGCGGCGGTCGTGGTCAGCGGCGTCACGGGCGTCGAAGTCACGACCGAGAAAGTCTGGAAGTTCGCCGACCAGTACGAGCTGCCGCGCGTCATCATCATCAACAAGATGGATCGCGAGCGCGCCTCATACTCGCGGACCCTCGACGCCCTCCAGAGGAAGTTCGGCAAGAACATCGTGCCGATCCAGCTTCCGATGGGTGAGGAAAAAGACTTCAACGGCGTCATCGACCTCGTGACGATGAAGGCCTACAAATACCCCCTCGACGGATCAGGAAAACTCGAGACGATCGAGATTCCTGCGGAAATGAAGAGTGAAGCCGACGCAGCGCGTTCAGCCCTGATCGAAAAGGTGGCCGAGGGGGACGACACGTTGATGGAACGGTTCTTTGAACAGGGAGGACTCTCGCAGGAAGAGCTGATCGACGGCCTCAAACGCGAGGTCTCCCATCATGAAATCTTCCCGGTGCTGCTCGATTCGGCATCGCACAACATCGGAGGACATGCGATTCTCGACGCGTTCGCCGCGCTCCTTCCATCGCCCGATGAAATCAAGTCGATCGAAGGAAAGAACAGCAAAGGCGAAAAGATCACGTTCGATCGCCGCGCCGAAGCGTTCCCGGCGGCGTTGGTCTTCAAGACCTTCTCCGATCCATTTTCAGGGCGCGTATCGCTGTTCCGCCTGTACTCCGGAACTCTGAAATCCGACACGGCTTACTGGAACACCAGCAAGGATCATGAAGAGCGCGTCGGAAAACTGCAGCTCCTCCAGGGCAAGCAGCAGATTCCGGTTTCCGAACTGCGCGCCGGTGACATCGGCGCTGTCGCGAAACTCAAGGACGTGCATACCGGCGACACGCTGGCGTCGAAAGAACATCAGATCGTGATCGAGCACATCGCCTATCCCGAAGCGGCGATCTCATTCGCGATCGAAGGGAAAGCGCGCGGAGACGAAGACAAGATCGGCACCGCTCTGGCGCGCATCATGGAAGAAGATCCGACGATCCGCCTCCATCGCGATGAACAGACGAAGGAGTTCCTGCTCAGCGGCCAGGGACAGCTCCACGTCGAGATCGTCGTCTCGAAGTTGAAGAAGAAATACGGCGTGGATGTGATTCTCCATCCGCCGAAAGTCCCGTATCGCGAGACGATCACGAAGCCGGCCGACGCGCACGGACGCCACAAGAAGCAGTCCGGCGGGCACGGGCAGTTTGCGGACTGCAAGATCACGATTGAGCCCTTGCCGCGCGGAGCCGATTTCGAGTTCGTCGACGAGATCTACGGCGGATCGATTCCGCGTCAATACATTCCGGCTGTCGAAAAAGGAATCCAGGACGCCCGGCGGAAGGGATTCCTCGCGGGATTTCCAGTCGTCGACTTCCGCGTGCGGCTGCTCGACGGTCAGTATCACGACGTCGACTCGTCCGAAATGGCGTTCAAGATTGCCGGATCACTCGCGTTTCACCAGGGTATGGAACAGGCCAAACCGACGATTCTCGAGCCGATCATGAAAGTCGACATCAACGCGCCGATCGAGTACGTCGGAGATCTGATGGGCGATCTGAATTCACGCCGCGGCCGGATGGAAGGCGTCGACGCTGAAGGTGACAACGAAACGCTGCACGCGCGGGTGCCGCTCGCCGAAATGCTGACGTACGGCTCGACGCTGCGATCGATCACTCAGGGCCGCGGAAGCTTCCACATGGAGTATTCACACTACGAGGAAGTGCCGCGCAGCCTGCAGGACAAGATCATCACGGAGTCGAAGCGACCGCCGGGCGAACAGCACGCGGCGCACTAAGGCGCGGAACGCTCGAGACGCGCGTCGATCCGCGCGACCTCGACCTGCGCGTTCTCATTGGCGGTGATCACGAACTGAGCGTCTTTGTAGCCGGGCGCGACGATGCGCACCGTGTACGGTCCTTCCGAGGGAAAGTCGTAGACCTTGTCGACGGTGTTGAACTGACGCGCCTCTCCGATCGCAACGCCGTTGACGTAAACCATCGCGTCCTCCGGAGTCACATTCACCATCAATCCTCGGCGCGCGCTCATCTGCACTGCGCCGACGACTGCCGGACCTCCCGCGGTCGGCGAGTTTTCGGGAAACACGAGTGAGGCGCCCGGTTCGGGCTCGCCAGGCGGGCCGCCGCCCGTCATGCGTGGCGGACGTCGATTCTTGATGATGCCGTTTGCCAGTGTCGGATTTCGAAAACGGATTCCGGTGTAGACGGCCAGGGCAGCCATGAGGACGAGAACGATGCCGATGAACGTCGGCACCCAACGCGGCAGCCCCGCTTCGGAGGCTTGCCGCTCGCGCGGCGGCGCCGTCGGGACAGGTGGCTGCTCACTCATTCACGTTCAGGTACAGCATTCTCATCAACGTCCGCGACGCCGTCGTCTGTCACGAGCGTTTCGTCCTCATCGCGCAGTTTTTCCCATTCGCGTTGGCGCTCCCGCATGAGCTCCAGCGCGCGCTTCTCATCCTGGGCAGGAACGTAAACGCGAACATCACCCAGTTTCCCGAACGTCGCCGGCAGAATATTGGCCTCCGCATGCTCGATCTGCGCATCCACCCCCTCGGCTTCCAGGAATCCCTGGATCAACTGTGCTTCATCCGAACTCGGCGCCGTGGCGATCTCGACCCACGTCGTGCCGTCTTCCGACTGGATCGTCTGAAACGGAGTGTCATCTGCCATACGCGGTCTCCTATTGTGTCAAAGTCACGGTTCCGGATTGGTCCGTCACCTTGCCAACGTTTGCATAGAACAGGCCGCCCTCGCGGAAGCGTTTTTCGATTGTCTCCAGATTCTCAGGGGGAACGGATATCAACAAGCCGCCGCTCGTTTGCGCGTCGCACATCAATGTGTATTCGGATTCGTCGACGCGCACGTCGACGCGCGAGCGGAAGGCCTCCGCATTCCTCATCGTCCCCGCCGGACGGAAGCCGCGCGCGAGGAATTCGCGAGTGCCGGCGAGCAGCGGGACGGCGTCGACATGAATCTCGGCGCCGACTTTCGAACCCTCGCACATTTCGAGTAAGTGTCCAATCAGACCGTACCCCGTGATGTCGGTGGCAGCGCTGACGCCGACTTCGCTCATCACGCGTGCAGCGTCGCGATTCAACATCGTCATCCACTGAATCGCGTCGGCCATGTCGGGTGCTTTGCCCTTCTTCGCGAGCGCGCGGTATGCGCAAACCAGAATGCCGTTGCCGATCGGCTTCGTGAGGAGGAGTGTGTCGCCCGGTTTGGCGGTCGAGTTCCGCACGATCTTGTCCACGGCGACGACCCCCGTGACGGCCAGGCCGTATTTCGGGATGTCGTCGATGATCGTGTGTCCGCCGGCGACGGGAAATCCCGCTTCGAGCGCCTTTTCTGCGCCGCCGCGGAGAATCTCGTGCAGGACTTCGAGCGGCAACACGTCGGTGGGAAAGGCCGCGATCGCGAGTCCGAGAATCGGCGTTGCGCCCATCGCGTAGATGTCGGAGATCGAGTTGGCAGCGGCGATTGCTCCGAAGAGATAGGGATCGTCGACGATGGGCGTGAAGAAATCGACCGTCTGCGCGATCGCCTGATTGCCGCTGATGCGCAGGACAGCCGCGTCGTCGTTGGTTCCGTAACCGACAAGAAGATCCCCATGCCCTTCCGCGGAGGGGAGTTTCGCGAGGACTGAATGCAGGTCATCCTGACCCAGCTTGCAGGCTCAACCGCCGGTGGTGGCGAATGAGGATAGCGGCGGGTAGGACTTGATCTTCCGCTTCACGAGAGCGATCTTACCGCCGCTCAGTGCGGCGCGCCCTGCTCGCCAAGCACCAGCGCCCTCGCGGCTTCGACCGCCTCGAGGGTTTCCTGATACAGCTCGAACGCCAATTCCGGCCGCAAAGGCTCGGCAACTCCTCGGCTGACAATCTCGGCAATCTGCGAAGCGTAATGCGATGCTGCCGGCAGCCGTTCGCCGGAGGCCTGGATTTGACGAAAACCGGCGATCAACTCCTCGCGCAGCATCTCGCGAAACATTCCGGTCGCGATGTCGCGCTCGAGATTCTCGTAGTCGACGTTCATTGCTTGTACGCGACTGTCACGGACGTGCCGCTCGTCGATACCTGCGGCTCGATGTTGCGTCCGCGCAGGAACTGGACGTAGGCGTCCCGAAACGACGCCGCCTTCGCGGCGCTCTCCCATCGCGTATCGGCGACGACGCTGCCGTCGCGCTTCACCGTTACGCGGTCGTCCACCCACCCTTCGGCGCGATCGCCCACGAGGTACCGCCAGTGGAACTCGCCAAGACGCTCGGTAGTCAACAGGTCACGCGACGAACGGGGATTGAAAGGCGCCGAACCTTTCTCTCCACGTGCGAACCGCGCCCAATACTCGGCTGGATGCAGAAGCTCTCGTGTCGTCCGCGGCGGATTGGTGTGCATGCGGTCGATCGCCTTCCAGCCGCCGCGCCGATAGGCATCGGCAACCAGCTTGAGGCCTTCGAGATACGGAAACTTCAGCGTCTCGACGAAGTACTTCGGCGTCGCAGAATCGACTGTTTTGTCGGCGGCAGCAGCGCCGCCCAACGCGTTGAGCAGGAAATCGCTCTTGACTGCTTCGTCGAACGACTGTCCCGACTTCTCCAGCAGGTAGTCGAGCATCACCAGCGTGGCCTCCCCTTCCAGCAGAGCGTGGTAGGCGAGCTCGCCGTCGGTGTCATGCTGCAGCGCGCGGTCGCGCGCGGTGGCTTCGAAACGCTGGTCCTGAAGCGCATGCACCAGCTCGTGCATGATGACCGACTCGCGCAAGGCACCGGTGTCGCCCATGCCTGCGAGACTCTCGGGAAGCTGCCGGATGGCGAAGTATGTGTGCGTCATCGGGTCGTAGAACGCCAGCACCTGCGAGTCGTACAGTTTGAACAAGCTGCCGATGACATCGGGCGTCGAGGCGTCCACGAGCTGCAAAGCCTCGAGGATCTTGATGTAGTCTTCGACCGAATACGGTATCGATTTGGCAAGCTGCTCCCGGATGAGGGGCTGCAAGTCGCTGCGATCGATGGTTCGCTGGGTCACGTCGTGCCGGAAGGTCAAACCGCGAAGCCGCTCGACTTCGCGCATCTCTTTTTCGAGCGGCGAGGCGCCCGAAACGTTTCCAACGAGGAACAGCGACGCAGCGAGAACTGCCCAGACCCGTGACATGCGCATGCGAACGAGCCTTCCGCGCCCGCCATTCCGTCCTTGCGGGTGTCAGCGCTGCTCACTTAGAATGCCGCCCGGTTTTCATGGATAGGGACGGCGAGCGTATCGAGATCACCATCAGCAGCCGCTTCGAAAATATCGAGCTCGTCCAGGTGATCGCCGAACACCTCTGTGAAAATGCCGGTTTGGACGAAGACGGGTCACACTGGATCGGGATGGCAGTGCGCGAAGCAGTCGCGAATGCCATCAAACATGGCAACAAACTCGACGTGCGAAAAAAAGTGAACGCGACGTTTGATCTTCACGATCACGAGCTGGAGATCAAGATCTCCGACGAGGGTGCCGGCTTCGATCCGGCCGCCATCGGCGATCCTCTGAATCCGCAGAATCTGATGAAGACCAGCGGACGTGGGATCTTCTACATGAAGACGTTCATGGATCAGGTGCGATATTCATTCGCGCCCGGCGGCGGAACATCCCTGGTGATGAAGAAGAATCTCGCGAAGGGAACGGGCGTCGCGAGCTCGAAGGTCTAAAGGAGAGGAAAATGAAAGCCACCCCGCGTACCGTTGACGGCATTGAAGTCATCAAACTCGATGGCAAAATCACCATCGGATCGGGTGACCAGCAGCTTCGCGAGATCATCACGAACGCCCTCAATGGCGGAAAGACGAAAATCCTGCTCGACATGAGCGGGGTGACGACCATCGATTCGTCGGGCATTGGTGAGCTGGTCGGGTCGTACACGACCGTCACCAATCGAGGGGGCAAGCTCAAGCTCCTTCACCTGCCCGCCAAACTCAACGAGCTGCTGCA
This sequence comes from Acidobacteriota bacterium, assembly GCA_030948915.1. Taxonomy (GTDB): domain Bacteria; phylum Acidobacteriota; class Thermoanaerobaculia; order Gp7-AA8; family Gp7-AA8; genus Gp7-AA10. Next base: position 45,760 of record JALYZI010000086.1, read on the forward strand.
CGTCACGCAGCTCATCACGGTCTTCGAGGTCTACGAGAACGAGCAGGAGGCAGTGAAGAGCTTCTGATTCGCTCGCCGATGGCCGCCAGCCGTTTGCCGTTCCGCTAACGGCAGCGAAGCGTTCGGTAAACGGCCCACTATCACAATCCTCCGCGGCGTCGGCGCGAGGGTGTCGTCGCCGGCGTCGGTTCATCAGCCGCAACCGTGTTCCACCGCATTGGCAGGGTGTTGGTGAACACGGTCTCGTTTCCCTCCACCCACTTCGGGAAGAGCTGGGCCGCCAGAACGGGGTCGTGAACGGCCTTCTCCGGAATCGCGATCAGCTTCTCGAACGGCAGGGGATCGCTGAGAAAGTTCACCTTCAGCCGCAGCGCGTTCGGCCGCGGCACCCACGGAGATCCGGGGTTCGCCACGATCACCACGTGCGCGGCCGTCGAAAAGCTCTTGCGCTCGCCCGGTCGAATCGGAATGAGGCGCGGCAGAAACTGCTCACCCGGAATCTCCGATCCGATGCTGATGGTGACCATGTGCGTTTCCGGATCGTAGGTGCTCTCCGGAATGAGGTCGGCGATCAGGATCGTCGTCTTCCTGTGATTCGTGACGTCGTACTTCACGGGCAGTGTGATGTTTGGCCCGAGGCGGTCGCCGTAGACTTCGGCGTCGACGCGAACGTCACTTTCCGTTCCGACGACCCGCCGGGGTTCTTTCATGTCGACGGGTTTTGTTGAAGTGCAGGCGACCAGAACCAACAACGACACGAGAGCCGAGGAGCGTTTCACCGGAGGAATCCCCCTTAGTCGAGAAACGCTTCGGGGCGCCTAGTCAGTTCCTGCCGCCGGCTGACCACTCTCGGCAGTCCCGCGGCGATTCTCGTTCTTCCAATATACCGGAATGGTGTTGAGAAGCACGGACTCGCTGTTTTCCACCCAGCGATCGAACGCATCATTCGGAAGTGGAACGGGAATCGTGGCCCTGCTCTGCTGTTCGATCAGGCTCGCGAACGGGGCGATATCGCGCAGCAGCGTCACCTGAATCTGAATGTATTTCGGAATTGCCGTCCATGGCGTGCGGATGTTCGGAGTCACGACATGCACGAGCGCTCCCCCCTCGAGAACGCGTTTTTCGCCGGGCCGAATGATGGCGAGGTGCGGCATGTTCGGGCCGGGTGGGACCTCCGCGCCGATCGACAATGTGATCGTGCGGGCATCGGCGTCGAAACTTGCGTCGAAGATTTTGTCGGCGACGGCCACGGCGACTTTCGAAAGATTCTCGATCTGATACGTCACGTTGATTGGCGACGTGGCCGAGATCGTGTCCTGTGTGAGCTCGGCGTCCACGCGAACATCACCCTCACGTCCCAGAGCGCGTTTCGGATCTTTGAAATCGACGTGGGCGGCCATTGCGGATGCCACCACCATCCAGGTTGCTGCGACTGCTGTAAAGAACGGCTTCGAAGACCTCATGACACCCTCCGGACGGAGGGTGATCAGTCGATCTTTAACACAGCTAGAAAAGCCTCTTGCGGAATCTCGACTTTCCCGACCCGTTTCATCCGTTTTTTTCCTTCTTTTTGTTTCTCGAGAAGTTTTCTCTTGCGCGAGATGTCGCCGCCGTAGCACTTGGCGAGGACATTCTTGCGAAGAGGTTTGACGGTTTCACGGGCGATCACGCGATTGCCGATCGCGGCCTGCAGGGCAACTTCGAACATCTGGCGGGGGATGAACTCCTTCATCTTTTCCACGAGCATCTTGCCGCGGGCAAACGCTTTCTCACGATGCACGACCAGAGAAAGCGCGTCGAGCGGCTCGCCATTGACCAGAATGTCCATCTTGACCAGATCGCTTTCGCGATAGCCGATGATCTGATAATCGAGTGAGGCGTATCCGCGTGAGATCGATTTCAGCTTGTCAAAGAAATCGAGGATCACCTCATTCAACGGCATTTCGTACACAAGCATCACTCTGTTGCTGCTGACGTACTCCAGCTTCTTCTGCTGGCCACGCCGGTCAATGGCAAGAGCGAGAATTGGGCCAACGAATTCATCCGTGGTGAGGATGGTCACTTCGAGAAACGGCTCCTCGATGGAAGCGATGTACGCGGGGTCGGGCATCTTCTGCGGGTTGTCGATTTCAGCAACTTGGCCGTCAGTTTTTGTCACTCGATAGCGCACGCCAGGGGCACTCGTGAGCAGCTCGAGGTTGAACTCCCTCTCCAGCCGCTCCTGGATGATCTCCATGTGCAGCAGACCGAGAAAGCCGCATCGGAAGCCAAATCCGAGCGCGACCGAGCTCTCCGGCTCGTAGCTGAAGGATGCATCGTTGAGTTTCATCTTCCCGACCGCATCGCGCAGCTGCTCGTAGTCATCGTTGTTGATCGGAAAGATTCCGGCGAAGACCATCGGCTTCACTTCCTGAAATCCGGGAAGCGCGACGACTTGATCGCGTTCGCCGGTGACGGTGTCACCGATCTTCGCCTGCACGATGTCCTTGATGTTGGCGGAGAAGAATCCGACTTCGCCGACGCCCAGGGAGTCGACGGACTTCGGTTTGGGGGTGAAGATACCGAGCTCCGTCACTTCGTAGGATCGATCGGTCGACATGAAGCGGATCTTCATGCCGCGCCGAATCTCGCCATCGATGACGCGCAGCAGACACACGACGCCGCGGTAAGAGTCGTACCAGGAATCGAACAGGAGAGCGCGAAGCGGAGCGGCGGCCAGACCTTCCGGCGGTGGAATCTTCGTGATGATCTTCTCGAGAATCTCGTCGATGCCGATGCCAGCCTTCGCGCTGGCGAGTACGGCGTCGTGAGCATCGAGTCCGATCACATTCTCGATCTGCTCGCGAACTTTTTCGGGCTCGGCGGACGGCAGATCGACCTTGTTGATCACGGACAAAATCGCGAGATTGTTGTTGATCGCGAGGTAGCTGTTCGCGAGCGTCTGCGCCTCGACTCCCTGAGTTGCGTCGACCACGAGGATTGCGCCTTCGCACGCCGCAAGACTTCGCGACACTTCGTACGTGAAGTCGACGTGACCGGGCGTGTCGATGAGGTTGAAGGTGTACTCCCTGAAGCGCAGCGTCACGGCGCGGGCCTTGATCGTGATGCCGCGCTCGCGCTCGAGGTCCATGTCATCGAGCATCTGCTCGTGCATCTCGCGCACTTCGACCGCCCCGGTCTTCTGCAGCAGACGGTCGGACAGCGTCGTCTTGCCGTGGTCGATGTGGGCGATGATCGAGAAGTTTCGGATGAGCCGGGGATCAGTCATGTAAGTAGCTTTTCTACAATCACCACGTTGCGCCAGACGCCATCGAGCTTCGCGTGGTGCTCATATGTTCCCACTTCGCGAAACCCGACGGACTGCAACAATCTGCGGCTGGCGGCATTCTCAACGAAAACGCGCGACACTAATTTCCAGAAGCCGGCGTCCCGAGCCGCGTCGAACAAAGCCAGCATCGCAGCGCGTCCCGCGCCTGCCCCGCGCGAGGCGCGCGCGGCGTACACCGAAAACTCCGCGATCCCGGCGTAGCAATCGCGCGGACGATAGGTCGAGGTCGAAGCGAACGCGATGACCTCGTCGTTCTCCTCGATCACCACGATCGGATGCAGGCCGTCGAACCACTGCTCGACATCGGCAGCGGTCCGATGCCGCGTCTCGAAGGTCGCGATCCGCTCGTCGATTCCTGCGTTGTAGATGCGAGCGATGGCCGCCGCGTCAGAGGTCGTGGCGCGGCGGGCCTTCATCTCACTTCGCGGTCAGCTCCGAGACGACATTCGTCGCCGCGTAGATCTTTCTCAGCGCTTCGAGAATCGCCGCCGAATCGACGGCTACAGCGCGGCCGACGCGATCGTCGAACTGGTAATCCCACGACAACGACGGCAGATTGCCGTCGAAGATGATGCCGACGAATTCGCCGGCGCGGTTGACGACCGGGCTTCCGGAGTTGCCGCCGATGATGTCGGCCGTGCTGACGAAGTTGAAGGGCGTGCTTCCTTTGATCGCCGCTTTCTTCGTCATCCACGACTTCGGCAACTGAAATGGCGGCTGATTGTTGTGCTCCGCGGCGTGCAAATAGGTTCCTGCCATCGTCGTGGCCCACGGAATGTCTTTTCCGTTCTCGACGAAGCCCCTCACCGTTCCGATCGAAAGTCGCAACGTAAACGTGGCGTCGGGATAGCTTTCGCCGCCCATTGTTTTGAATGTCGCATTGGCGATCTTCGAGTAGGACTGCGTGAGCGGTTCGTCCACGCTGGTCTCGTACATCTTTCTGAGCTCGCGCGCACGCGGATCGACGAGTCGTGCGACGCGGATCATCGGATCGTTCGAGGCATCGACGACTGCCTTGCCGCCCTCGCCGAGTCGTTTGCGCTCCGCGACGTCTTTGAGTTTCGTCGTGCGGATCAGCTCCGAGGCCAGCTCGTGCGGCGACTTGCCGTCTAACACCTGGCGGACGAGCGCGTTGTTCGCACCGACCGATTCCATCCAGTGCGCGATGGAGTCGCCGAGCGTCACCGTCTCCAGATCCTCGTAAGTCGGCGCCTCGGAGTAGAGCTGTTGCTTGAGCGATTCGAGATTCGATTCGCGGTACTCGCGGAGCCGATCCGCGTTCGGCTTCTGCGTTTCATCCGCAAGGCGCACAATCGTGCGTGCAATGCCGAAGAGATGGCTGTTGAACGCCGAGCCGTCCAGAAAACGAAATTCTGTCATGAACGGCTTGTAGGTCTCGAACGCGCCGTGCACACCCTGCCAGGCCTCGCCATAGGCTGCATTGAGCTGCGGATCGCCAGCCACCTTCTGGCGCAACGCAGCCTCCGCGTCGGCCTTCTTCTTCATGATCGCCGGATCCTGCAAACCGCCGATCAGACCAAAGTACGCCTTGCGCGAATTCTTGATCCCGAATAACTGGTCGTGAGCGCGACGGTCGTTCTCCGCGCTCCGCTCGGCGTACGTGTTCAGCAGAATCTCGCGGCGACGGAGGAGATTCAGGGTGAAGGGATACGTGTAGTCGCGGAAAAACTCGAGATGCTCGAGGGTGTTGAGCCGGTCCGTATGTCCGGGATGCCCCGTCACGAAGATCAAATCGCCATCGCTGGGACCATCGGCATTGAACCGGAGGTAGTTGTCCGTGTTGACCGGCTTCCCATTTTCGTAAGCGCGGAAAACGCAAATATCGAGGTCGTAACGCGGATACTCGAAGTTGTCGGGATCGCCACCGAAGAACGCGATGGCGACTTCCGGCGCGAACACGAGCCGCACATCGGTGTACTTCTTCGAGCGATAGAGGTGATACTCACCGCCCTGATAGAGCGTCACGACATCGCTGCGCAGTGCTGTCTTGTCGAGCGACTCCTTCTCGATCGAGTTCATCACGGCGCGGCGCGCCCGCTGCGCATCTTCGCTGCTCATTCCCGACGTGACGGCGGCCTTCACGCGCTGCGTAACGTCCTCGATGCTCATCAGAACATTCAGCTCGAGATCGACACACTTCACCTCTTCGCCGCGTGTCTTGGCGTGAAATCCGGTCTCGATGTAGTCGCGGGCCTGCGTGCTGATCTTCTGCAGGCAATCGAGTCCGACGTGATGATTGGTCATGATCAGGCCGTCGCGCGACACGAACGAGCCCGATCCGCCGTTGTTGAATCGGATCGAGGATTTCTGGAGATGATCGAGCCACGCCTGCGAGGGATCGAAGTTGTATCGCTGCTTGAGCATCGCCCGCGGCGGACGATTGAAAAGCCACATGCCTTCGTCGCCCATGGCCGCAGTGGCAAGAACCAGGACCGCAAGAACAAACAACTTCTTCATGAAGCCTCCCACGTTGTGCCGTTCATCTCGGCGATCATTTTTGCGACTTCAATGTAGTCAGCTTTGTCGCCAAGCTGGTGTAGCGCTGCAGTGAACAAGTTCTGCGTGAGCGCCAGCAGCGGCGTCGAGGCGTGCTGCTGATGCGCGATCGATGCCGCGATCCGGATGTCCTTGTCGTGATGGACGAGCTTGAAGATCAGCGGCCATTTTCCTTCCACGAGGCGCATCGGAAGCAGGTTCTCGGAGGCATTCGATCGTCCACTGCCGGCATTGGTCACCGCCAGCGCCGTTTTGAGATCGATGCCGAACTGCTTCGCGAGAAGGAGACACTCGGACGTGATCCACACCGTCGCCCCCATGATCGAGTTGGTCAGCACTTTGATCGCATGACCTGCGCCGACCGGACCGACGTGAATGATCGTCTTGCCGACGATCTTGAGGATTGGCTCCGCGCGCGCGAAGTCTTCCGCGCTGCCGCCGACCATGATCGTCAGCGTCGCGTTTTCTGCTCCGACGGTTGCGCCGGTGACCGGCGCGTCGAGAAAGTTGACACCTTTGGCCGCCAGCCGGCCGGCGGTCTCGCGGCTGACGTTCGGATCACCGCTGGTGGCGTCAATCCACAGCGTTCCGCGCCGCAGGTGCTCCTCGAGCTGCTCGACGATCTCGTCGACTTCTTTGCTCGTCGGCAGCATCGTGAGGATGACTTCCGCTTCGGCACACTGCGCGAGATCGCGAGCGAGACGGCTGCCATGCTCGCGCGCATGGCGCTCCGCCTTTTCGCGCGTGCGATTCCAGACCGTGACTTCGTGTTGTTTAGCGAGGTGGCGCGCCATGGGGAAACCCATAGCGCCGAGGCCGATGAATGCGAGCTTCATGTGCCGCGCATTCTAAAGGAGAAGAGAATTTGGAATTTGAAATTGGGAATTAAGAATTGAGAATTGCCCGTCCACTCCACCCCTTCTCAATTCTCAATTCCGAATTCTCAATTCTTCAACGGCGTCCTACGAGACCCTCCGGCTCGCGTTGCAGAGAGAGAGGTAGCTTCAGCAATTGGTCCACAGGGGCACGCCCATTCGCCCGCTCCCCGTGGCTGGGTCCGAGGTGGGCGCGTAGCTGAAGGGTCTCGCAGGACCCGTTGAAAAGTTTTTAAAGAACAAAAAAGGGGCATTACGCCCCTTTTGTTGCCGACAGTCGGCTGCAGCTGTTGTGAACGGAACTCTATCTCACGTGCGCGATCAATGTAGTGACTTCAGTCACAAATATCAACTTCGATTTTTGTACCAGTCCGCGTTGATCTGAATGTACTGTTTCCATTTTTCGGGCGTCAGATCGGCGGTGAAGATTGCCTGGACGGGACACGCCGGCTCGCAAGCCCCACAATCGATACACACCTCGGGGTCGATGTAGAGCATGGTGGCTTCGGCGAAGCCGGCTTCATCTTTTCGCGGATGGATGCAATCGACGGGACAGACATCGACACACGCGGTGTCTTTCGTCCCGATGCAAGGCTCAGCGATGATGTACGTCATGGCCGCGTCATTGTAAACGAAAGTCCTATTCGTTCCAGCGCCGGATGGACTGAATCTCGTAATCGTTTCCCATGAATGTAACGATGTCGCCCGGCGCGTGTCCGATGAGCGCCTTCGCGACGTCGGATTGATTCGAATAGATGCCGTGCTCGGGTGCCGACTCCCAGGGGCCGAGGATGGTCACTTCGCGGCGGACGTCGCCGTTGGCGAGCGCGACTTTGGTCCCGACCCGAACCGCGCTGGTATCGACCATTCCGGGATCGACCACGCGAACGTTGGAGAGCTCGGTCTGCAATTTGCCAACGCGCGCCGACAAGTACTCGTCGCGCTGGCGCGCCGATTTGTATTCGAAGTTTTCTTTGAGATCACCCATTTCGCGCGCGACCTGAATCGCTTTCTTGTTGGTGGGAATCTCGACCCTCAGCAGATGCTCGAGCTCCGCGCGCTTCTGCGCGAATGTCTCGGCGGTCGCGTAGATCGGCTCGACCTGCGGCTCGCGCAGGGATGGATACTTCATGAGCAGCGCGTGCTTTACATCCTCGCGGCGATACTCTTCGATCGCGCCGTAGCGCTCGAGAGTCTCGGCCAACTTCCTGGCCTGCTCTTCGTTGTCGACCCTCATGATGATGCGAATGGCCAGGCCGCCTTTGTCGAAGAAATCCTTCAGGCGCGCACGCACCGCGGAAAATTCGTCGGACGAGACGGCTTCCAGAATCTGAAAGAGCAGGCCGTAATTTGCGCGATCGGGGAGCGGGTCCTGCTCTTCGAGTTGCTTCGCAAACCAGTAAAACGCCCGCGGGTGCCTTCGTGGATACCGAAGGGTCTCGTCGATCAGGCGATCGCGAATCTCGCTCTGCCCTTCCTTCTCCAGCGTGGACATCACGAGCGACAGAATGCGCGGCTCGTCATCGAGAAAGAAGTTCTCTCCGAAGACTTTCGGCCAGTCGGGATGCGCCTTGCGAACAGTGTTGAGCGCGCGCTCGCGGAGGGACTTGTCGTTGATCGCGGCGACGGTCCGAGAAGCCAGCTGGCCGCTGAGGAGCGAGGCAGGGTCGAACGGCGGAGTGTACGCGCCTGGCAGCGCCTCCAGCGTGGTCAGAATCTGCCAGGCCGTCGCGGGATCACTCTTCGACAGGCGCACGGCCTCGCCTGCGAGCGCGGTCGAAAATGCATCCGCGAGCTCTTTGCTGCGCGCGCTGTGTTTGCGGGCCAGATCGAGCTTCGCTTTCGGATCGGCGCGTTCGAATTCGCGGCGGATCGTCTTGTCCGCGTCGCCGGTCGACGCGCTCCACGAATAGCTGGCCTTGGCGCCGGTGCCGCTGACGACGATCTGCGGATTCTTGCGCGCCGACGTCCACCACGAGCTCCATCTTTCTTCCGGAACGATTCCAATGACGGCGTCGCGGACTTCCGGCATCGTCATCGGCCGGCCAAAACTCTGCAGAATCCGCGCGAAGAAAGCGGGGGGCGACTTGGCCGCCTCCGCTTTGATCTTGTCGGGAGCGGTAAACTTCTCGCGGAGCACGTGTCCGGCGTGGATCGGCACGAGAAACTTTCCGGCGGCGCCGAGCGGCACCGAGACGCGTTTATCTCTTTCGAAATCTAGGCGCGCGATGCCCAGCTCCGGGTTCAGCTCGACCACCACCCCCGCCCCCCGCCCGGCCATGAAGTAGGTCTCGCCTTCGTCGTACTGCAGCCAGAGCTCGATCTTCTCCGCCCGCTCGACCGGATTGCTCGACGGCTCGTTGAAGCCGGCAAAATCGAAAGCGCGCTGAAAGCTCCTCCGCTTTGCGTAGGCGTTCCGTAGCGCTTCTTCAATCTGCGGCCGTATTTGCGCGGGATGCTTCGAGAGGCGCCCGATCTCCTTGAGAACGTGCAGCCGCTCGAGCCACATCTTCTTCTCGCGGAGCATTTCCGAGAGCATGGCCAGCAGCGTGTCGGATTGCGTGCGCTGCTCGGATTTCCGCAGCAGCTTGGCAGTGCGCACGAAAGCGTCGACATCCCGCGGATCGGTCTCCAGCTGGTTCATCCAGAGCGATTCGAGGTCGTCGAATTTTTTTTCTTGGATCAGCGCATTCGCATCGTCGGCGAAGCCCATGAAGCGGCGTATTCTAGCCGACCGCCAGCCGCTTCAAGATTTTTTCATGGACGCCGCCAAACGCGCCGGACGACATCACAACCACCACGTCATTTTCGGAAGCTTCGCGCGCGACGCTGTCGGCCATGACGTCGATGTCGTCGTGCTGCGTCGTCGGGATGCCATCGGCATTCAGGCGCCTGATGATTTCAGGCACCGACATCATCTTGTCCAGGCCGTAGCGCGACTCGTAACGGTCGCGGTGAAAGATCGGTCCGATGATCACGCGGTCTGCTTCGTGAAAGGCATCGATGTAGCCGTTCTCGAATTCCTTGCGGCTCGACGAAATCGATCGCGGCTCGAAGAGTGCCCACAGCCGGCGGCCGGGATAGCGCCGGCGTGCGCCGTTCAGAGTCGTGGCAATGGCCGTCGGATGATGCGCAAAATCGTCGATGACCGTTACGCCGCGCTCCACGCCGCGGACTTCCATCCGCCGCTTGATTCCCTGGAACGAACCCAGCCCCTTTTGGATCTCCTCTGCCGAAAGCCCGCGCAGGCGCGCGGTCGCAATCACCGCCAGCGCATTGAGCACGTTGTGTTTCCCGGAGAGTGTCGTTTGAAAGCGAAACCACTCTTTCCCATCCCACCAGGCTGTGAATGACGTCGTCTCCGGCGCGAAGTCAGTGTCGGTCGCGAAGATCGTGTCCTCGCGGCGCGATCCGAAGGTGATCCAGCGTCCGCGCGCATCCTTGCGCAGGCGCGCGACATTGGCGTCATCACCATTCGCGACGATCGTATCGTCGGGACCGACCTGCTGCACACCTTGCCGGAACGCCTCGATGATCGCGTCGAGATCGGCGTAGATATCGGCGTGATCGAACTCGATATTGTTGACGATCAGCGTGTTCGCGCCGTAGTGCAGGAACTTCGGTCCCTTATCGAAGAACGACGTGTTGTATTCATCGCCCTCGATGACAAAGTCGGAACCGTTCCCGAGTTTGAAGTTGTGATTGAAATTGAGCGGAATGCCGCCGACGACCATGCTCGGATCGCGACCGGCAGCCTCGAGCACCCACGCCATCAGCGAAGTCGACGTCGTCTTTCCGTGCGTGCCGGCGACCACGATGGAATGCTTTCCTTTGATGAAGAGCTCGTAAATCGCCTCGGGCATCGACGTGTACGGCAGATCGAGCGCGAGCGTGGCTTCGGCCTCCGAATTGTTTCGAGATGCAACATTGCCAATCACCACGAGATCGGGTCGAAACGTCTCCAGATGCTCACGCGTATAGCCTTCGAGCACAGGGATATGCAGGCTTTCCAGATAGGTGGACATCGGGGGGTAGACGTGCTCATCGGAACCGCCGACCTCGTAACCGCGCTGCTGCAGCATGCCGGCAAGTGAGGCCATCGCGGTTCCGCCGATTCCGATCAGGTAAACACGTCGGACTTTGGGGATTTGTTTGATATGTGGCATCGGGCTCGTCCGTCAGCAAGATCCGTGCTTTTCAGTAAAATGCGATCGGGAATCGTCTCCGCCGGGGTCCTGTTCGAACGACCGGTCAACTACAGGAGGATGTTTCACATGACATTGAAGCGAATTGCCGTCATCGCGATGGCTTTTCTTGTGGCGAGCATCGCCGCCGCGCAAACCGGCACCAAGAAAACCGAATCGGCGAAGTCTGCCACAGCAGCCGCTGCCGAGGAAAAGGCTCCGCGCCTGACGCTCGTCGAGCCGGTCAAGGAATACGGTGAAGTGGCCAAGGGCGACAAGCTCGATTGGTCATTTCTCGTCAAGAACACCGGCACGTCCGATCTGCAGATCATCGCCGCCAAGCCTGGCTGCGGATGCACGGTCGCCGATTTCGACAAGGTGATCAAGCCGGGCGAAACCGGAAAAGTCACCGCGCACGTCGACACGACGAACTTTACGGGACCGATCGCGAAGACGGTCACCCTCGAGACCAACGATCCGTCCTCCCCGACGTCGACCCTCACGATCCACGCGGTGGTGAAGCCGTACGTCGAGGCCTATCCCGCCGGATTCGTCCGCTTCAATCAGCTCCAGGGCGACGTGAGCACACAGACCGTGACGCTCTATTCCGAGGAAGATGAGCCGTTCGAAATCAAAGATGTGCAGGTTCCGGGCGACTGGGTGAAGGTCGCCTACCGCAAAGTCGAAGATGCCGACCGCGTTCCCAACATGGGCAAGGCGGGGCAGAATCAGTACAAAGTCGACATCACGGTCGGCGGCCCGGACGCGAAGATGGGTCCGATGGCGGACAAGATTCGCATCATCACCAACTCCAAGCATTCTCCCGAGTATCCGATCAGCGTCACCGGCGTGATCCGCCCGACCTACCGCGTCGAGCCGACCGCTCTGAACTTCGGCGAAGTGGCCGTCAGCGACGCCGGAGCAACCCGTTCGATACTCCTGCACTCGAATGACATGAAGACTCCGGAGCAGTTCGTCGTCACGAAGGTCGAGTCGAATGTTCCGGCGATCACCACCGCGTTCAAGCCGCTCGCGCAGAAGGGTGACTACGAAGTCACCCTGCAGGTCGCGAAGGATGCCAAGCCGGGCGACATCGATGGCACCGTGAAGATTTACACGAGCGACAAGATCAATCCGATCGTCACGCTTCCAGTCAAAGGAACCGTGAAGCGCGTGGTCGCTGCGGGGACCTCATCAAAGTAAGTTCCCTTCTCTGACTAATCGAAACGCCGCCCTCGGGCGGCGTTTTTTGCTTCCCTCGAAGAATTAAGAATTTCGAATTTCGAATGAAGAATTAAGAATTGTGCGTTTTTCATTCTTAATTCGAAATTCGAAATTCGAAATTCTTAATTCACGATAGAAATACCCGTGCCATCCCCAAGCGGAAGAACAACGGTGGTCAACCGGGGCTCGGCGGCAATCCGCTTATTGAACTTCCGCAGCGCCCTGGTATTCGCATCGCCGCCACTCTCCGCGACCGCTCCACCCCAAAGTAAGTTGTCGCAAACGATCACGGCGCCGCGCTCGAGTTTCGGCAGGAGCGCGTCGAGATACTGTTCATATTCGGTCTTCACGCAGTCGATGAAGATGAAATCGAACGCGCCGCCCAGGCGCGGGATGACTTCCAGCGCCGCGCCCTGATGGAAGCGCACGTCGCACGCGAGTTTCGCCTCCGCTACAAAACCCTTCGCGGTTGCGAGAATCTCGGGATTGATCTCGATCGTCTCGAGCACCGCCTCCCGCCCGCACTCCCGCCCCATGACGACGACGGAGTAGCCGATGTTGGTGCCGACTTCGAGGATGTGCCGGGGCTTTTTCGTTTGAACGAGGATACGCAGAAGCTGGCCGACTTCGGGATCGGCGATCGGATGCTTGTTCTTTGCCGCGAAGTCCTCCATACGCGCCAGCAGCGGGTCGCGGGAAGGAGTGAGCTTCTCGAGATACTCGGCTTGCGCGCGCTTGACGATCGCGTCGGCGCGCCGCTTCACTTGGCCTCGACCGCCTCGCGGAGTTTCTCGGCCTGGAAGTTTGAGTTCAGCGGCTCGATGAGCCCGTCGAGGTTGCCATCCATGATCGACGGCAGATTGTGGACCGTCAGTCCGATGCGGTGATCGGTCACGCGGTCCTGTGGGAAGTTGTACGTGCGGATCTTTTCGGAGCGGTCGCCGCTGCCGATCATGCCCTTGCGCGTCGCGGAGAGCTCCGTTTCACGCTTCTGGCGCTCGATCTCGTACAGCCTGGCCTTGAGTACTTTCAGGGCCTTCGCGCGATTCTTGATCTGCGATTTTTCGTCCTGACACGACACGATCAGCCCCGTCGGCAAATACGTGATGCGGACGGCGGAGTACGTCGTGTTCACGGATTGCCCGCCCGGCCCCGACGAGCAGAACGTATCGATTCGGATGTCCTTCTCCGGCACGGTGATCTCGATGTCCTCCGCTTCCGGCAGGACGACGACACTGATCGAGGAAGTGTGGATGCGCCCCTGCGTTTCCGTTTGCGGAACACGCTGCACACGATGCACTCCTGACTCGAATTTCAAACGCGAATAGACTTTGTTGCCCTGAATCTGCAGCGTCGCGTCCTTCACGCCGTTGACCGAAGAGTAGTTGGCGTCGATCATGTCGACTTTCCAGCGCTTCAGCTCGGCGTAGCGGATGTACATGCGCATGATCTCGGCCGCGAAGAGTGACGCTTCGTCGCCGCCGGTGCCGGCGCGGATCTCGACGAACACGTTCTTCTCGTCGTTCGGATCCTTCGGCTGCAGGAGGACCTTGAGGTCGTTCTCGAGCGCCGGCTCCTTCGCCTGCAGGTCGGCCAGCTCGAGCTCGGCCAACTCGCGAAGGTCGTCCTCCCCTTTGAGCGATGCGAGCATGCCTTTGGTGTCGGCGATGCCTTTGCGGACTTGTTTGAGCTCGCGATATTTCGAGACGACCTGCTCGATCTCCGAGATGGCCTTCATCGCGTCGCGATACGCGTTGTGATCGCTGACGATGCCGGGATCCGAGGCCTTCGTCTGAAGCTCGGTGTAGCGCTGTTCGAGTTGATCGAGTTTTTCGTTCACGCCGCCTCCGAAACGTTAGGCGACGGCAGCGCGCTCCGGCTCGACGGCGTCGAAGAGCAGCGCCTCGCGCAGTGCTGTGATCGCGATCTCCAGCTGCGAGTCGTCCGGTTCTTTGGTCGTGATCTTCTGCAGCCAGAGTCCCGGCTGAATGAGCGCGCGGCAGAACGGATTGGTGAGATGACGCGCGGAGAAGCGGATGATCTCGTACGCCATACCGGCGATGAGCGGAATCAGAACCACGCGCGCCAGAAACTTCACGAAAAACGGCACGGTTGATGGGACCAGCGAGAAGACCACGATCGAGATCGCAAGAACGAACATCAGGAAGCTCGTTCCGCAGCGCGGATGCAACGTCGACTTCTTCCGCGCATTCTCGACGGTCAGGTCTTCATTCGCCTCGAATGTGTAGACCGTCTTGTGTTCGGCGCCGTGGTACTGGAACAGCCGCCGGATCTCGTTCATGTACGAAATCGAAACGATGTAGACGAAAAAGAAAACGGCGCGGATCACGCCGTCGATGACGTTGTACGTGAAGTTGGTCATCGCCGGCATGAAGTAGTGGCGAATCAGGTTGGTGAGTCCGAGCGGCGCCAGGATGAAGATGCCGATGCCGAGAAGGAGCGCCATGATCATCGAGCCGGCAACCGCCGCGTTCGACATCTCCTGCTTGCCTTCCTCGGTCTCGCTGACAACGCCCGCCGAGTAGTTCAGCGCGCGGATGCCCAGGATCAGCGACTGGATGAGAACGACCGAGCCGCGGATGACCGGGAAGCGCAGAAGCGGGTACTTTTTCGTGATCGAGACGAGCCTGTCTTTCTTGATCGCGACGTTGCCGTTCGGCTGACGCACAGCGATCGAGTAGCCCGACAGAGACCGCATCAACACGCCCTCCAGGACGGCTTGTCCGCCGATGAGCATGTCGACGTTGCGATCAGCGGTCGTGGCGGACGACGCAGTGAGTCCGTTCGTCACCGCGCCGAACGTCCCAGCGATGAGTTTTGCCGAGCCAAGCCACGCCGATCGGAATGACATTATTTCTTGGGCGCCTTTTTCGCGTAACGCTGCTGGAACCGGTCGATGCGGCCGGCTGAGTCGACCAGTTTCTGCTTGCCGGTGAAGAACGGATGGCACTTCGAGCAGATCTCGACGCGCAGTTCTTTGTTCGTCGAACCGGTCGTCCATGTCTCGCCGCAAGCGCAGTGGACATTGACTTGATGATATTGCGGATGGATCTCTGTTTTCATGAACTTACCTCGGGTGTGAGTGTAGTCTAGACGCTCTGAGAACGGCGAGTATATGCGAAAAATTCTAGCGGCCGCTCAGGACGCTCCGAAGAACCGCGCGATGTAATAGGTCACCGCGCCGATCATCGCTGCCATGGGGATCGTCAGGACCCACGCCCACACGATCCGACCCGCGACTCCCCAGCGGACTGCCGACAAACGGCGGGTCGCTCCGACGCCGACGATTGCGCCCGTGATGGTGTGCGTCGTCGACACCGGAACTCCGAGGTGACTGGCGAAGAAGAGTGTGATGGCGCCAGCGGTCTCAGCGGCAAAACCGCTCACCGGCTGCAGTTTCGTGATCTTCGAGCCCATCGTGTGGATGATGCGCCAGCCGCCACTGAGCGTGCCCAGCGCGATTGCGGAGTGCGCGGCCAGGATCACCCACATCGGAATCGTGAAAGCCTTGAGATAGCCGGCCGTAAAGAGAACGCCGGCGATGATGCCCATCGTTTTCTGGGCGTCGTTCGTTCCGTGGCCTAACGAGTACGCCGCGGCCGAAAAGAGCTGGAGCCGGCGGAACACGCGGTCGACACGCAGCGGAGTCTGGCGTCGAAAAATCCACAAAATCGCAATCTCGATCAGGAGCCCGAGGATGAGTCCCATCAGCGGCGCCAGGACGATGTAGATCAGCGTCTTGGTCCAGCCGGAGGCGATGATCACGCCGATACCCGCTCTTGCGACAGCGGCACCTGCATATCCGCCGATCAGCGCGTGCGAGGAGCTGGTCGGCAAACCGAAATACCAGGTGATCAGATCCCAGACGATCGCGCCGAGCAGCCCGCCGAAGATGACCGCCGGGGTGACCTCCGAGATCACGATCATCCCGTTGCCGATCGTTTTTGCGACGGCGGTTCCGAAGGTGAAGGCCGCAACGAAATTGAAGAAGGCAGCCCAGATGACCGCCTGCAGCGGTGAGAGAACGCGTGTCGACACGACCGTCGCGATCGAATTCGCGGCGTCGTGAAAGCCATTGATGAAGTCGAAGCAGAGCGCGGTGAAGATCAGGCCGACGACGATGAGAAGCGGCAGGGTCATCAGCCGTGCTTCACCACGACGTTTTCGAGCAGATTCGCGACGTCCTCACACCGGTCGGTCGAATCTTCGAGACGATCGAGAATCTCCTTCCACTTCATCACTGCGATCGGATCGTGCTCTTCCTCGAAGAGTTGTCCCACTGCACGCTGGTGGGCGCGATCCGCTTCGTTCTCCAGGCGGTTGATCTCGACGGCGCGTTCCAGCACGCCCTTCCGCTTCTCGAGCGCCTGAACTGCCAGCACGATCTGATCGGTCGACGAGGAGATGATCCGCGTCAGTTCGCGCACTCCCGGCACAACCGTGGTGATGTGATACAGCGGAATCAGAGCGGCGGCGGCATCGATCGCATCCATCACGTCGTCGAGCGTGCGTGCCAGCGAGTGAATGTCCTCCCGATCGATCGGCGTCACGAACGTCCTGTTCAGCCGCTGAATGATCTCGTGGGTCAGGAAATCGCACTTGTGCTCGACTTCGCGGATTTCATTCGCTTTGTCGGCGATCGGCGGATCGGCGGCGAACATCTCTTCGAGAATCCGAGCGCCGTGCCGGAGTTGATCGGCCATTGCCAGAAAATCCGTGTAGAACTTTTCCTCGCGTGGAATGAGACTGAAGCGAGCCAAACCGGACCTCCCCAAAAAGCGGCGCGATTCTATCGCGGCTCAAGGCATCGGAAGCCGGATTGTGAAAGTCGCGCCCGCGCCCTCTTCGCTGATCACCGAGATTGCCCCCTTATGCGCCTCGACGATGGCCTTCGCGATGTAGAGGCCCAGGCCGAGGCCGCCGTAGTAGCGGCTGGAGACGTTGCGAGCGCGGTGGAAGCGTTCAAACAGCCGCGGAATCTCGTCGCGCGGAATGCCGATGCCGTGATCGATGACTGAAGTAAGCATCTGACTTTCGACAACTTCCGCGTGAATCGAGATCTCGCTCGTTTCGGGCGAGTATTTGATGGCATTCGACAGCAGGTTATCGACGACCTGCCGGATGCGGTCGGGATCGACCATCAGCAGCGTCTCGGGCACTTTGGCTTCGAATCCGATCTTCCGGCCGGGGTTCTGAACGCGGAAAGCCGTCGCGCGGCGCTGGAGGAACTCGAGCCATCGCACCGGTTGCGGTTCGAGTTGCAGCCGGTTCGTCTCGATACGCGAGACATCGAGCAACTCCGTGATCAGACCCATCATGCGATCGATTTCGCTGAGCACGGCGGTCAGGTACGTCGCGCGATCGTTGTTCGCCAGGTCTTCGCTGCTCTGCGCAAGGAGCTGTGTGTAGCCCTTGATCGTCGTGAGCGGCGTGCGCAGCTCGTGCGACGCGACCGAGAGGAACTCATCCTTCTTGCGGTCGAGCTCCTGCAGTGCGGTGATGTCGCGGATGACGAGCACCGCGCCGACGACGCCGTTGCTTTCGATCGGCGCTGCCGCGATGGAGAGATCGAGATCTCTGCCGCTGATCAGATGCCGGCCGATCGCGAGATAGTCGGGAACCGCCAGTCCGCGGAGTGCGCGCGCGTACGGAAGATCGTCGCGCGGGATCGGCCTGCCATCGGGATAGCGGAGGTAAAAACGCTCGAACGATCCGAGGTTCACCGCTTCGCTGCGTGATCCGAGACCGAACATCGTGAGCGCCGCCTGGTTGACGTCGATGACGTCGCCGGCGGCGTCGTAGACCCACAAACCGTCGGTCATCGAACCGAGGATGGAATCGAGGCGCGCGGAACGCTCGGCCATCATCTGCGCGAGCGCTTCGATTTCACGTTTCGCTTTCACCTGATCCGTGACGTCCTGAATGAGGACGGTCAGGCTCTGCGTGATTCCCGAAAATCGTCCGCGAACGGCGGAGATGATGCGATTGACGTACGCCGGCGCGCCGCCGATGAACGTTTCGTATTCGCGATCGAAACGCATCTCGCCCGATTCGGCGACCTGCTTCAGCGTTTGTTCCCAGCCGGGGATGACTTCAGCGACGCGCAAGTCCACGACGCGCGTGTCGTTGCTGATCTTGCCGAACTGCGATGCGAATTCCAGCCAGCGTGCATTCGCCAGCTCGAAGCGGAGCTCGTCGGCCGAGATGACCGCCACGCCGATCGGTGCGGTCTCGAGGACGGCCTCGAATCGGACGCGGGCATCGACCTCGCGCCGCGCGAGGTCCTCGGCCGCGCGGTGGCCTTCCTGCGAGATTCGGGTGAGCTGATGGATGTGAATCGCCGCGCCGAGGCGCTCGGCCACCGATTGAACGAATTCGAGGTCTTCCGCGTCGAAGTTACGGTCATCGTCATTGCGGGTCACCACGATCGCGCCGACTGCTTCGCCATACGATTCGATCGGACACGCGATGAGGCTCTGCTCGCGCATCGCGGCGATCAACTTTTTCTCGTCCTCGTCGCGGCCGAAATCGATGACCGCGTTTCCCTTGACGTCGGAGAAGAGCAGAGGACGCCCGATCTGGAACACCGTTCCGGGAATACCTTCGCCCGGGCGATAGGGCGTGCGATTCAGGTAATCGCTGAAACGCGCGACGGCGGCAACGGGCGATGCCATGCCGGTCATGCGCAATTCTCCACTGGCCGCGTTGTACATGTAGATCATCGCGGATCCGCCGACAGCGTCCGCGATGCGGCGCGCCGGCTCGTTCAAATTCTCGAGCGACGATTCCATCGTGACGGCCGCCAGCCCGATGTTCGCGAGACATTCCGCGTGGCGCCGCCGCCGGCTTTCCCGCTCACGATTGATGCGATCCTCGGCGACCTGCTCGGTCACGTCCTGGATGAGAACGGTGATGCTCTGGGTCGTTCCTGAAAAACGCCCGCGGACCGCCGAAACGGTTCGATTGACGTAACGCGTCTGGTTTCCGTGAACGATCTCGATCTCTTCGTCGACGCGCGCCTCGCCGGTTTCCGCGACGTGTCGCACGACGAGCTCGAACCCGGGAATGACCTCGTCGACGCGCAGGCCGAGGAGACGCGTGTCGGGCGGGACCTTGCCGAACTGCGTTGCGAACTCGATGAAGCGGGCATTCGCGAGCTCGAAGCGGAGCTCATCCGCCGACAGGGCAGCGATGCCGATCGGCGCAGTCTCGAGCACCGTTTCGAATCGCACGCGCGCGTCGACTTCGCGCCTCGCCAGCTCGTCGGCGGCGCGATGCCCTTCCTGCGACATGCGCGTCAGTCGATGAATGTGCGACGCGGCGCCGATCCGTTCCGCGACCGCCTGCGCAAATTCGAGATCCTCGGCATCGAATTTTCGCCCGGGATCGGACTGCGAAACGATCAACGCGCCGATGCGGTCTCCGTACGACTCGATCGGTGCCGCGATGAGACTGCGCTCGTTCATCGCGGAGTGGATCCTCTTCTCTTCCTCGTCGCGCGCGAAATCGATGATGTCGTTGCCGTGGATGTCGTAGAAGAACAGCGGTCGTCCGATCTGAAAAACAGTTCCCGGAAGGCCCTCGCCCGGCTTGACGGAATGCGTCTGGAAGTACTCGCGGAACCGCCCGGTGTTCGTCGTTCCGGCGTAACCGGCGATATTGAGGACGCCCGTGGACGGGTGATAGAGGTAGATGCGAACCGTGCCGTTGAATGCACGCGCGATGCGGCGCGCAGGTTCGTCGAGGTTGTCGAGTGTCTGCTCCATGGCCAGCGGATCGAGCGCCAGATTCGCGAGGACTTCGGCGCGCCGGCGGCGTCCCTGTTCTCGATCGACGCTGTGTCGCTCCTCCGTCACATCACGCGAGAGAACGACCGAGCCGATGATGTGCGAGTCACGATCGCGAATCGGCGCCGACTTCAGGTTGACGATCCGATCCTCATTCGCGCGCGGGTCGCGGATCAGGAATTCGGAATTCACTGATTCCCCGCGCAACGCGGCGACCCACGGCAACTCCTGATCCTGCATCGAACTGCCATCGAGATGATGGAGCACCGGAGAACCTTCGCGTTTTGCCGCAGCGTTCATGCGCTCCAGACGCCCGGTCGCATCGTAAATAGCGGCCGGCTCCGGGATCTGATCGAGAATCGCGCTCGCTTTTGCAATCTCAAGAACGGCGCGCTCATGCGACAGCGTGTTGTTGAGAGCCAGGGTGGCGTAGCGCCCGATCTCGGCAAACAGGGAAATCTCGGCTTCGGTCCATTGGCGTCGTTCGGTGCACTGCTGCATCACGACAGCCCACGGATCATCGGCCTGCGGCCGGAGAACCATGATGAGCGCCGAGCGCACCTGGTACGACTTCGCGAGCTCGGTGTTCGAATCGGGGTCCCCTTCCAGAACTTCGATCGGCTCGGCCGAATCGAGCATGCGCTTTACGATGGGCGCCGTCAGCGGGATTGATGTTTTGCCTTCGATGACGGGCGGAACGTGCGGCGCTGTCACGACGTATCGGACATCGGCCGAAGTCGCATCGGCAATCACCGGGTGAATCAGGAGAACGCGTTCGGCGCCGAACTGCTCGAGCGTGATGCTGACGATCCGGCGCAGCACCTCCTCGAGGTCGAGCGTGCCCGCAAACGACTCGAGAATCGCAGAGAGAAAGCGGTACCGCTCTTCCGGACTCCATTGTAGCGGCCGCCTTGGCGGGTGGGCGGAGATCGTCATCGGTGGGGCTCGAGGATGCTAACAGAATGCCGCACTACAATGCCCTCCATGGCGCAACGCTCTTTCGATGAGCTCGTCGCGTTGATGACAACACTTCGCGGCCCGAACGGATGCCCGTGGGACCGTAAGCAAAGCCTTGAAAGTCTCAAGCCATTTATCGTGGAGGAGGCCTACGAAGTCGTCGACGCGATCGATCGCGGCGAGCGCCCGGCGCTGCGCGAAGAGCTCGGGGATTTCCTGCTGCAGGCGGTCTTCGTCGCCGAGATCGCGCGCGAAGAAGGATCGTTCGATATTTACGACGTCATTACGGCGATCCACGACAAACTCGTGCATCGACATCCGCATGTCTTCGGCGACGTCGAGGCGAAGGATGCCGAGCAGGTCCTCGTCAACTGGGAAAAACTCAAGAATGAGGAGCGCAAAGCGGAAAACAAGAGCGTGCTCGCCGGCGTGCCGCAGTCGCTTCCCGCGCTTCTGAAAGCATCGCGGCTCACCGAGAAAGCGTCTCGCGTGGGATTCGATTGGCGCAGGGCCGAGGATGTGTTCGCGAAGATCGATGAGGAGATGGGCGAGCTGCACGAGGCGATCGACGAGAAGGACCCGAGAAAAATCCACGACGAGATCGGAGATCTGCTGTTCAGCATCGCAAACATCGCGCGAAAACTCGACGTCAATGCCGAAGAAGCGCTGCAGTCGGCGAATCGGAAGTTCATGCGGCGGTTCGAATCGATGGAGCGAGCAGTACGATCGGAAGGACGGAATCTCGATCAGCTGACGCTCGACCAGATGGATGCGTTATGGGACAAGGCAAAGGCCGCCGAGCGCTCCTGATCGTCGCGGTGCTGCTCGTGGCCGCACAACTTTTCGGTGCGCGGCCTGCGATCTTCGCGATCGATCAATACCGCGCGCACATCTCGCCGCACCTTCGAGGTTTCGTCACCTGCCGATTCGAGCCGTCATGCTCGTACTACGGCCGCGAATCGATCCGAAAACATGGCCTGCTGATCGGCGGCGCGAAAACCGCCTGGCGCCTGGCGCGATGCGGCCCGTGGACGGCTCCCCACACGCCCGACCCCCCCTAGTGCTGAGTCCTGAGTGCTGAGTCCTGAGTCCTGAGTCCCGCCCTCCCACTCAGGACTCAGGAC
>JALYZI010000114.1 GCA_030948915.1 Acidobacteriota bacterium
CGTACTATCGACTCTCGGCGGAGAACCCGCGGTATTACAACGATTACACCGGCACCGGAAACAGCCTGAACATGCGGCACCCGCACGTGCTGCAGCTGATCATGGACTCTCTGCGCTACTGGCACACAGAGATGCATGTCGACGGATTCCGCTTCGATCTCGCTTCGACGCTTGCGCGCGAGCTGCACGAGGTCGATCGTCTATCGGCGTTCTTCGACATCATTCAGCAGGATCCGATGATCAGTCAGGTGAAGTTGATTGCGGAACCGTGGGATGTCGGCGAGGGCGGCTATCAGGTCGGAAACTTTCCGCCGCTCTGGTCGGAGTGGAACGGCAAGTATCGCGACACCGTTCGCGATTACTGGCGCGGCACGGATCAAACGCTCGGCGAATTCGGAAATCGTCTTACCGGCAGTTCCGATCTGTACGAAATGACGGGGCGACGGCCATACGCCAGCATCAACTTCGTCACGGCACACGACGGCTTCACCCTGCGCGATCTTGTTTCGTACAACGATAAACACAACGATGCGAACGGCGAGAACAACAATGACGGTACGAATGACAATCGCTCCTGGAACTGCGGAGTCGAAGGGCCGACCGGTGACCCTGCGATCAATGCGCTACGATCGCGGCAGCAGCGAAACTTCCTGACGACGCTGTTGCTGTCGATCGGCGTACCGATGATCTGCGGCGGCGATGAGCTCGGCCGCATGCAAAGAGGAAACAACAACGCGTACTGCCAGGACAACGAGATCTCCTGGTTCGACTGGGAGAAAGTGGACGACGAGTTGAGCGCATTCGTCTCGCGCATGATTCACTTCCGCCGCGACCACGCTGTCTTTCAACGGCGGCGCTGGTTCGCCGGCCGCTCACTTCGCGGAGCGGAAGCCGGCGACATCGGCTGGTTCAAACCCGACGGTCAACTGATGAGCGAAGACGATTGGAGGAGCGGCTTCGCACGAACGCTGGGCGTCTTTCTCAACGGCAAAGCGATCCCGACGCCCGATTCACACGGCGAGCCGATCGTCGACGACAGCTTCTACATTTTGTTCAACGCACACTACGAGGCGATGGCGTTCACGCTGCCGACCTGTCCGTGGGGCGATCGGTGGGTGAAGGTCGTCGACACGAATCATCCGGTCCCCGATCTTCGCGAACATCGGCAGATCAAGGCCGGCGAGCAGGTGCGGCTCGAGTCGCACTCCATGATCGTGCTGCGGCGCGTCGACTGATGCCGTAACATTCGCGCGGCGAGTAGCGTCTCACCGTCGATGAACTGGCGAAAACACTTGATCGAAGCCGCAACGCTGATCGTGGCGGCCGCCGTCTGCGCGATGGTCGCGAACGCGTTCGCATCGCGAGAGCGAAAACTGGTGGTGGTAAGTGGAGCGCCGGCGATCTCGCCCGCGCCCGCGCGCAGGATTGCCGTTGCCACACCACAGCCGACACCGATGACCCCAGCAACGCCAGCAACAACAGCAGCAACCGTCAACCGGCCACCGGCCACCCCAAAACCATCCACACCGCCCAAACAACCGACAACCGAGAACCGACAACCGACAACAGCTTTCAATCCCCATCCCGACAAGGCCTACATCGAGATCCTCGGCGACGATGTCGAAGCGCTGCACGGGAAAGGCGTCCTCTTCCTCGATGCGCGGCGCACGTCGGTCTATGAGCAGGGGCACATCCCTGGCGCGCGTCCGTACTCTGTCTGGGAATCGGACATCGATGAGAAGGTCAACAAGCTCTTCGCGGAGCGGAGCGACCCGCGCGATCAAAACCTGCCGATCGTGATCTATTGCTCCGGCGGCGACTGCGAGGATTCCCACATGCTCGCGCAGAAGTTGTGGGGCATTCAATTCAACAACGTCTACGTCTACAGAGACGGCTTCCCCGACTGGCAGAAACGCGGTCAGCCGATCCACACCGGCTCGTCGCCATGAAGAAGTGGCTCGCCCACCCCTGGCTCACCATCCGCGTTCAGATCGCTCTCGGCGTCATCTTCGTCGTGGCGGCGCTGCCAAAGATTGTCGATCCCCCGTCGTTCGCCCACATGATCTACAACTACAAACTGATTCCGTTTGGGCTCATCAACGCGTTGGCGCTCGTAATGCCGTGGATCGAGCTGTTGTGCGGCCTCGCGCTGATCCTGGGGATCTGGAAAGGAACGGCGCGAACGATCGTCGCAGCGCTGCTCATCACCTTCATCATCGCGATCTCGATCAATCTCCTGCGCGGCAACGCGATCGATTGCGGTTGCTTCGACGTTTCGGCCGCCGGCAAGACGACGGAAGAGCGCATCGCCGACATGCGACTGGTCATCCTGCGCGACATCGGAATGCTGCTGATGGTCGCGCAGCTGTGGTACGCCTCCAACCGCGGGCGAATTCTTAATTAGCGGCGTCGCAATCGCCGAGACGCTACCGCCGCACCACTCGGCCGCGGTCCTGACTCGCAACGCGAAGCGCGCCGGTGAGCGCAGCCATCTCGTTTCCGCTTTTCACGAGCACGGCGAACGAACCGCTCGGCGCATCCGATGCGATCGCGAAGCTGGCGTAGACGTAATTGCCGGCGTACGAGAAATCAGAGGTTCGCCGGAAGCCCGGATTCGGAACTTCGAACGTCGTCATCCCGCTGGTGAAGCCATCTCCCGCAACGGCGATGGAGATCGTCTGGCCGGGGCTCACGTTGAGCGTTGTTGCGTCGAGTGACAGATTGTTCGTTCCCGGCGCGAAGGCTCCGATGAACTTCGGATTCAGCCGGATCGAGCCCATCGTGCTGAGAACGAGGTTGCCGTAGACCCGCCCCGCCTGCACGCGCAGCGGCCCGCCGTCAAAAAATGCGGTCGGAAACGAATACGTCTTGGCGTTCTGCCAGATCCCCGACAGATTCCGAACCTCGACCGGACCGTCGAGCGGCTCGGCATAGAGCCGATACTTTCCCGGCGGAATTCCTTCGATTTCGAAATCACCCTGCTGATCGGTCAGCGCAGTCGCAACCGGTTGTCCTGCATCGTTCAGCGCGACGACTTGCGCGGCGTAGATGCCGCCGTTGTCGCCGGTCACATGTCCCCGCATTGTCGCGGCGTTGGCGTTCGGATCGACGCGCGGATACAGACTTGCGATCGCGACGGTGTCATCACTGTCGAGCGCCGCCCCGACACCGCGTCCGACAAACGGATACATCACCGACGACAAGACCGCCGAATGATCGAGGCCGAGCAGGTGTCCGACTTCGTGCTCGATGAGGAGTTGAAGATTGTAGTGATTCGGAACCACTGACGGATCGATCTGAATATCGGCCTCGGTCACGTGGCCGGCGTCGTCATACCAGTTCGTCGTCAGCGCGAGAAAGTTCTGGCCCCGGAACAAGTCGTCAACGAACGTCACTGAGTTCTGTCCATCTTTTCCCGCTTGCACACTGACCACGCCGGCGGATTCGAACGAAATGCGCGCGTCAGGAACTGCGGTCCAGGCCGTGAAAGCCCGATCGACAAGTCCGGCGGGAAAAGCATCGGTGACCTTGCGATCCACTGCATATCGCAGCGGAAAAGCACCGCTCGGCCAAGACACGGGCACCGCTGTTCCAAATAGCTGATACGTCAGCCGCGACGCGGCGAGAGCGGGCATGGCAACGAGAACGATGGCCGGGAAGAGGGCGTTACGAAGGATGGACATTTTATGGGCAAACGTGCAACGCAGGTGCCAGGCAATGGGTCAATTTGCCCAAGGAGCCGTAACAACTGCTAGCACTTAGACCCTTTCAACCAAGCACGCCGAAACGATTCTGGCCAACGGTAGGTCGGCGCTCCGCTGAGGTAGTCTCTCGATCTATGACCGTCTGCATAGCCGTGATTTCCGGTCAACACATCATTACCGTCAGCGACATGATGCTGTCGAACGCGGAAGCATCCGTCGAGTCCGCCGTTGTTAAATCGCGGATTCTTGATCCTGCCGGCCGATGGTTTTACATGTATTCAACCGATGACCTCACGCATGCGTTCGAGATTTACAACCGAGCCAAAGCGGCGCTCATTGGTCAAAACCCACATGGCGACCTGAATCTAAAGCCAAAGAAGCAACAAGTCGTCGATGCCGTCCGCTCCGCATACCACGACTACATCCGCGACAGGGCAGACAACTACTTGAAACCTCGCTACGACTGGACTCGTCAGCAGTTGATCGATCAAGGCCTCGCGAAGCTCGGTCCCGAAACGTTCTCGCGAATTCTTTATGAGGTTGAACAGATCGACGCTGGCGTTGACCTCTTAGTTGCTGGGCACGATCAAGCCAACACGCCCCACATTTTTTCGGTTAAACGACACGGCGAGGTTGAAGATCACGATGCTATTCAATTCCACGCAATCGGAGCTGGTGCTTGGGCCGCTCTCGGGTCACTCTTCGCCAACGCGCCGGAGATCCATACAACCGAAAACGTGGCAGTAGCGGTTTATCGGGCCTGCGAAGCGAAGTTCATTTCAGAAATGGCGCGTAGTGTCGGCAGCAAAACGGTCATGATGGCCTTCTCTGGAGATGGACGTATCTGCCCAGTCCCAGGTATGTCAGCGATCCGAAATCTATGGAAGTCGCGCGGGAGACCACGCGTCCCCAAGAAAGCCGTCGAAATGCTGACCGAGGTTCTGAAAGATTTTACGTTCGACCTTACGCCGCAATCATCAACTGGTGAGCAGCAAACAAAAGGTCCCGCATCGTAAAGGCGTGATC
>JALYZI010000144.1 GCA_030948915.1 Acidobacteriota bacterium
GCTCGAGCCGGCCCTCGACGGCTGCAGGTTCCGCATCGCTTCGCGCCTCGGTGTCATCCAGCTCACTGGCGGCGTGCATCAGGAAGCGCAACAGGATCTCGCGATTCACATCCTCAGCAAGGTCGACGGTGTGAAAGAAGTTCACCCCAACCTGGCTCGACGGTGAGTCTTTGGTCGTTGGCACAAGAGCGGGCTTCTTGTCCCCTAGTCCGGGTCCCGACTGCCTTCAGGATAGAGGATAAGAAATGGATATTTTCCGCCAGCACTGTGTACTCATCGTGGATGATGATTGGAGCATTCGAAGGTTGCTCATTGCAGTCCTGCGACGCGAAGGTTATCGAGTGGTGGAAGCGCGGAACGGGCGGGAAGCGCTCACCGAAATGCGCACCGGAAGCCCCAATCTCGTGGTCATGGATCTGGTGATGCCCGAACTATCCGGCTGGCAGGTCCTGGAAGAACGGGTCGGCGATCCCGCCCTGCTGCAGATTCCGATCATCGTCGTCACCGCCAGCAACACTGTTCAGGTGACTGCCGATGTGAAGGACCAACATGTCTACGCCGTGATCTCCAAACCGTTCGATCTCGATGTTCTCCTCGGTAACGTGACTGCCTGTCTGGCACATCCGGACGTCCCCGTACTCGCCGCGGCGTGAACCGATGGAAAAGAAACGCCCGTTCGTCGAAATGGGCCGCAAGATCATCTCGGGTGAACATCCCCCGCCGCCTGTTGGACAGACGATCGGATTTCGCATCGTCGAAATCGCGCCCGACCAGGCGGTCTTCGAGATGGAAGCGGTCGCGAGCCGCCACGCAAATCCGATGGGAACGCTGCACGGCGGCATCCTGTGTGATCTTTCCGATGGCGCGATGGGCATGGCCTGGGCGAGCGAGCTCGGTGAGGGAGAGACGTTCACGACGCTGGAGCTGAAGATCAACTTTCTCAAACCGGTGTGGAACGGACGGCTGCGCGCCGAGGGGCGGGTGCTGAAGCGAGGGAAAACCGTGGGACTTGCGGAATGCCAGGTTCGGGATGACAAAGGCGATCTCGTCGCCTACGCCACCAGCACATTGATGACATTGCGCGGCGATCAGGCGAAGGGACGTTAGCATTGCCACATGAAGAAACAAAACAAGAAAGCGCTTCCCAAAATCGTTTCGCAGAAGGTGTGGCGAGCCGCACATGAAAAGCTGCTCGCGAAAGAAAAGGCTGCCACGCGCAAGCGAGATGCTTTGGCCGCCGAACGGCGCCGCCAGCCGATGGTCGAGATCGAGAAGGACTACGCGTTCGAGGGGCCGAACGGCAAAGCGGCGCTGCTCGATCTGTTCGAAGGACGGCGCCAGCTCATCGTGTATCACTTCATGTTCGCGCCGCCGGTCGACGGCTGGCCTGACGCGGGCTGCCCCGGCTGTTCGCTGGTTGCCGATCAGATCACGCACCTGGCCCACCTGCACGCGCGCGATACGTCTCTCGTTTTGGTTTCGCGCGCACCTCTCGCGAATATTCTGCGATACAAGAAACGTATGGGGTGGACGCTTCCGTGGTACTCGTCATCCGGCAGCGACTTCAACGCCGACTTCGGTCTGACGACCGGGGGTGGAGAAACTTTCGGTCTGAGTGTCTTCCTGCGCGATGGCGATCGCGTTTTTCGCAGTTACTTCACCGCAGGACGCGGCGTTGAGAGCCTTGGCCCCGTCTGGACTTTCCTTGATCTGACACCACTCGGAAGGCAGGAGGAGTGGGAGGATTCACCGGACGGATGGCCGCAGACTCCGCCATACATATGGTGGCGCCGGCACGACGAGTACGGGTCGTAGTTTTCTGATCCAGCTCGAGTTGGTGCGCCCAGCTGGATTCGAACCAGCGGCCTTGATCCAAGGTCATCCGGCGCCATCCCAGGTTGTCTGCAGTCGCGAGAAACTAGATCCGCGTTAGACACCCAAGGGGTTTCCTTGCGTGAAGTGGCGTCCCCGACGCGGCCGGTCTCATTCCTTGCGGCGTATGATTCCGCATCCGCATATTAAAGTTCGCGTTCTTGGCCGGCTGCTTTTCCCGGATCCGGCTCGATGGAGCGTGACGATGAGCGTCGACGAGACAACAGCGGTAGGCACAGACCGTCGTACAGCGGCGTTCCTCTCTCCGGGCAGTGTTCTTGCGAACCGTTACCGTGTCGAGCAGCTTCTCGGCAGCGGCGGCATGGGAGAAGTCTGGCTCGCGTTCGATCTCAAGCTTCGGACTGAGGTGGCCATCAAAGCGATGCTTCGCGACCGCGTCGGCGCCGAGCATGGGCGGGAGTTCCTGCGGCAGGAAGTGCGCAACGCTCGTCAGGTTGTCTCACCCAATGTCTGCCGCGTCTTCGATCTGTTCGAGGTCGACGATCGGGAGCTCGTATCGATGGAGTATGTCGACGGCGTGACCCTGGAGAGGATGCTCGAGCAGCGAGGACCGCTCGAGCTGCAGAACGCACAGGAGCTCGCCGCTCAGCTTCTGGCGGGAATCGAGGAGATCCACCGCGCGGGACTCATTCACCGCGATCTCAAACCTTCCAATGTCATGGTCACGAGAGCGGGGCGCGTCGTGGTCATGGATTTCGGATTGTCGCGGGCGGTCGATGGGAACTCTGCTTCCGTATCCGGAACGCCACCCTACATGGCACCCGAGCAATTGGCGGGAGAACAGATCGACGCACGCGCCGACCTCTTCTCGGCCGCAGTCGTGCTGGGAGAGATGGTCAACCCGGAGGGCGTCCGCACGATCGAGGCGCGGCGGGCATTTTGGGATGGCATCCGCCATGATCCGCCGCGCCTGCCGGAAACGCCCTGGTCGCCGCTGCTGCGCAAGGCACTGGCACGCGCTCCGGCCGTGCGTTACGCGACCGCGGGAGAGCTGCTCCGTGCGCTCGAGGAGGTCACCCTTCGGATTGCCGGCGCGGAGCATCTGAATCCGTACCCGGGCCTGTCGTCGTTCACCGAAAACGACACAGAGTATTTCTTCGGTCGGGAGGCAGAGGTCGAGCAGATGTGGAGAAAACTCCAGCAGCCGCATCTGCATGCCCTCATCGGGCCATCGGGGGCGGGCAAGAGCTCATTTCTGCGCGCGGGGCTGATCGCGACTGCGCCCGCGGGGTGGCGAGTGATCGTGGCCACTCCGGGGACACGTCCCTTCATCTCCCTCGCTCAGGCACTCCTTCCCCAGATCCGCTCCAGCGACAGCGCAATGGACGCCCTGCTGCGTTTCGAAGACCCGGATGTGGCAGTGCCGCTCGTCTCGGGCTGGCGTCGCGCGCACGATCAGGTTTTGATCATCCTCGATCAATTCGAGGAATTGTTCACACTCAATCCTGACGAAGTGCAGGAACCATTCGCGGCGCTTCTGAGCCGGTTGGCCCTCGAGGCTGATGCGCACGTTCTCCTTTCGCTTCGCGATGATTTCCTTTTCTACTGTCACCGATTCGAATCTCTGAAACCGGTCTTCTCGGAGCTGACGGCCCTCGGGGCGCCGACCGGTGCGGCTCTTCGCCGAGCCCTCGTGCATCCGGCGCTTCGCTGTGGGTATCGGTTCGAAGATGAGTCGCTCGTCAATGAGATTCTCGCGGAGGTCGAAGGGGAGCGCGGCGCCTTGCCGCTCATGGCGTTCGCCATGTCGCAACTGTGGCGGAAAAGAGATCGCGAGCGAGGTCTGTTGACGCGGCAGGCATACCAAGAGATCGGCGGGGTGGCGGGAGCGCTCGCGCAGCATGCGGAAGCGACGATCGAGCAAATCGGCGCTGAACGGACTCCGATCGTGCGGGAACTGTTCCGCAATCTCGTCACGGCCCAGGGAACGAGAGCGGCGAGAGAACGGAGCGAGCTACTGTCCGTCTTCCCCGAGCAGGAGCGCGAAGGCGTTGGCAAAGTCCTCGACCTCCTTGTCGACGCGCGGCTTCTCACCTCGTACGATTTGAAGGATCCGTCGTGAGCGACCGAGAGCCCGAACAGCGGCGGATCGAGATCGTTCACGAGTCGCTTCTGACAAAGTGGCCACGATTGGTGCGCTGGCAAACGCAGGACGCCGAGGGAGTGCAACTTCGGGACGAACTGCGCCAGGCGGCAAATCTTTGGCGCCAGCACGATCGCTCTGAGGATTTTCTTTGGACAGGAATGGCCTACCGCGAATACCAGCTCTGGCGCGAACGCTATTCGGGCAACCTGACCGAGAACGAAGAGGCGTTCGCCGAATCGATGACCGCGCACGCCCAGCGCCGCCGGCGCACACGGAGGATCGCGCTCGTCGCCGCATTTGCCGTTCTGTTTCTTCTGCTCGGTCTCATCACACTTTCTTGGCGAAGCACGGCCCTGGCGCGCCGGCGTGCTGAGGCGGAAGCGCGTCAGGCGAAGGCGTCTAAGCTTCGTGCCCTCGCCCAGGTCCAACTCGATTCGTACCCGACCGCGGCGCTCGCCTATGCCACGAAAAGCCTGGAAATCGCCGATTCGGAAGAGGCACGGCGCTTCGCGGTGAGGGCGCTGTGGCGGGGCCCGACTACCTTCATCCTCCCGGTTCCTGAGGATACGACGTACACGCTGAGCTTTAGTCCGGATTCAAAATGGCTCGCCACCAGCTCGGTCGAGGGAAGCGTGTTGCTGTTTTCTTCGTCCGGCGGCCTACCCATGGCGCTGCCGAGACAAGAAAACACCAGTTGGCGACGGCAAGTTGTATTAGAACCCAAGGGCGACCTTCTGGTTACGAGGGGTTATAAGGACCCGGTGAGCATCTGGTCGTTCCCCGAGACCAAGCTGCTTCGGCAGATCGCTCAAGATCCCGCTTGTTTCGTAGTGCGGGCGGGACAGCTCTGGATGTTCGACTTAAAGCCGGGTACGACATCCGGAATGCTGCGACGATGGTCTCTTCCCGACGGGCCGGCAGTCGATGTGGCGCGAGTCAACGTCGGATCGGCTGAACTTGTGAAGTGGAGTGCGCTGATCCCGTTCGCGAACTTTCTCGCCTTCGATATCGACGAGACCGGGACATGGCTCGCTGTTGCTCGGGACCGTACAGTGTCGCTGCACTCCCTTCGCAATTTCGAACGAAAAGAGCAGCCGGTCGGAATCCATTCCGACAACGTCGTCGCAGAGCAGTTTGACTCGAACGGGAAACTACTCTCGAGCGACGCCTCGGGTGAGATCCGTGTCTGGTCATTGCAAGACAAGACGCCTCGGCTGCTTCGAGTGATCCGCGGATCCAAGTCCGATCGATGGACGACCTTCGATCAGAGCGGCGCGCGAGTTGCGGCCGCCAATCCGAATGATCGTGTGATCAGCATCTGGAACGTCGCTGACATTCCGGAATCGGACGCTCTCGAGCTGCGTCGCGGAGATTCAAGTCGATACGAAGGGCTCGCCTTTGGGAGGAGACACGTACCCTGGCTTGCCGCCATCAACGAGAAAAGCATTTCCTTCTGGCCTCTGACAAGAGAGTACCCGCGAGTGTTTCGCGGCCACACGAATGATGTCACGGGCGTGGGATTCGACCCGAATGGGCGCTGGGTTGCGTCCGCGTCGCTTGATGGAACGGTTCGGATATGGCCGCTGGACGGGCGCGCGAACAGCGAATCTCGAGTCATCTTCAAAGAGAATCTGTACATCTACG
This sequence comes from Acidobacteriota bacterium, assembly GCA_030948915.1. Taxonomy (GTDB): domain Bacteria; phylum Acidobacteriota; class Thermoanaerobaculia; order Gp7-AA8; family Gp7-AA8; genus Gp7-AA10. Next base: position 5,624 of record JALYZI010000144.1, read on the forward strand.
TACTGGCGGTCGATCCATCGGGCAAACGAGTCCTCGCTGGCGCCACGAATTCCAAGATGCTGCTGCTGGGAAGCGAAGGAAACGAAGTGCCGCGCGTTTTCCACTTCGTTGGCGCGCCAGGCGCCGCGGTATTCGACCGAAGGGGCCGTGTCGCGGCGATCGCCGCTCACTACGTCCCAAAAGGACAAAAAATGATGATTCGGTTCTGGGATGTCGAAACCAGCGAGGTCTTCAAGGAACTCGATCTCGCCGAACGCGGCCAAGGTGTCCAACGCACGGGACCATGGGACGACGGCGTCGATTCCATGAAGTTCGCGCCTGACGGGTCGCTCTACACCGCCGGCGAAGGCGGAGTACGCAGGTGGGACATCGAGCGTGGCACAAGCCGAACAGTCGTGCGCGGAGGTTGGATGAGGATGGATCTCAGCGACGATGGGAGATACCTCGTGACAGTAACGAACCCGACAAAATCCTCCGCAAATTCATTGGTCCGCTACTACGATCTCAGCAGAACGACTTCAGTGACGCTGACCTCGCATGGTTCCGACGTCACGAGTGTCGCACTCGATCCCACGGGGACAATCGTCGTCACCGGCAGTTCCGATGGAACGATTCGCGTCGGTCGGGCTACCGGCGAGGAACCGCACCTCCTGTTTGGACATCAAGGGCCGGTGCGTTCCGTCGCGGTTTCACGTGATGGCCGGTTTATCGCTTCGGGTGGACAGGATGGCACCGTGCGCGTATGGCCGATGGCAGATCTGTCGAAGCCGCCACTCCAAACGCTACCGCTCGCGAAGCTGATCGCAAAACTCGAGTCGCTCACCAATCTCCGGGTCATTGAGGACGAAAGCTCCCCGAACGGCTACAAGCTGAACATTGGTCCGTTTGCGGGCTGGAACACTTCGCCGAAGTGGTAAGCGGACGGCGCCAAGTTGGTGCGCCCAGCTGGATTCGAACCAGCGGCCTTCAGCTCCGGAGGCTGACGCTCTATCCATCTGAGCTATGGGCGCAGCGGATGGATTGTAGTTGTGCGAACATCCACCGGCAACTCGCCATTTCCTCGATGACCTTCGCCATCCGCCCCGCTACACGCCACGACATTTCCGCGATCGCTTTCGTCATGCGCGAATCATTGCGCGAGCTCGGCGCTGCCGTTTACGATCGGACACAGGTCGGCAGCTCAATTGAGTATGTCGGCCGGCCGGATGAACAGCTCATCGACGACGGCACTTACTTCGTCGTGCTCGACGGAGCGAAGATCGTCGGGTGCGGCGGCTGGAGTCGTCGCAAAAAGGCGTACAGCGGAAGCTCGCATTCCGCCGACGACGATGCCCTTCTCGATCCGTCGCGCGACGCGGCGCACATCCGCGCGATGTTCGTCCTGCCGCAATGCGCGCGGCGAGGAATCGGACGTCAGATTCTGGAGCGGTGTGAGCAGCGCGCGGAAGCCGATGGGTTTCGACGACTCGAGCTCGTCGCGCTTCGCAGCGGCGAAGAAATGTATCTCCGCTGCGGGTACGCGCCGGTCGCGCAATCTCCGGTGCTACTCGAGGACGGCGTCATCCTCGAGTGCACTCTGATGGAGAAAGCGCTCACTGCATCTTCGCGATAGCCCGGTCGAACGAGGCTTGTTGCGCGGCGCGGAACGCGACGCAGCGATCGATCGCCTCGAGCGCGCGCCGCAGGCTACGGCTTCCCGATCCGGCCTGGTGGTTCGCGAAGAATGTCTCGATGTCTTTTTTCGAGTCGGCAGAACAATATCCGGCCAGGGAACCGGTCAGCGCGCCGATGGCGGTCGGAATGTCGCGCTGCAGATCCGCCCAATGGGCCTTGACTGCCGTCCATGCCTGGTCGCGTGCGTACGGATTGGACTCGAGCGCAGCGAGGAATCCGGGAAGGTTTTGCGATCGGACTTTGCCGCTGAACGCGTAGTCGATCGCGCGCGGGAACAGCTTCGGATCGCGGAACTGCGTAAGGCTGAAGAGATAGCTGTTCTTGAGCGAGGGATTGTCCGTTTTCTCGTACAGCGACATCAGGCGATCGAACAGCGCGGCATCTCCGAATGTCGCGGCGATCCCGAGCGCGCGCCCGGCGATCGTCGGATTGACCGCGGTGGGATCGCTGAGATAGCGGTCGGTGACGTCGCGCGCGCCGCTGATGATCTTCGGGTCTGCACCAAGGACGCCGAGGTCGCTGAGGACGGAGGCGCGGATGAGGCGGGATTCCTCCGTTTCGCCTGCCGGTGCATCCCACGTGGCAGGTGCGTATCCGGTGAGCAGGCTTCGAACCGCGTGCTGCCACTGCGTGCGGTTGTTGTCGTTGACGAGTTGCCGGTCGAGTCCTTCGAGGTTGCCGGCGATCGCATCCGCCAATGGTCGTTCAGCGGGGCGCGGCATCGCCTGCAGCAATGCCAGATAGTCGGAAATATCGCGCCGCATCAGCGTGACGAGGAGCGACTCGTTCGAGCGCAGCACCATGCGTTCCGCGGTGTTGAGGTCCTTCAGATGCGTCTTGAGCAGATCGCGCTCGCGAGCGGAATAGTCCGTGACGTAGTAGCCGCGGCCGTCGCGGTTGAGAAACAGCGGCTGGCTGCATCCATCAAGTTCGTATCCGAGCTGCGGAGTCGTGAGCGTGTAGCAGCGCGTGCCGCCTTTCGGACAGATCGGCAGCGCCCACGTCTGCGCGACGTCCTGGCCGGCAGGAAGGAGGCGTTGCTGTTCCAGCGTGGCAATGCGTTTTTTTCCTTTGCACGTGTCGGACGCGCGCACCAGCGGAGCGCCGGGTTGATCGACGAAGGACTTCATCACGACGTCGACCGGCTTCTTCGAAGTCGCGGCCATCGTTCCCCAGAAATCTTCGGCCGCTGCGTTGGTCCACGCGTATTTCTTCAGATAGGCGCGGATGCCGTCGCGGAAGGCATCCTCCCCCATCCACTGCTCGACCATCCGGAGGACGGCGGCTGTCTTTCCGTATGCGATTCCGTCGAAGAGCTGATTGATCTCGTCGCTGGTCTCGGCCGGCGTTCGGATCGAGCGCGTGGCGCGCTGCGAATCGAGGTTGAGCGAGCTGAGTGTGCCGCCGACCGTATCGAGCTTCTCGTTCCACTCCGGTTTCCACGCCTCGATCGGTTTGGAGGTCATGAAGGTCGCGAAGCCCTCATTCAGCCAGACGTCGTCCCACCATTTCATCGTCACCAGATCGCCGAACCACATGTGCGCGACCTCGTGTGTGACCGTGCCGGCAACATTCTTTCGCTGGCCGACCGAAGCGGTTTTCGGATCGATCAGGAGCGCCGTCTCGCGAAATGTGATCGCGCCGGCGTTTTCCATCGCGCCGGCTTCGAAATCAGGAAGGCCGATCAGATCGAGTTTCTGAAACGGATACCTGATGTCGTAGTAGTTGTTGTAGAAGTGCACGGCCTGCTGCGCCATCTCCAGCGCGAACTGCCCGTTCTGCTGCCGTCCCGGCGTCGTGCAGACGCGGATCGGCGTGCCGTCGACGCCGCCCTCGATGCACTGAAAATCTCCGATCAGCATCGCCACGAGATACGTCGATATCTTCGGCGTCGTGGCGAACTGAATCCGGTGCTTTGTGTCGCCCTCCGGACTGTCGGAGCGAATCGGCGAGTTCGAAATCGCGGTATCGTTTTTGTCGACGATGAGGCCGATGTCGAATGTCGCTTTCATCGCCGGCTCGTCAAAGGAGGGAAACGCACGCCGCGCATCGGTGGCCTCGAATTGCGTCACGGCGTAGGTTCGGGCCGGCGTGCGGCTGAGGTACAGGCCGCGCAGTTGTTTGTTGATCGCGCCGTTGAACGCGATGTGAATCGTCGCGGGCCCGGCGGAGATCGGCTGCGGAAGCGTGAGTGTGATCATCTCGTTCGCCGCGTTCTCGCCGACGTTGGCCGGCGTCGTCGCCCCTGCCGTGGTCACCGAGACGTCGTGGAACGTGAAGCCGATGGCGTGCATGGTGATCGACGACACCGGCTCCTTCACGTCGACGTCGATCGTCTCTTCGCCGTGGAAAGTCTCATTGGCGAGATCGGTCGCGATCGTGATGGCGTAGTGATTCGGGATCACAGTCGCCGGCAGACGCGCGGCGAACGTTGCGGTGGACACGAATAGCGTTGTGAGAAAGACGATCTGTTTTTTCATAGTCTTCAGTCGGAAGCGCGGAAGAGCACGATGAGAACACCGATGCCGACGATGATCAAGATGATCGCCAGCAGCAGATTCATCCGCCCTCCGCTCTGAGGTTGAGCGGGCGGAGTATTCGTCGTTGTCGCCGTCGGTTCAACGTTGGCGGTTGTCTCTGTCGTCGTTGAGGAGGCGGTGGTCGTCGTCGGTTGCGGCGCGGGCGGTTGCGGCGCAGGTGCAGCAATCGGAGTCGGCGTCGGAGCCGGCGTTGGCTGCGGCACGGGCGCCGCGACAGGAGCCGGAACCGCACGCGGGACAGGCGCAGGCGTCGGAGTTGGCGTTGGCGTCGGCCGCGGGACCGGCGCAGGTACGGGAGGTGGAACCGGACGCGGGACCGGAGTCGGCGTTGGCCGCAGCGTAATTGTCGGCGCCGGCGTCACGCGTTTTGGTTCTGGCTCGACTCGGCGCGGCTGCGGGGGCGTTGTTGTTGCTCGCGCGACCTTCGTCGGCTTTCGATGGGTGGGCGTTCTCGCGGCTTTGTGCTGTGGCGCTTTCTTCGTGACACGCGGAGCCACGACGGTGCTCTTCGGCTGGCGCTGCGGCTGTTTCCGCGGTTTCGGCGACGGAGGCGCAACGACTTCTTCCGTGACGCGCGTCGGAGTGCGGACGCCGAGGCTTGTCAGGCGGCGTGAAGCTTCAGCGGTGAGGAACTGTCGCGTTTCGCGCGTCGGATAGATTGTCTGCCCGCCGAGGTTGAGCGTTGCGCCGGCGATGAACTTCGCGTAGTCGGGATATCGCCGCATCATGCTGACAAAGTCGGTACTGCTGTCGAAGAATGCCCCCGACGCGGCGCTGAATGAGTAATCCCAAAGTCGTTCGAGATCGGTGTAAATGCCGATGGCATCGTTGGCAGCAGTTCGTTCGCCGCCGGCCGGATACGAACCGACCGCCGATCGCGCGTCTGCGAGTGCCGCCTTGAACGCATCGCGATCGTTTTGCTCGGCCGCAACCTGCACCGCACGCAGGCGCGTTTTGAGATCGAGAGATGGCGGTGCAGGCGCGCGTCTGGGCTGCGCCGGCTGCGGTTCGACGACGACGCGCGGCGGGGCGGCGACCAGTCCTTCGGCACATTCCGGCGGCACCGGCACTTGCGGTTTAGGGAGAACAGTGACTGTTGGATTGAGTTGAGCGAACGCGCTGAGTGCGCTGGCGGCAACGACGAGGGCGATCCACGTGGCCGAGCGTCGCACTGTCATCATTCTACAGGCATCACCGAGTCGTCTGTTCGATCTTCATTTGGTAGCGCGAGACATCTTCTGTCATCTGAATATATGGAAGCGCGCACGCAAGCTCCTTCTTGGCTTCGGCGTAGCGGCCGATCTCATATAGCGCCACGGCTTTGTAGAAACGAAGATCTTCTTCACCACGAAGGAACGTGCCGAGCTTCTGCAGCGCGCGGAGCGCGTCGGAGTAGTCGCCGGTGCGATACAGACCGGTCGCGGCCGCGGCGACGGTATCGCGCGACGCCCCGGGAGCATTCAATAACCGCAGATAAGTCGTGTTGGCTTCATCGATCTGACCGGAGCTCGCAAGCGTTTCCGCCCGTCTCAGGATCGTGAACGGATTGGTTTCCACCTGCTGTTGCGCGGCGACGCGATCGGCGGAAATTCGCTGCTGCGTCTCACGCTCGAGCGCCGTCCTGTCGGACGCAATCCGTTCGGCAACCATCTTTTGTGATGCCGCACGCTCGGCGGCGATCTTTTCCTGCGTCTCGCGCTCGGCTGCCGCTCGCGCTTCGGCAATGACGCGATCGGCCTCTTTGCGGATCGCTTCCCGCGCGGCCGCAATCTTCTCATCGGCCGCCTTCTGAATCGCGGTACGCTCCGACGCAATCCGCTGCTGCGCATCCTGTTCGGCAGTTGCACTGGCGGCCGCCACGCGCTGATCGGCCTCACGCTGCGCCGTTGCTGTTTGTGTGGGCTGCGATGCTGCAGGTGTGGGACAAGGCACCGGCGCGGTGACCGGGGCACTCGCCGGCTGGGGTTGGGCGGCGGGCGGGGCGCTCGCCACCACACTGGTCGGGACAGCAGTCATCGAGGGATTGGCGGGAATCACGATCGACGGCGCAACGCGTCGCGCCAGATTCTCGAAGTCCGCCACATCAGGTGGAAACGTCAAACTCGCGTATGTCGGCGCGATCGCCTCGGCCGCGTTGAGCCGCCGGATCTGTTCGGCCGCGTCGGTGTCGTTCCCGATCCTGGAGTAGGCCATCGCGAGGTAAACCACCGCGGTCTCGAACTTGTCCAGCGAAGGTAATTGGCCGCTGGTGACGTAGGTCTGCACTTGCGCCGGCGAAAGGAACGCATCGGCCGCGGCGGTCAGGTCCTTGATCGCGTCCTGGTAGTTTCCCGATCGAAAGCTGTCGCGCCCGCGCTGAAGGATTTCATCCGGCGCGGGCGACTGCGCGGTCAGCAAGAAGATCGAAAGTAGCGCCAGTGGGATCGCCAATCGCCTTCGCATGCATCAAGTTTCGGGCCTAAAGGCATTTCCATCAAGGTGCGGGCACAACTTCAGCACGCATTCGGGCGGCGGGATGAGCAAGATAACTGCGACAACGACGCCACCGGTGCAGATCGGATGGCGCCGCGGGGATGCACTCGAGGGCCTCCTCACCCGCGAATGGCTCGTCACCAACGCCCTCGGCGGCTACGCCTCCGGGACCGTCGGCGGCGCCTGCACACGCCGTTTTCACGGACAGTTGATCGCCTCGCTCCCCGCCCCGCTGGCGCGAACGATGATGCTCAATCACCTCGAGGAAGTCGTCGAAGCCGATGGCGTTTGCTATCGACTCAGCGGCGACGAACGCGGCGGCGGAAAAGAAATCGCCTATCCCGAGGCCGGATTTCTGGAGGAGTTCGTGCTCGAGTGCGGACTTCCAACCTGGCGATTCTCGAATAACGGCATCCGCATCGAAAAGCGCGTCGTGATGCCGCATCTTCAAAACACGACCTACATCGTCTACCGGCTGCTGCAGGGGCCGGCGGGAGTCAAACTGAAAGTGCGGCCTTCACTGCACTTTCGCCCGCATGAAGGATTGTTGACCTACGAACAGCCGCACACGTGGGACGTGCGCGTTCGCGGCGGCGTCGAGATTGAAATCGATGACGAACGCAAGTTTCCTCCGCTGCGTCTTCGCCTGATCGGACGCGCGCGACTCTCCGAGGACCCGCGCGCGTTCGAACACGTGCTCTACCGAATCGAGAAGAGCCGCGGATACGAATACGAAGGGCCGCTGTGGAGTCCGGGCGTCATTGAAGCCGAGATGCGGCTTGACGAAGACGCCGGCATCGTCGCATCCGTCGAGCGATGGGATGTCGTCAACGCGCTCGATTTTCCGGTGGCCTGGCAGGCCGAGATCGAACGCCGGCAGAAATTGCTGACGATTTCAGGAATCCAGCCCGAACGCGACTGCCCGGCTCAACTCGTCCTGGCCGCGGATCAGTTCCTCATCCAGCCGCACTCGCGCGTGGCTGACGAGGCGCGGCTGCGGGCCGCAGGCGATGAGCCGCGAACTGTGATCGCGGGCTATCACTGGTTCACGGACTGGGGCCGCGACACCATGATCAGCCTCGAGGGTCTGACGCTCGTGACCGGCCGGCATCGCGAGGCCGGCAAGATCCTCCGCACGTTTTCCTCCTACATCAAAGATGGCCTCATTCCGAATCTTTTTCCGGAAGGCGAGCATGGCGGCCTGTATCACACCGCCGACGCCACGATGTGGTTCTTCCACGCCGTGTGGCGCTATTTCAGAATCACGAACGATCAGGAAACCATTCGGACGCTGATTCCGAAGCTGCTCGACATCATCGAGCATCACATCCGCGGCACGCTGTTCAACATCCACGTCGATCCGAAGGACGGACTGCTGTCGCAGGGGGCGGAGGGTTATCAACTCACCTGGATGGACGCGAAGGTCGACGGGTGGGTGGTGACGCCGCGCCGCGGCAAGGCCGTCGAGATCAACGCGCTGTACTACAACGCGCTGCGGATTCTCGAGCAGCTTCTTGTGATTCACGGTGACGTTGACAACGCGCGGCGGATGGACGCCTATGCGGCCCGCGCGCGCAAATCGTTCAACGAACGCTTCTGGTACGACAAAGGTCAATATCTTTACGATGTCGTCGATCGCGAGGATCCGGCACTTCGGCCGAATCAGATCTTTGCCGTGTCGCTCGACTTCCCCGTGCTCGACGAATCGCGCTGGGAGCGGGTCGTGGACGTCGTTCGCGAGGCGCTGCTCACTCCGTATGGATTGCGATCGCTCTCCCGCGATCATCCCGACTACAAACCGGCGTACGACGGCGATCTTCGCGCGCGCGATGCCGCCTATCACCAGGGAACAGTGTGGGCGTGGCTGATCGGACCATTCGTCGATGCCTGGATGAGAGTCCATCCGGACGATGCCGAGGGCGCCGCGCGACTACTCGATGGATTCAAGCCGCATCTCGCCGACGCGTGCATCGGAACGATCAGCGAGATCTTCGACGCCGAACCGCCGTTCAATCCGCGCGGCTGCGCTGCGCAGGCGTGGAGTGTCGCGGAGGTTCTGCGCTGCATGCACAAGTTGCGCGCCTGATGGTGGCCGGTTGCCGGTGGCCGGTTGCCGAGGTACATTAGCGATCCCACACGAGGCGCGCTCGCCGCCGCGTCGAAGCACCAACCATTCATGACAAAAACATTCGAAGGCCTTGACGCCTTCACGTATGCCCTCGATTTGATGGTTCACGTCTACGAACTGACCGAGAATTTTCCAAAGAGGGAGTGGTACGAACTTGCATCACAAATGCGTCGCGCCTCGGTTTCCGTTGTCAGCAATATCGCGGAGGGACAAGGACGGCTGACTGATGGAGAGTGGCGTCAACATCTTAGTCACGCACGCGGTTCGCTCTTCGAACTCGAAGCTCAGGTGATCGCGGCCCGCCGCCTTGGCTTCATCGACGATGCGATGCGAGCCCTCGTACGCGAAAGCGCCCGACGCGTTGGAAAGCCGCTTGCGGGTCTAATCGGCTTCGTAAAGCGACGTGAAGGTCGGCTAAGAAAAACCGGCCACCGGCAACCGGCCACCTAACGCAACAACTCGATCACCGCCAGCGTCATCGCCTTGATCCCACCGCGCAACGTCGGCTCCGGCAGCGGCGCGAACCCGCTCGAGTGCAGCGACGGCAAGCGCGCTCCGGATGCGATCTTCGCGGGATCGACGGCGCCGACATTCAGCATCGCGATCGGGATCTCCCGGCCCAGGCCGAAATAGCCGAAGTCCTCGCTCACCATCAATGGATCGATTTGCACGACGTTGTTCGCGCCCATGTCGCGCTTGAGCGCTTTCGCGAGCCGCTCGGTGAGCGCGGGATCGTTGTACGTCGCATCCCCCGACTCGCTCTTCACGGACTCGACGATCGGTGCGCGTTCTTCCGGGATGCCGGCCGCCATCGCGATGCCCCTGGTAACGCGCTCGATCGACGCCAGCACGCGCTTGCGCACCTCCGGCTTGTACGTCCGCACGGTGAGCAGCAGCTCGACCTGATCCGGAATCACATTGCGCTTCGCGCCCCCGTGAATCGAGCCCACTGTCACCACCACTGGATCGAGCGGCGAGTTCTCGCGACTCACGATCGTCTGCAGCGCGAGGATCACTTCCGCCGCCGTGACGATCGGATCCTTGGCGCTCTGCGGCACCGCGCCGTGCCCACCCAAGCCTCGAATCGTGATGTTGACGGAGTCGACGTTGGCCATGAAATAGCCGGGGCAATATCCGATCTGCCCTGCCGGCATCGTGGAGTTGTCGTGCAGCGCGATCACAAAGTTTGGACGCGGAAATCGATCATACAGACGGTCGCGAACCATCGCCGACGCGCCCTGATTGACCTCCTCCGCCGGCTGACCAACCAGCATTACCGTGCCGTGCCACTTGCTCTTCATTTGCGCGAGCATGCTGGCGGTGCCGAGGAGTGTGGTCATGTGGATGTCATGCCCGCAGGCGTGCATCACGTTCGCCGTTTTGCTCGCGTACGGCAGACCGGTTTGCTCGAGAACGGGAAGCGCGTCCATGTCGCTGCGGACGAGGACGACCGGCCCGTCGCCGTTTTTCATCATCGCGACGACGCCGTAGCACGTGTCGGCCGATTCGTATTTCCCGACGTGATCGGTGACGGTGTATCCAAGCGCGCGCAGCCGCTCGGCGACGGTGGCGGCCGTTTTCTCTTCATGCTTCGACAGCTCCGGCGCACCGTGGAAGGCCTTGTAGGTATCGAGGAGAGCGGGCAATTCGCGATCGATCATCGAATCGATCGATTGCGCAAACGCTGATGTGGCGACGAAAAGCGCGACGATGAAGGATTTCATGGCCGGTGATTATCGCAGGAGTAGGCCCGCAACGGCTGCCACGACGATCAGGACCGGTTCCGGGATCTTTTTCGTCGACATCACGAGAACGAATGTGACGAGACAGATGACCATCGTCTTCCAGTCAATCAAAGCGCGGCGGCCTAACACAATTGTGGCTCCCGCGATTGCGCCGACGGCGGCGGCCGTCACGCCGTCGACGAAATCCGCGATCCCTTTCTTCTTCGCGTAGCGCTCGAAGTAAGGCGCCGGAATGATCACGAAGAGATAGCACGGGAGAAAGACGGCCACGGCTGCGGCAGTCGCGCCGAGCGGTCCGGCTACGAGGTAGCCGATGAACGCGACCGTGATGACGACCGGGCCGGGTGTGATCATCGCCACCGCAACGGCGTCGACGAACTCGCGCTGCGTCAACCATTGATATTGCTCGACGACGGTCCCGTAGAGAAACGGCACGATCGCCAGGCCGCTCCCGAAGACAAACGCCCCCGCCTCGGTGAAAAATAGAAAAATTCGCCAGACGAGCGGAATGTCGGCGACGCCCCGGATTCCCGTCAGCAGCCATGGAGCAAGAATCGCCGCCGAGGCGGGCGGCACCCCGCGCCGTAGCGCGTAGACGGAGATTCCCGAAAGTAGGAAGAGCCACACGATTTCGTTTTCCGTCACTGCCGTCATCGCGGCGACGACGGCGAACACGATCCACAGCAACACGTCGCGTTTCAGCGAGAGCCGTGTGAGTTTAATGGCGCTGCGCGCGATGATTCCGATGACCGCCGCGCCGACTCCATAGAAGACCGACTGCATCCACGCGAGTCCGTGGAACCGGATGTACAGAACGGACAAAACCAGAACGATCAGAAATGACGGAAGAACGAACGCGATGCCGACCAGCGTCGCACCGAGAATCCCTCCCCTCGCCCATCCGAGATAGATCGCGAGCTGCGCGGCGAGCGGACCGGGAGCCAGCTGCGCCAGAGCGAGTCCCCGGAAGTATTCCTCGGAAGTGAACCACTTCCGCTGATCGACCAGATCGCGTTCCATCGCGCCGGCCAGCGCGATCGGTCCGCCAAAGCCCGTCGCGCCGAGCCGCAGAAAATACGCGACTAAAGACGAAAGCCTCACGTCCCTATAATCACGGCTCAGTGCCCGATTGGGAAGCAGTCATCGGCCTCGAGGTGCACGCGCGTCTGCTGACGCAGTCGAAGATTTTCTGCGCGTGCCCGACCGCCTTCGGCGCTCCTCCCAACACACACATCTGCCCCGTCTGCCTCGGATACCCCGGCGCGCTACCCGTGCTCAATCGCAATGTCGTCGAGCTCGCGATGCGAGCCGCACTTGCGACCGGCTGCACCGTGCACGCGGACTCGATCTTCGCGCGCAAGAACTATTTCTATCCCGATCTTCCGAAGGGCTATCAGATCTCGCAGTTCGAGAAGCCGCTGGCAACCGGCGGGCGCATCGGCAACGTTCGCCTCACTCGCATTCATATCGAAGAGGACGCCGGAAAACTGATCCACGCCGCCGACGCGTCACTGGTCGATCTGAACCGCGCCGGCGTGCCGCTCATCGAGGTCGTCTCCGAGCCCGACATGCGCTCGGCAGCCGAGGCGGACGCTTACCTCACTCGCCTGCGTCAGATTCTGATGTACGGAGAAATCTGCGACGGCAACATGGAGGAGGGATCGCTGCGCTGCGACGCGAACATTTCGGTGCACCGACGCGGCGAACCGCTGGGCACGCGCGCCGAGATCAAGAATCTCAATTCCTTTCGGTTTCTGCGCAACGCGATCGAGTTCGAGATCGAACGCCAGACCGCGATCCTGGAAAAGGGCGGGACGGTCTCGCAGGAGACTCGCCTCTTCGATGTGCCGAGCGGCGAGACGCGTCTGATGCGCTCGAAGGAAGAAGCGCACGACTATCGCTACTTTCCGGAGCCCGATCTCTTCACGCTTCGCGTCGATCGCGCGTGGATCGAAGATGCCAGGCGGAAACTTCCCGAGATGCCGCACGCCCGCATCGAGCGTTACGAAAAGCTCGGGATTGAAACTGTCGACGCCGAGGCTCTGGTCGCGACGCGCGAGCTGTCGGATTACTTCGAAGAGGTCGCGAGCGCGTCGAATCCGAAAGCGGCTGCCAATTGGGTCCGCAACGAGGTGTTGAGATTTCGCGATGCGCGCGTTGCAGCGCCGATGCTCGCGAAATTGATCAACATGATCGAGAAGGGCGCGATCGGAAGCAAAGTCGCCAAGGAAGTCTTCGAGGAGATGACGTCGACCGGCGAGGCGCCCGATGTCATCGTCGAGCGTCGCGGTCTCTCGCAGATCGCCGATCCAACGCTCATTCGCGACGCCGCCCGCCGCGTGATCGATGGCCATCCCACGCAGGTCGCGCAATATCGCGGCGGCAAAGCGCAGGTCTTCGGATTTCTCGTCGGTCAGTTGATGAAAGAGACGCGCGGGAAGGCGAAGGCCGAGCTGGCTAATGCGATTTTGCGAGAGATGCTGGATCGATGACCGTGAATTGGATGACCAGGTCGCCGCTCTCGGGCATCGAAACTAGCTCAGGCGATACCGCGGCTGACGAACCGGCGCAGTTGATGACAACACTCCACGCTCCGCCACTCAAGCCTTCGACGACAAAACGTCCATCAATGCCGAACCGGCCTCGGCGCGATTCGTTGAAGCCGATTCTGCTTGGCTTTGAAAGGTCGGGGACCGGGACCAGAATCGCTTCCCCATCTTGACAGCCAACGATGGTTCCTCGAAGGTCAGCACCGCCACGCACAACAATTTCGCCCAGTTTCACGTCCGCCATCGCCTTTCCCATCTCGAACGTGCGTTCGGCTGCTGCTGTACCCCATCGTGCGCGAATCCGGTACTTACCAGGCAGACTGAGAACGATGCTGAAGTTGCCGTCGTCGTCGCCGATCGCATAGCGCATTCTGTCCAGCAGATCGCTGGCTTGAAGCGCTTCCTGAAGGGTCGCGTCGGCGTTGATTTCGACGATAACCGGATCACCGGCTGTTCCCCCGGATATTTTTGCAACGTGGCCGCTGACAGTTGGCCCAGTTGGAAATACCACGTCGAGTGGCGGCCCCGGTTCGGCCGTTACGCTTATTGGTTCTCCAGTGGCAACGGACGATAAGAGCTTCAAGCGGTACGTTCCTGCGCCGAGGGTGGGCAGAAAAAACTGGCCGCCGCTATCGGGCGAAGAGGTGGTCAAAGGGATCTGCGCCGACACCGAACTGTCGCTCGGCGGAAATACCAACAAGACTGAAGCGGCATCTTTAAGAACTTCTTTGTTGGGGCCGATCCATGGACGTATGTGGACACCGCGCTCGCGTCGCGACTGGAGAGTTGCGAATCCAGGAGGGCGAGAAAGAAAGGCACCTTCGATCCTCTCTAATGCGAATTCCTTTCCCGAGCGGTCGAGAACAAGGCTATCCCAGCCGATGGTCGCGTCCTGAGGGCAGACAGCGATCCATGGCGACGCACGTGTAATTGTGATGGCAACAGTCTTTGGACGGATCACCGCGTTACCTTTGGTGAGCGCGGAGAATTGATCGCTGTGCTGAGATTCGACGCGTAACACGCGAGCGTTTCTCTCAACCCCGACATTCATCGCGACGGAAAGATCCCCTTCTCCGATTTCTTTACATCGGGACTCGCCCAAGGTGACCGTGCAGGCGAGAGCACGCTGGCAAGGTACGAAGCGGAACTCGCTCTCGCCTCTTAAAAGCGTCCGTGGCAACTCCTCCGACGCGACATAGAGGACTCGAATGCTCGTGGAGTCCGCTTCCCGTATTACCAGGTTTCTGAATTTCTCGAGCACTATAGTCGCTGAGGAATTTGCGGCAATCTCGCTCCAGAAGTAGAAACCGGTGTGGTCGAACCGCAGAAGTACACCGCGCGTCCGGTCTGAGGTCGGAAGCCGGAAATCGGATGTGAAGACGATCGTCGATGACCAAATCCACCGTTTTGCGTGTTTCTCGAGAATGTCGATTCGCCCAGCATGTCCAGACTGGTCCCGCGGTGCTCGCACGTCAACAGTTCCAGCGGCAGGTGGCGACTCCAGACCACCGAATGAATCCCAGCCTCGTCGAACTTCCGGCGGAGCCCAGATCTCGAAGGGCTCGCTTATCCGCTCGAGCATGGGATTTTCACTCCGAACCGAGAGGATCAAGGACACCAGGAAGAGAATCACGTTTTCTTGGCCTCTCGGTAAACGCGTATCAGATCATCGCGATCAAAAGGAGCCGCATCGTCATCGCGGCGCTTCCACAGCGCAAGGCCTTCGGCTAGGAAAACGACATCGTCAGCGACTCGAGCTACCTCATCCAGATCGTGGCTCGAACAGACCACGACGCGCCCTTCGACCGTACTGCGAAGCCTGACGTTCAACTCCTCGCGAGCATCCGGCTCGAGTGCCGTCCAAGGTTCATCCAGAAGCAAGACGTCCGGAGCAAGCTCGAACGCGAGATCGAGACCAATCCTGTGCAACTCACCGCGCGAGAGCTTTGACAACCTCTTTGCCCCATCTGCCGCTGGCTCAAGCCCAAGGGCGCGCCGAAGGTGGTTGACGGTGTCGCGGATCGGCAGGAGATCGAAACCACCGTAATAAAGGACCTTTCCCCTGCTCACACTTCCCGAGTCCAACTGTTGCAATCCCGCCGCGATGCGAAGGAGCGTTGTCTTTCCCGCTCCATTCGGCCCGACGAGAGCTGCGATCCTGGACGGAAGAAACGCGCCTGTGAAACCAGTCAGCACCCGCTTCGTCCCATAAGACTTCCAGACGGCGTTCAATTGCAGCGGCAACGATGTACCAACGACGGTCACGAACGCTTTCCTCCGAAATCGTCTCTCAGGAACCATACGAACGACGCGGCCAGTGCAGCCAGTCCAACCAGGGCGCCTAAAATCACGTGCATCAATGGCATCGAACTGCCGATGAGAGTTTCGGGTGCTGCAATAGCAATGAGTGCCAGCGTGCCGGCAGAAGGAATGTCGATTCCTCTTTCGAGTCGTGTAACTGCGCTCAATCCCGGAGGCGCCAGTACGAGAAGCAATCGCAGGAGAAGCCAGAGGACTCCAACCAGGTAGCGAAGTTCTATGAGGCCGATCGCGAAAGCAATCCCGCCCGTGAACAGGAGTACGGCCAGAAGTCGCAGTATCGGAGGCGGGTTTCTCTCGATGCCAAGCGAAAAGACAATGATCGCCATCGTTCCGGGCACAGCCCAGGCCCATCCCCAGGCAGTCCACCAGACACGTGAGCGCGTTTCACCCGCGCCGAAGAGCAGGTCGAACTCTCCTGCCCGCGCGCGAGTCAACAATCCTGTACCCGCCGCGAGCGGAAAGAGAAAAAGAAAAAAGTAATTGGCAAAACCCGCGTTGTGGCCGACCGCGCGGGAATAAAGCATCCAAGCCAAAAACACCACAAAAACCGCATAGAACCAGCGATTGAGCGTCCCTGCCACAAGCATAAAACGTAGGATTGACGGTGGTCGGCGGATAGTCATCACGGCGTGATGATCTCCCCCCGGACGGGTTTGCCCCACGTCGCAGAGACAACGTGACCACTCCTGTCAACGCCGATTACCGTCGTCGGCGTCACGCCAACGATCCAGTGCACCGACTGTGGAAAAAGCGCCGTCGCGACGTGGTGTGAGGCGTCATCGTACCGGTCGGCGCGCCGCCCGAGCCACAACTCCAGCGTTCCCGACGCGCTCCGCACATCCTCCCGATTTCGCAAAACCACGATGCCTCTCAGATCCAGCGGAAACAGGTCGCGAGCTGGCAACGAATACGGCGTGACATCTGCGATTATTCGATCGGCGTCTTGCAAAACCTCTCGCTGTTTCGAACGCGAATACGCTAATTGGATACCGATCATCGCTGGATAGGCTTGGTGAAGAATCGGAGGTCCGATAATCGGCATCACGTAAAGCTTGCCGGCGCCGTCGCCCGCCACAAGCAGCAGATTCCGCAAGGGAGAATGAAATCGTTCTGTCGACGAAAAGACGTTCACCGGAGTAAATGTCATGCCATCGGTGCTGCGCCACAATTGGTTCGTCGGGCTGGTTGCGAGATGGTTCAGCGACCAGAGCGAGTTGCCGACTACGGTAAGAGTAGCCGCGCGAAATGGAAGAGGGATGAAGCCGACCCACATGCCCTTCGCGCTGAATCGAACAACACGATTCGACATGTCTGTCACCAGCCACTCTGACTTCCATTGCACGAAACTGCGTGGGAGATTGATCCAATGGTATGGCTCGCCGGTTGCGTCAGAGAGTACGAAAAGCTTCTTCAATCCCTCGCGCGGGTTGGCCTCGTAGATCTCGCCAGCACCGGACATGAGGAAACACGTGGCTGGCGTCCGATAAGCTGCCGTGAGATCAGCCCCCGATGCGGTCTCACCAATGGCTATGACCGCCGCGACCATAGCCGCGGCGGTCATTTTGGGACGGGTCATATGTGTCCGGTTGGCCAAGCCGATGCTTTTACCCCAGAGAGGATTGCCACACACAGTTATAGTAAGCCGTGGTCGCATCCAGAATGCATCCTGCGTGTGCGAATGGTGTGGGTCTGCCCTCAGGTCCCGTGCTGTAGTGCTCATCGCAATCGGTCGTGTCATGGTTCAGTTGACTCAGACACGATCCGCAGCCGGCACACGGCAGCGCGTAAACGCCACTTGCCAAAAGTAGCGTAAGCGCGCAGATGGCGGCAATTCTGATCATTCTCATGTTTTTGAGCCCTCATTCGTGAATCGGCGGAGTGAAGCAAAGAGCAGCTCTGTCGCGCTTGCGCTAAATCATCGCTGGACCACCTTTCTCGGAAATCCCCGAAGCTCCTCTCAATCAAGGAGTGACTGGGAAGAGAGAATTGCTACCCTCCCCGAGATGTGGTCCGCGAACTATTCGTGGCGGTCCGCTTTTACTGCGCCGGCGAGGTCATCTGGCGCATCATCTTCGTGATCGGATCGTCGACCCTGGTGTATCCAGCCGGCGCGGTGAACTGCGACGGCTCGATCGCGTGGCGCTGAATGTTCGTGACTGACGATGTCGTCGTGATCGTCATATCGCCGCCGCCCTGATTGATGTGAACAGTGCTCACCTGCTTTAGAGGAAAGCCGCGTGTGGCGGTGGCCTGCGCTTCGATCAGGCGGTCGACGGCATCGATTCCGGTGCGCATCCCGCGCGCCTGAATGAAGCTGGCAAATTCGCCGGAGAGTTGATCGGTGGTCCAGTTCTCAGTCGTCATCGCGGAGTGCATCGTCATCTTCTGACCCATGGCATCGATGTCGATGTCGTAGGCCGCGTCGAGGATGTACTTGTGTGTCGGAAATCCTTCGATTGTCCCGCCATCTCCGCTGTCGCGCACTTCGACATGCGGATTCTTGAAGGCAACCTTGACCATGCTGCCGAGGCTGTTGAGCATCGAAGTCGAGGATCCGAGGAGTTGTTCGAGATGCAGGTCGTAATAGTTGTGCGTTGAAGGATCGAAAACCGACATCGTCTTTCCGCCATCGCTGGACAGCACGACACTGTTGTCTTTGAACAGCATTCCGTCGCCGCTGGCGACATCGAATCGCATGCGCGCGCCGTCGACGTTGACGCTGCCTGCGAGGTTCATCGGCTGGACGCCGGTTGTGGTGCTTTGAACTTTGTACGTTAGACCGGCGGAAGCGGACAGTGCCATTGCGAAAAGGGCGAAAGCGACGACAAAACGTTTCATGATTCGATGTTAACGCGGGATTTCACCAGAAATGCCTGTGATAAGATCCGCGCTCGTTTTCTCCCGCAAATCGAAGTACTTAGGAGGTTTCTCTTGCGTGTAACCCGGCTCCTCGTCCCCCTCGCAACGCTCATGATTACCGGTGCGGCATTCGGCTCCGGATTCGCGCTGTTCGAAGCGGGGGCCAAGGCCGTCGCCATGGGCGGCGCGTTCGCTGCCACCGCCGACGATCCGAGCGCGATTTTCTACAACGTCGCCGGCATCGCACAGCAGCGGCGCCCGGAAATTCTGTTCGGCGGCACGGCGATCAACTTTCAGAACAGCTTCACCGGCGACCCGAACGATCTCTTCACCGCCGGTACTACCGGCAGCAAGTATCGCGCGCACACCTTCATCGTCCCGAGTGCCTACGGCATCTTTCCGATCGGCAGCAATTTGACGTTCGGCGTCGGCGTCTTTTCACCGTTCGGCCTGCGAACCAACTGGCAGAACCCGTGGATCGGCCGCTTCGTGTCATCGGACGCCAACATCAAGACCGTCTCGCTCGAGCCGGCCCTCGCCTGGCAAACATCCGACGGACGTCTGGCCATCGGCGGAGGTCCGGAATACCGGCGTTCAAAAGTTATTCTGGCGCGGAACTCCGGCGCCATCAATCCGTTCTCGGGACGTTTCGTCGACGTCGCGAACACCTACCTCGCCAGTGATTGGAAAAGCAAAGTGGGTTGGAACGCCGGCGTCCTTTTCAAGCCGACGTCCACCTGGCGGCTCGGCCTGTCGTATCGCACGTCGATGACGGTCGATTTCAAAGGCACGGCCACCGTTACTCCGATTAAGACCGGCAACGCGCAGTTCGATGCAGTCGTTGCATCGCAGCTTCCGCCCACCCAGCCCGTGACGACCTCGATCGCGATGCCGGACTTCCTCTACCTGGCTGCCGCGACGACCATGATCACGAACTGGGACATCGAGTTCGACGCAGTCCACAACAACTGGAGCAAGTTCAAGGAGCTGAAAGTCAACTTATTGACTACTCCGGCGGCCGGCTTTACGCGCCCGCAAAACTGGAAGGACACCTGGTCGTATCGCCTCGGCACGAACCATCCTGTCACTTCCGATTGGGACATCCGTCTCGGCGCGCTTTACGATAAGAATCCGCAGCCCACCGAAGTCGTCAGCCCGCTGCTTCCCGATTCCGATCGCATCGGCGTCAGCTTCGGCGTCGGATATCACGCCGGTCCTTTCGTGCTCGACGCTACCGAGTTCGCCTTGCACTTCAAGACGCGAAGCACACAGGGTGTGAGTCAGGACAACTTCAACGGCACGTATAAGACCGACGCGAATCTCATCACCATCAACCTCGGCTATCGGTTCTAAACAAAGGAGACCACACTCATGATGCGTATTCGAAGCTTGATGTTGCTGCTCATCGCCTTCATCGCCGCGCCGATTTTCGCCGCGCGCGGAAGTGCGAACTTCACGACTTTCGTCGCAATCGGCGACAGCTATGGCGCCGGCGTCGAGAGCGGCTCGCTCAATCTCAACCATCAGTCTTTCAGTTGGCCGGCGGTCATCGCGCGTCAGGCGGGCGCTGCCGATTTTCAGCAGCCGCTGGTGTCGTTTCCGGGAATCGGAAGCGAACTGCAACTCGTCGATATCATCCGCTTCCCGCCGACGATCACACCCGCGGCCGGATCGGCGAATCCGATCAACCTCAATCTCGCCCGGCCTTACAACAATCTGAGCGTTCCGGGCGCGACTGTAACGGACGTCATCACGCTGACCGGCAAGGAGTCGGCGACGTCGACCGCGCGTTCCTTCGCGCAATTCATTCTTCGCGGGCTCGGGACTGAAGTGCAACAGGCAATCGCGCAGAAACCGACGTTCATCGCCGTCTGGATCGGCGGCAACGACGCCCTCGGCGCCGTGCTGGCGGGCACGCCGGCCGCGCTGACGCCTCTCGAAACATTCCGCACTTCGTACAACGCCATGCTCGACCAACTGGTCGCCGGCGCGCCATCGGCCGGCATGGTGGTTGGCAACATCCCGAACAACGTCCTTGCGCTTCCCTACTTGAGCACCGTCAAGCCCTATCTGATCGATCCGGCGACACAGCTGCCGGTCGTCGGTCCGAACGGACAGAAGATTTTCTTCGTGGCTGATCTCGGCGGCGGCACGATCGGACAACTCGATGCGAACAGTCTCGTCCTGCTTCCGGCATCCGCAAAGATCGCGAGCGGATTTGGCATTCCGGCAGCGCTTGCGATGATTCCGCCTTTCAATCAGTTGCCAAACGTCGGCAAGCCGCTCGCCGACACGGACGTTCTGACATCGACCGAGGCGGCGGTGATCAAGCAGCGCGTCAACGATTTCAACACGGTGATCCAGCAGGCGGCAGCGGCACGCGACATTCCGGTTGCCGACGAAAAAGGACTTTTCGATCGCGTCGCGGCCGGGATGTTCGTGGGACCGATTGCGATCAATGCGTCGTACATCACAGGCGGATTCTTCAGCCTCGATGGATTCCATCTGACCGACATCGGCTACACGCTGTTTGCGGATGAGTTCATCAAGACGATCAACAACGCGTACGGATCGCACATCCCGCTCGCGCCGCTGAGTCAGTTCCTGGCGAACAATATCGCGACGACGACGTCGGGTTTAGTGTTCGTCCCAGGCACGCCGTACGAAGTCAGCGCCGAGGCGGCTGAGCAGATCTTGTCGTTCGCGCCGAGAGTGCGGCGGGGACGCGCGGTCATCGCGCATTAATACAGGTGTCGGGCGTCAGGCATCAGGCCTCGGGTCTTCTGA
>JALYZI010000146.1 GCA_030948915.1 Acidobacteriota bacterium
TGTACGAGTCCTGAGTCCTGCGTGCTGTGTCCTGCGTCCTCGGAAAAGGGACACCGGACGCAGGACTCAGGACGCAGGACTTATACTTCGCGTCCCAAATGGCCGCGTATAGCCCGCAGGAAATCGAAGAGAAGTGGCAGCACGCGTGGGCGGATTCTCGCGTTGCCGAGATCGACGTCACCCGGCCCGGCGAAAAGTACTACATGCTCAACATGTTTCCGTATCCGTCGGGCGATCTTCATGTCGGTCACGGACGCAACTACATCCTGGGCGACGCCTTCTATCGATACCTGAGGATGCGCGGGCACGCAGCACTCAATCCGATGGGCTGGGATGCATTCGGCCTGCCCGCCGAAAACGCTGCCATCAAACGCGGCATCCATCCTCGCGAATGGACGCGCTCGAACATCGCGCGCGAGAAAAAGCAGTTCGAGCGCTGGGGAATCCTCTACGACTGGTCGAAAGAGATCGCGTCGTGCGAGCCGGATTACTACCGATGGAACCAGTGGCTGTTCATTCAGCTCTACAAACGCGGCCTGGCGTATCGCGGCAAGGCGCCCGTGAACTGGTGCCCGAGCGATCAGACGGTGCTCGCGAATGAGCAGGTGATCGACGGGCGATGCGAGCGCTGCGGTTCGGAAGTCGTGCAGCGCGAGCTCGAGCAGTGGTTCTTCAGGATCACCGCGTACGCCGATCGCCTCGACGCCGCGCTCGACGCGCTGGAATGGCCGGAAAGAGTGAAGCTGATGCAGCGGAACTGGATCGGCCGTTCCGTTGGAGCGGACGTCGAGTTTCCGGTCCCCTCGCTCGGACGCTCGATCCGCATCTTCACGACGCGGCCCGACACGATCTACGGCGCGACGTTCATGGTGCTCGCGCCCGAACATCCCGACGTCCCGGCGCTGATCGCCGACGCGCCGGATCGCGCCGGGATCGAAGAGTGGATCGCGAACGTCCGCAATCAGAGCTCGCTGGAGCGGCAGGAAGTCGGGAAGGAAGGTCGCTTCACAGGCAAGTACGCGATCAATCCGTTCACGGAGAAAGAGATCCCGATCTGGCTCGGCAACTTCGTCCTGATGCAGTACGGCACGGGAGCGCTGATGGCCGTTCCGGCGCACGACCAGCGCGACTTTGAATTCGCGCATCAGTATGGATTGCCGATCCGCTTCGTCGCCGGCCCTGGCGGAAAGCCACCGGCCGCGGACGCGCCTTACATCGACAAGGAAAACGGGATCGCGATCGACTCCGGCGTGATCACCGGCCTGCCCGCGCCCAAAGCGATCGACAGGATCATCGAAGAGATCGAGCGCCGCGGCATCGGCAAGAAGATGGTCCGCTACCGGCTGCGCGACTGGCTGATTTCGCGGCAGCGCTATTGGGGAACGCCGATTCCGGTTTTGTACTGTGACAAATGCGGGATTGTTCTAGTACAAGAAAGCGATTTGCCGGTCCGGCTGCCGCTCGATGTCCCGTTCACCGGAAAAGAGGGCAACCCGCTCGCGAAAGATCCGAAGTTCGTCAACGCGAAGTGTCCCCAATGCGGCGGCGAGGCTCGCCGCGAAACCGACACGATGGACACCTTCGTCGACTCGTCGTGGTACTACCTGCGCTTCATCTCGCCGCACGACGACGCCAGGATCTTCGACACCGCGATCGTGAACCAGTGGCTTCCCGTCGATCAGTACATCGGCGGCATCGAGCACGCGATCCTGCATCTGCTCTACTCGCGATTCATCTGCCGCACGCTGTACGACATGGGCCTCGTCAGCTTCGAAGAGCCGTTTGCGCGTCTCTTCAATCAGGGGATGATCACGAAGGAGGGTTACCGCGATCCGTCGAGCAATCACGCCTGGGTGCCGCTCGGTGAAGTGCAGTGGCGGAACGAGAAGCCGTACCGCGATGGACAGGAGCTCATCCCGGAAGTCGGCAAGATGTCGAAGTCGCGCTTCAATGTGGTCCCCCCGGATGAGCTGATTGCGCGTTATGGCGCAGACACGGAGCGCGTCTACACGCTGTTCATCGCGCCGCCGGAGAAAGAAGCCGCCTGGTCGGACGAAGGCGTCGTCGGCGCCTATCGGTTCCTCACTCGCGTCTGGAACTTTTCCGGCGTCATTGCGACACAGGGAGACGGCGAAGAAACTCAATCGCTGATCCGGAAAACGCACCAGACGATCGCCGCGGTCACGCACCGCATCGAACACTTCGAATTCAACACTGCGATCTCGGCGCTGATGGAGCTCTCTAACGCGATCGGAGAAGCGATCGCGGCGGGGGAGGGAGTCCGCGAGAGCTACAAGATTCTGCTGCAGCTGCTGCATCCGTTCGCGCCGCACATCACGGAAGAGCTGTGGGAGATGCTGGGCAACAAACGATTCGTACTGACTTCGAAATGGCCGGTCGGCAATGAGAAGCTGATGCAGGAGGATGTCATCACGATCGTGGTGCAGGTCAACGGAAAGCTGCGCGGTCAGGTCGAAGTGCCGAATCCGCCCGTCGAGGAACAGGTGCTCTCGGCGGTGCGATCGAATGACAAAGTGCAGCAGTGGGTATCGGGGAAACAGATCGTGAAGACGATTTACGTGCCGGGTAAACTGGTGAACGTGGTTGTCCGATGAAACAGTTGACGGTTGCCGGTTTGCTGTTGCTCAGCGCGTGCGGCTATGCGCTCGTGGGCCGTGGCAACTCGCTCGATCCGAAGATCAAATCGGTCGAAGTCCCGGCGTTCGTCAATCGCACGACGCGTGTCGGCCTCGAGCAGCTGGTCACGCAGTCGGTCGCCGACGAGATGGTCGCGCGCGGCCGGCTCAAACTGGTCAGCCATCCGAACGACGCCGATGCGATCCTGCGCGGCTCGATCGACAGCTTCGCCATCTTCCCGATCGCGTTCAATCCGCAGGGCCGCGCGACGCAATATCAGATCTCGATCACCGCCAAAATCGAGCTCCTCGATCATCGCAACGAAGATAAGGTGCTCTGGAAGAACGATCAGTACCGCTTCGCCGAAAACTATCAGGTCAATCTCGAATCGACCGATGCCTTCGATCAGGAAACGCGCGCCATCGCCGAGATTGCGCGGCGATTTGCCGAGACGCTGGTGACGAATCTGCTGGAAGGATTCTGAAGAGTTGCCGGTGGCCGGTGGCCGGTTAGGGAGCCTGTCGGGTCACCGGCCACCGGTCACTTCCCTTTCATTTTGGCCCGCTCTTCGTCGCGATGGTCCTTCACGAGCGTCGAGACGATCAGATAAACGGCCGCGATCGCAGCGATGCTGTAGCCGATCAACGCGAAACGTTCCTTCCCGGGATAGCGCATGATCAGCGATGACGACAGCAGCAGCGCCGCGATCACCACGCCGACCGTGATGCGGTTCGCGACCTTGTGGATGCCGGCCAGAAAGATCTCCGCCTGGTTCAGCTTGATTCCGAACGTCAGCCGGCTGGCGGCGGTCAGATCGAGAATCTCGCGTGCGCGATGCGGCAGATCGAGCATCAGTTGATTGAGATCCAGCAGCGCCGGATAGAAGTTTCGCGGATTGAACTTCTGCTGCAGCTTCTGGGTCATCAACCGCTCGGCATACGCGCGGATCACCGCCTGCGGATCGAACTTCGGATCGAGTTTCTTCGTAATGCCGTCGAGATTCAGCAGCGTCTTGGCGAGCATCGCCATCTCGGCCGGCACGCGCAGATCGTTGTTGTTGGCGACCGCGATGACATTGAACATCAACTGGCCGACGTTGACCTGCCGCACGTCGACATCGTGAAAGTTCGCGACGATCTGCGAGATCTCGTGCACGAATCTGGTGGCGTCGAATGTCTCCTGCGCCTGCGACAGACGCACGCAGGCATCGGCGACCTCAGTGCCGCGATTCGATGACAGGGCCAGCAGCAGCTTGATGATCTCGTCCTGAAACTCGCGGCTGATCCTGCTGACCATGCCGAAGTCGAGCAGCACGATCTCCGATTCGCCTTCAGTGTCGCGTACGAAGATGTTGCCCGGATGCGGATCGCTGTGCCAGAAGCCATCCACACAAATCTGCTTCAGGTAGGCCTCGGTGATCACCGCGGCCAGCGCCGCGTAATCGTGATCGATCATCTGCAGCGGCGTGACCTTCGAGACTTTCTTGCCGCGCACGAACTCGGTGGTGAGAACTTTCGCGGTCGTCAGATCGTGGATGACGACCGGCACGTAGATCAGCGGAAACTCCGACAGGTTCTGACGCAGGATCTCCGCGTTGCGCGCCTCCTGCAGGTAATTGAGCTCGTTGTTGAGCGTGATCTTCGCCTGCTCGATGGCCCCGACCAGATTCATCTTGCGGCCGATATCGGTGTGAGATTCGAGCGTTTTTGCGATGTCGCCGAAGACCTCCATGTCTTTCTGCACCGCTTCGCGAACGTTCGGCCGCTGCACCTTGACCACGACTTCACGTCCGTCGCGCAGGGTGGCTCGATGGACCTGGCCGAGCGATGCCGCCGCCATCGGCGTCGCGTCGAATTCGAGAAAGACTTTCGAGATGCGGGCGCCGAGCTCCTCCTCGACGATCCGCTCGATGTCAGCGTAGGAGAACGGCTCGATGTCGTCCTGCAACGACTCCAGCGCCGCGATGTACTCGGGAGGAACGACGTCCGGCCGCGTCGAAAGGACCTGGCCGAACTTGACGTAGGTCGGCCCCATTTCCTTCAGCGCAGCGGCAAATGCCTGCGCGCGCGCCTGGACGTCCGGCTCGACTTCGCCGTCGCTCGTTTCGCTGGTGATGATGTCCTCCGGATTGAAGGAGAGACGAAAGTCCTTGCGTCCGTACTTTGTGAACAGGACCAGAAGATCGCGATAGGCGCCGAGGTTGCGAGTCTTGAGCATCGCGCAGGCGCAACTGCATGCGGAATGCCGAGTGGAAAGTCCTGAGTCCTGAGTCCTGAGTCCTGAGTCCTCAGTCCCGCCCTCCCCTTCAGGACTCAGGACTCAGGACTCAGGACTTCGTATGCTAGGATTCTTCGTTTTCAAGGAGCTTTCGGACGATGGCCACGTATCGAACCCTATTCACCTCGGAGTCTG
Organism: Acidobacteriota bacterium; assembly: GCA_030948915.1. GTDB lineage: Bacteria > Acidobacteriota > Thermoanaerobaculia > Gp7-AA8 > Gp7-AA8 > Gp7-AA10. Next base: position 5,050 of record JALYZI010000146.1, read on the forward strand.
TGACCGAGGGACACCCGGACAAGATTGCGGATCAGATTTCCGACGCCATCCTCGACGCCGTCATGGCCGAGGATCCGGTCGGCCGCGTGGCGTGCGAGACGCTCGTGACGACCGGCATGGCGATCATCGCGGGTGAGATCACCACCAAAACCTACGTCGACTTTCCGTCGATCGTACGCAATACCATCAAAGAAATCGGCTACACGCGCGCGAAGTACGGCTTCGACAGCGAGACCTGCGCCGTGATCTCGTCGATCGATCCGCAGTCGCCTGACATCGCACAGGGCGTCGACACGGGTGGAGCAGGCGATCAGGGTCTGATGTTCGGCTTCGCGTGCCGCGAGACCCCGGAGTTGATGCCGCTGCCGATCACGCTGGCGCACAAGCTCGTGCGACGGCTTGCGGAAGTGCGCAAATCGGGCGAGCTCGATTTTCTACGACCCGACGGCAAATCGCAGGTGACGATCGAGTACGAAGGAAAGCGCCCTATTCGTGCGACCGCCATCGTCATCTCGACGCAGCACTCGCCGGACGTCGCGAATCAGAATCTGCGCGAGGCCATCATCGAACGCGTCATCAAGCCGACCGTTCCGGCCGAGTACCTCGACAAGGAGACGGTCTTCCACATCAATCCGACCGGGCGATTCGTCGTCGGCGGTCCGCAGGGCGATACCGGCCTGACCGGACGCAAGATCATCGTCGACACGTACGGTGGACGCGGCCGTCATGGCGGCGGATGCTTCTCAGGAAAAGATCCCACGAAGGTCGATCGCTCGGCGTGCTACATGGCGCGCTACATCGCGAAGAACCTCGTGGCGGCCGGACTCGCGGATGAAGTCGAAGTGCAGCTGGCGTACGCCATCGGTGTCGCCGATCCGGTTTCTGTTTACGTCGAGACGTTCGGAACCGGCCGAGTCGATCCGAAGCGGATGTCCGAGCTCGTGCGCGAGCATTTCCAGCTCACGCCGCGCGGCATCATCGAGTCGCTGCGTTTGCGCCGTCCGATCTATAAGAAGACCGCAGCGTACGGCCACTTCGGCCGCACCGAGCCGGAATTCTCGTGGGAGGCGGCCGACAAAGCAGCAGCCTTGCGCTCGGCGGCCGGAGTGGCGGAAGCCGTCACGGTCTAGCGTCGCTCCGGGTGCTTGATAGTCCGCACCGCGTTCTCTGCATCTTTATCGGCTTCGAGCGCCGGCAATGCAGGTAGCGCGAGTGGACCGAGATCCTGGAGAGCGCTGATTGCACTGAGTCGCGCCTCGCGATCGCGACCGTGGAGCAATTCGATGAGGTTGTCGATCGCTTCTCGATCGTCAGGGGCGATGCGACGGATCGCGACGGCAGTCAGAATGCGCATCTGCATGTCGTCACTTCGAAGGTTTTTTCGAAGCAGCGGAATGGCGGGGGCGGACGCCGGGCCAATCATGCCGAGCGCTTCCGTAACGGTTCGCTCGTCGTCGGAGAGTCGCCTGATGAGCAACGGTACGGCCGGCGCGCCATATTCGCGGAACTCTCCTAACGCCATCATGCCTTCCTGTTGGTTGTCGTTGTGGCGGCCCGCGACTTCGATCAGCGCGGGAACCGCCCTCGGCGCAATGGCCGCTCGCACTTTTGGGTCGCCTGCGAGGAGGCGCAGAATCGCCGCCGCGTTGTTGCGCGTGATCCTTCTGTGATCATTGAGCTTTCCGAGGATGAAATCGAGACTCTGCGCGTTGCCCGGAATCGCGCGCAGCCGCGCTTCTGCCGCTTGAAGTCTCATGAGGTTCTCGGGAATATCGTCGATGCAGGCGACTGCCAGCAGGGCGATCAAAGCAAATCTGCAGCGCCGCATAGCCTCAGCGTACCGCGGCTTTCTTGTTGATCGACTCCACAGCCTCACGTGCATAGATGCGGAAGTCGTCCCTGTCGTAGGCCTCCAATGCCGGCACCGCAGGCAGTGCCAGCGGGCCTAACTCTTCAAGAGCATAGATGGCGTCGGAACGGGTCGCAGAGTCGCGGCTTTGCAGCAATTCGATGAGGTTGTCGATGGCCTCTCGATCGTCCGGAGCGATTGTTCGAATGGCGATCGCGGTATGAATTCGCGCAGATACGTACGGATTTCGAAGTTGTCTTCTCAGCGCGGGAAGGGCGGGCGTCGCCGCCCGGCCAATTTTCCCGAGGGCCTCGGCCGCGTCCCTGACGCGCGAATCGTCTTTATTGGAAAGGCGATTGATGAGTGTCGGGACAGCCGGCGCGCCGTACTCATGGAACTCGCCTAACGCGGTGATGCCTTCGGACTCGTTGTCACCGTGGCGCTGTGCGACCTCGATCAGCGCCGGAATCGCCCTGGGCGCTATGGCCGCTCGCACTTTTGGGTCGTCCGCCAGAAGTCGCAGGATGGCCGCCGCATTGCCGCGCGTGATGCTTCTGTGATCGTCCAGTTTTCCGAGGATGAAGTCGAGACTCTGAACGTCATGCGGATTCGCGCGCAATCGTGCTTCGGCTCCGCGAAGCTTGTCGAGGTTCTCGGGAACGTCGGAAATGCATGCGAATGCCAGGAGGGCAATCAGTGCAAACCCACGCTGCATGGCTTCAGCGTAACGTAAACAACGTCGCATTGCCGCGCTGCGTGACGCTGCGTGCATAGCGATCGAGCGCTTGTGACAGCGTGCGCTGCGCGCTGGTGGACAGCGCCGTCTCGCGCTCCTCAACCTTGCTTGCGACCTCTGTCGGCGCGGCCGTCGCGACCACGGCGACGTGCGTGATTCCATCGCGCCGCAATCGCGCATAGAGCGCGTCGACGCTTCCGACGTCCAGATATGCCGAGACGCGCGGCCCGTCAAAGTTCCCTCCGCCGCGAACGCGATGTTGAAACCAATACGTTTCGCTGAGACCGATCACGAGCGTGCACGCGTTCGGCGGCAGGGCCGCGTCGAGGGCCGCGATGGTCGTCGTCGACGGGCGAACCTCCGCGAGATATTTCTCATCGTCGAGGCGGCCCGACAGCAGCGCGAATGCCTCCGTGCGATCCGTGAAGTACGCCACGAGAAACAGCTGCATCACGATTGCGATCGCCAGCAACACGCGGACGGGGCGGTTGGGCGGGAGGGCGCGGGCGGCGGGCACCGCGAGAAACGGGACGAGCAAACGCGATGACGGTGCCAGAAAGAAAAGCAGTACCGCCGCGGCCAGCAGGACCAGGGGAACAAGTCCCGCCGTGAGCGTGGATGCGATCAGCATCGATGCGCCGAGGCTCTCGTCGATGAAGTGGCCGTCGAAGATGTAGTCGGAGAGAAATGCGCCGGTGCGGTAATGCGCGACGTGCGGTGCGAGTGCGCCGAAGAATGGCGCGATGGGATTGCCGGTCAAAATCAGATTACGGATGAAGAAAACCGATCCGATCGCGAGGCCGGGAAGCACGCCTCGAAATTTCCTGGTCACGAGAATCGCGATCAATGCGATTGGAATGAATGTGTACTTCGTCAGCAGCCCCGCCGCCACGGCCGCGGTGACCGTCGTCGCGTCGTCATTCTCGATCGCATTCACGAGCGCCAGAGAAATGCCGAGGAGGACCCAGTCGACGAGAGACCAGCCGGCCGCCAGAGCGAGGGCGGGCGTCGCAACGATCGCCACCGTCAGGATCGGACATTGTTTCGTCATACGCAGCAACAGAACGACGACCGCGAAAGCGGCAAACAGGTGGAGGAAATGCGATGCGATGCCGCCGCCCGTCCCAAGAATCGAGAGGAACGGCAGATCTGCCGACTCGACGCCGAGTGGAAAATAGGAGTGCGAAACGAGCGGCAGATCGATCGCCCTCCCTTCCTTCACCCACGTCCACGGAACAGCGAGGTGATACGCGAGCTCATCGAGCGTGGAGGGCGGTGCCTGCGCTGCGATCAGCGCTGCGATGCCGATGAGCACGAGCGCGAGTGTGGCGAGGGGCTTCAGCGCTAGTGTGGTGACGGGCGCATCGCCCGCCATTGAGCGACGGATGGCCAGCGCTCCCACGCCGCCGAGGATTCCCACGATGGGCACCATCGTCCACGGCGAAATCCTGAGCAGGCCGATCAGAAAACAGATCGCGCCGAAGATCGGGTATCCGACGATGAAGTTGAGCGCGATGTCCGGTTGCCGGCGCCGGGTGAGAAAACCGGCGCCGACGCACGCAAGCGCCGTCGCGACCGCGAAGAGAATCGGAGTGCCGACGCGGCGCAAGAACAGTTCGACGAGGACAAACCCGTTGAAAAGAACGAGCAGAAAGTAAAGGCCAGCAACAATCGCGACGGCGCGGCGCATCTAAATCGGCGGCAGGGCCGCTCGTATCGCCAGCACGTCTTCGATGATCGACCGCGCGACCTCGGGTCGAATTTGTGTCGTGCGATCGGAAAGCGCCGCGGCGGGATTGTCGTGCACTTCCATGAAGAATCCATCGGCCCCCGCCGCCGCCGCCGCGCGAGCGAGCGGCCGTGCAAATTGCGGAGTCCCACCGGTCTGCTTCCCTTCGCCGCCCGGCTTCTGCATCGAATGCGTGATGTCGTAGACCACCGGCACGCCGAATCCTCGAATGATCGGAAACGCGCGCATGTCGACCACCAGATTCTGATAGCCGAATGAAGATCCGCGCTCGGTGATGAAGATGCGATCGTTGCCGGCCTCATGTCCTTTCTCGAGAATGTTTTTCGTCTCTTCGGGAGAGAGGAATTGTCCTTTCTTCACGGATACCGGTTTCCCCGTGCGCGCCGCCGCAGCAACGAGATCGGTCTGCCGGCAAAGAAACGCCGGAATCTGCAGGATGTCGAGGATCCGCGCCGCCGGCTCGGCCTGTGCGGGGTCATGGATGTCGGAGATCAGCGGCAGTCCGGTTTCTTCTTTCACGGCGTGCAGGATGTCGAGGCCTTCGACGAGCCCGGGCCCGCGAAACGACTCGATCGAAGAACGATTCGCCTTATCGAACGACGACTTGTAGACGAGATTGATTTTCAGGGCATCGCGAAGCTTGCGCAGTGTGCGCCCCATGGCGATTGCGTGCTGCCGCGACTCGATCACGCAGGGCCCCGCGATGAAGAGTGGCGGACTGTCGCCACCGAAGGCGACGCCGTCGGTGATCGCGATCAATCGCGTGACAGCCATCGATCGCATTGTAGCGTTAGGATGCCGCGCATGAATCGACGAACGTTTCTTCTCTCCTCGGCGGGAGCAATCGCCGTTGCACCGGTTTTCGCGCGCGACACGCGACCGGCGGATTCGCCGCTCGATCTCGACACGCTGCTCGAAGTGACGAAGACACCCGGCCTCGCCGCCCAGGGTGCCGTCAACGGTAAATCGTTTCTCCATCTCGCGGGCATTCGACAGGTGGGAACGTCCGATGCCATCGCCGCCGACACACTTTTTCCCGCCGCTTCGCTGAGCAAGCCGGTGTTCGCGATGGAGGTGCGACGCCTCGTTCGCGAAGGGAAACTCGACTGGCATAAGCCGCTGCAGGACTACCTGCCCCTCGGACTCACAGGAGATGCGGCGTCGATTACACCCGAGCATGTTCTGTCGCACGGAACCGGCCTGGTGAACTGGCGATTCGATCCGAGCAAACTGGAGCTCACGTCATCCTTCAAGCCCGGCACGCGATGGGAGTACTCCGGTGAGGGCTACCTGCTCTTGCAACGCGTGGTCGAAAAAATCGCCGGGAAACCGCTGGGAATCTATCTCCATGAAACCGTGCTGCCGCGACTCGGAATGTCGAAGAGCACATTCACGTGGACGCCCGAGATCGACAAGCTCGCCGTCGCAGGACACGACAACCGCGGGCGGCTGCTCGAGAAGTCGACGAACTACTACAACAACGGCGCGTATGAGGTCGCGAAGAAGGCCGGGTCGACGCCCGACAAGATGACGTACGAGGAGTTGATCGATGCCGCCCGCAAGTTCAACAGTCTGCCGCTGCCGGTGGCAGTGATTCCGAACGTCGCCGGATCGCTATGGACCACGATTGGCGACTACGCGACTTTCCTCGACAAGAGCATGCGCGACTTCGCCGACCATCCCGACGAATACACTCCGCGCAACCGTGTGAATCGCAAGATCTCCTGGACGCTGAGCTGGGGCGTCGACACGTCACTCGACGCGCCGGGATACTTTCATTGGGGCGATGGACCGGGCGTGAAGAACTTCGCATTCTGGCAACCGGCAAAGAAGACCGCGGTGGTGATCTTTACGAACGGCGACCATGGCGCGCCGGCGTATCGCTTTATGCTGCGACACCTGCTGGCGGCCGATCCGCTCTCGCCGGAGTGGGTCTAGCGATGGACCTTCTCGGCCGCCTCGGCGTCCGATATCCGATTTTTCTCTCGCCGATGGGAGCCGGCCCGGGCACGCCCGAACTCGCCGCCGCCGTCTCGCGCGCCGGCGGGCTCGGAGCGCTGGGCGCGGCCTACATGACGCCGCCGCAGATCCGCACTGCGGCAGCGAGCGCCGGCTCGCCGCTGCACATCAATCTGTTTGCCGGCGGCTGGGACTCGAACGCCACCGGTGACGCGACGCGGATACTCTCGATTCTGTCGCGCGTCCACGAGCGGCTGGGAATCGATCCGCCAACGCTCCCGAAGGTCGGCCCCGATCCATTCCCCGAGCAACTCGGCGTTGTTCTCGAGATCCGTCCGGCGATGTTCAGCTTCACCTTTGGCATTCCGACCGAGGACCAGCTTCGCGAGTTGCGTAAAGCGAACATCGTGATCGCCGGCACTGCGACCAGCGCACGTGAAGCTCGGCTGCTCGCGGATGCCGGCGTCGACGCGATCGTGTTGCAGGGCAGCGAGGCGGGTGCGCATCGCGGCACGTTCGCCGAGCGATTCGAAGACGCGATGGTGCCGCTGCTCCAGCTGACCCAGGCTGCGCGGCGCGAGACATCACTTCCGCTGATTGCATCGGGCGGATTGATGACCGGCGGCGAGATCGCCGAGGCGCTCCGCCGCGGCGCGGTTGCTGCGCAGCTCGGAACGGCGTTTCTCGCATGCCCCGAATCGGGCGCATCGGCCGCTTACAAATCGGCGCTGCTGGATGGCAGCGCAGCGCGCAGCGTCATCACGCGTGCCTTCTCCGGACGTCCGGCGCGCGGACTCTCGAACGCGTTTCACGAGATGGTCGAGCAGTCCGCAATCCTGCCGTACCCGCTGCAGAACGCTTTGACGCGCCCGATGCGCAGCGCCGCGGCGCAGCGCGGCGAGTCCGGATTCCTGTCGCTGTGGGCAGGAACGGGGGTGGCGCGGATCAGGCCCCTGCCGGCGGCGGAGTTGGTCTCAACTCTGGCGGTCGAGATGCAGCAGCACCGATGATCGTGCCGCCGATGTAGATGATGAACGACACGATCGAGAACCAGACCGGCTGCGGAATCATGACCGCGTTCGCGATTCCGCCAACCAGCAGCAGTCCGCCCACGACATACGCCGGAATGCGGCTCCGCCCGATTTTCGACGCCACGAATGTGCCGAGGACCGTCCCGATCGCCCATCCGATGAGGACGAGCATCATCGCAAGGAGTGGCAGCGTTGCGACGAATTTCTTCACGTCGTTCATGTCGCGCATGTTGTAGCCGGGCGGCGGGGGGTAGAGGTAATGGACGGCGAGCTCCGCGATCTCAACCACCAGCACGGCAACGATGATGCCGGCGATGACGCCGCCGATTCTTCGCCACATCAGACCAGCTCTGTCGCCTCGTGCGGAACGCTGACCGGCGCGTTCTTCTGCGAATTCTTGTACGCCCGCGCGGCCGCGATGTACGAGCGGAACAGCGGATGCGGCGTCATCGGCCGCGACTTGTACTCAGGATGGAACTGGCAGCCTACGAACCACGGATGACCTTCCAGCTCCATGATCTCGACGAACTTCCCATCGGGCGAAGCGCCGGTCACGCGCAGGCCTCGCTGTTCGAGTGCCGGGACGTATTCGGGATTGACCTCGTAGCGATGTCGATGGCGTTCGTCGACTTCGGGAAGACCGTACGCCTCGCGCGAGAGTGATCCTTCTTTGAGCGAGCAGGGATATTTCCCAAGTCGCATCGTTCCGCCGAGAGCGTCGACTCCGATGAGATCGCGCAGTTTGAAGATGACCTTGTACGGCGCCTCGTCATCGAACTCCGTCGAGTTCGCGCCGACCATTCCGCACACGTTCCGCGCAAACTCGATCGTCGCGCATTGCATGCCGAGACAGATGCCGAAATAGGGGATTCGCTTTTCGCGCGCGTAGCGGATCGCTCGCAGTTTTCCTTCGACGCCGCGCGCGCCGAAGCCCGGACCCACCAGGATGCCGTCGACGCTCGCCAGATCGCCGTGGTAGCCCTCGTCTTCGAGCGCTTCGGAATCGATGTAGACGATGCGCACTTTCACGTTGTTCGCGATTCCACCGTGGATGAGCGCCTCGTTCAGCGATTTGTACGAATCGCCGAACTCGACGTATTTGCCGACGAACCCGATGCGCACTTCGTCTTCGGGATGGCGCAGCTTGCGGACGATCTCCTCCCACTTGCCGAGCGCGCTGAACTCCTCGTGCGGAAGATGCAATTTATCGAGGAGGATTTCGTCGAGGCTCTCGCGTGAGAACGCCAGCGGGACCTGATAGATGAACTCGACGTCCAGCGCCGAGACGACCGCCTCCTCTTCGACATTGCAGAAGAGCGCGATCTTCTTCTTCATTTCCTCCGGAATCGGCCGCTCGCTGCGGCAGAGGAGGATGTCGGGCTGGATGCCGATCTCGCGCAACTCCTTCACGGAGTGCTGCGTCGGCTTCGTCTTCAGCTCTTCGCTCGCTTTGATGTACGGCACCAGCGTGAGGTGCACGTTGATCGCGTTGCCGCGGCCGACCTCCTGACGGAACTGGCGGATGGCCTCCAGGAACGGCAGCGATTCGATGTCGCCGACAGTGCCGCCGATTTCCACGATCACGACGTCGACGCCGTCGCTGACTTCGCGAATGCAGCGTTTGATCTCGTCGGTGATGTGCGGAATGACCTGCACGGTCTTGCCGAGGTAGTCGCCGCGCCGCTCTTTCTCGATGACCTTGAGGTAGATCCGGCCGGTCGTGTAGTTGTTTTTACGCGACCCGCGCATGGTCGTGAATCGCTCGTAGTGACCGAGATCGAGATCGGTCTCGGCGCCGTCATCGGTGACGAACACTTCGCCGTGCTGAAATGGCGACATCGTTCCGGGGTCGACGTTGATGTAGGGATCGAACTTCTGCAGCGTGACTTTGAATCCGCGCGCTTCGAGAAGCGCGCCGATAGAGGCCGCGGCGATCCCCTTGCCGAGGCCTGAGACAACACCGCCGGTGATGAAGATGTATTTGGTGCTCATGGCAGGCCTCCAAGGAATTCGGAATTCGGAATTGGGAATTGAGAATGAAGAAAACGAGCAAATGCGAATGCATTTCTCCATTCCAAATTCCCAATTCCGAATTCCGAATTTGCTTTTGGTGGGAGAGAGTTCGGCTGTGGGCGTTTTACTTCAATGATCGTGAGCCTTGCGCTCACGAATTCGCCTCCCGATCAGCCATATCCGTCAGTTCCTTCTCCACGCGCAACACATCCTCGGGTCGGTCGACTCCGAGATGGGGTTTAGCGGTATGGAGCACTCGGATTTTAAAACCGTTTTGCAGCGCCCGCAACTGTTCGAGTGATTCGGCGCGCTCGAGCGGCGACGGTTCGAGCTTCGCCAGAGAGCGAAGCACTCGCGTCTGGTAACCGTACAGGCCGATGTGTCGCTGCGCGCCCGCGAGCGGAGCGCGAGAGAAATAGAGCGCGGTTCCGTCGAGGGCGGTCACGACTTTCACGACGTCGCGAGACCGGACCTCCTCCTCGTTCTCGATCGGGCAGGCGAGGGTCGCCATGTCCGAGCTCCCCAGAGCCTCGACGATGCGATCGATCGCTTCGGCATCGATGAGGGGCTCATCGCCTTGAACGTTGACCACGCGATCGAACTCTCCACCGAGTAGATTCAGCGCGGCGGCAATCCGGTCGGTACCGGACTGAAATTCACCTTTCGGCTGCACGACCCGTCCGGCAAACGACGCGACGTGGTCGGCGATGCGCTGGTCGTCTGTTGCGACGAACACCTCGCTCACGCGTTTTGCCCGGCTGGCTCGCTCGTAAACCCGCTGGATGAGCGAAACGCCTGCGATCATCGCCAGCGGTTTGCCGGGGAAGCGCGTCGATGCCCAGCGCGCGGGAATTACAATCACCGCTTTCATGGAAGCATCCGATCATAGCTTGACGCGGCGTCTCACGATCGCGGTCCTCGTGATCTTCGCTTTTGTCGCGGCCTTCGATCGCCTCTATCTTCTGTACGCCCACAAATTCTTCGACATCACCGGCCGCGCGCAATGGATCTGGGCGCAGCATCAGATCAGCCGCGACATTCCGGTCGCATTTTTCGCGACGCACAATTTCGATCTGCCGCCTAACCGGCAATTCGCGCGCATCAAGATCGCCGGCGATCCCGAGTACACGCTCTATTTCAATGGCACGCAGGTGGGCGGGCGGCGGATGGGAGAGGAGGCCTCGCTCGACGTTTACGACGTCAGCAGGCTCGCGCGCGATCGTGGCAATCGGCTCGTAATCGCGGCGCGCAGCGCGAACGGCGTCGGCGGCGTCATCGCATCGATCGACATCACTGACGACTACAAGAACGTCGAGCCAACCGGAAATGCATGGAACATCGTGCGCGCTTGGCGTGACGATCTGCTCCTGCGCGATCCTCCGCCCCCACTCATGACCTCACCGATGCTGATCGGAAGACCGCCCGTCGGTCGATGGAACTTCCTGTCGTCAAGATCTGGCGAGCTCACCGCGGCGGCGCACCAGATCGTCGCGCCGAAAGCCGCATTCCGGTTCAAGACCGCCATTCCGGAAATCCGCGACATCAGCGGCGTGCCGGTCGTTGTCCCGCAGCCAATCGCGGCCACCGCGTACGACTTCGGCGGCGGCGTTCGAGGGCGGGTGCAGTTCACCACGACGTACGACAATCGCGTGGCACGCGCGATCCGCGTCCGTTTCGCCAACGATCGCGCCGAGTTGATCGCAGTCGAAGGCCCGGTCGAGCGATTCGTATTCGCGGCCGGCGAGAAAACCGTCACGGACCCCGAGCAGCGCTCGTTTCGTTACGTGATGGTGTACGGCGGCCAGGCGACGGCGTCAGTCGTTCAGTAGATGACCTTGCGTACGAAGTACTCCTGCGGCGTCATCGATTTTGAATCGAGGACCTGCGCGTCCGCGCGGCTGATCTGGAAGCGGCCGGCTGCCTGCCCGACGGTGGTCTTCATGAATAGCTCCACCATGTCGATCTGCGCGCCGGGCACGCCGGCGTTATGCATGATGAGGAGCGCCGTCGCGGTGAGCGCGTTGAACACTTTCTCTTCGCTGTCGACGGTGAGGTCTGCGCGAAGCGCGTGCGCGCCGGTGCCCACCAGCGTGTGCTCGAAGATTCCGACGTTCTCGAACGCCGTCTCGAACTTGGTGAGCACCTCGTTGCTGACAACGGGGCCGGTGATCGGCGCAACCGGAGCAGGCGCATTCGTCGTCGTCTGATCGCCGGGTAGTTTCCGCAGCTTGAAAGCGCCGCCGAGCGTCGATGGCGCCTGTTTGGACGGGGCGGCCTGAGCCTGCTGCTGCGCCAGAACCGTTCCGCCCCCGAATTTGGTCGCTTCCTCCGACTTCGCGACATCGATCGCGTTCGGATCGAGTTGGAGCGATTGCCCATTTTCCAGGGCCACGATCGCCTTTCCATTGACGATGGTCCACTTCGCCTTCGCGCGGTACTGCGTGCCGTCTTTGAGCACGACGTAGTAGGTTGCGAATGCCTGAGTCGAAAGGAGTAGCGCGGCGCCGAGGGTGAGGAGTGATTTACGCATTGGAGCGTCGATTATACTGGCTCGCGATGCTGGTCGTGATGGAAGCCGCCGCCTCGGCGGAACAGATTGACGCCGTCGTTCGGCATATCGAACGCCTGGGCCTGAAGGCACATCCGATTCCCGGCGCGCATCGGACAGCGATCGGCGTCACGGGGCAACAGGCATCCAAGGACCCTGCCGCAGTCGAGAATTTCCCCGGCGTCAAGGAAGTCATTCAGGTCACACAGCCGTACAAGCTCGTGAGCCGCGAAGCAAAGCCCGACGACTCGATCATCAGCGTCGGCGGCGTGGATGTCGGCGGCAACGGGGTGGTCGTGGTGGGTGGGCCGTGTGCGGTGGAGTCACTCGATCAGACCCGAACGATCGCGGAGGCCGTCAAGCGCGCCGGCGGACAACTCTTCCGCGGAGGCGCTTACAAGCCGCGAACGTCGCCGTACTCATTTCAGGGATTGGGCGAGCCGGGTCTCGAGATCCTCGCGCGCGTGCGGGAAGAATTCGACATTCCCGTCATCACCGAGGCGATCGATCAGGACTCGCTGCATCTCGTCGATCGCTACGCCGATTGCATCCAGATCGGCGCGCGCAACATGCAGAATTTCGCGCTGCTCAAAGTCGCCGGTCGTGCGCGCAAACCCGTACTGCTCAAACGCGGCATGTCGGCGACACTCGAGGAGCTGCTGCTTTCCGCGGAGTACATCATGTCGGAAGGCAACTACAACGTGATCCTGTGCGAGCGCGGCGTGCGGACGTTCGCGGACCACACCCGGAACACGCTCGATCTCTCCGTCGTGCCTGCGATCAAGCGAATGAGCCACCTTCCAATTTTGGTGGATCCCAGCCACGGCACAGGGAAGCGAAACAAAGTCCTGCCGATGTCTCGCGCCGCGATTGCGGTCGGTGCCGACGGCGTTCTCATCGAGGTCCATCACAAACCGGAAGAGGCGTTGTCGGATGGCCCGCAGGCGATTCTGCCGAAGACATTCGAGCAGCTCGTGCGCGAGGTCGACGCGATCGCGCACGTGTTGGGGCGGCAATTACAGCCGGCGCTCGCCCCGCGATGATCGTGACCGGCGGCTGGTGGCCGGTTACCCGAGCATCTCAGCCGGCAACCGGCCACCGGTAACCGGCCACCATGCGACGCACGAAGATCATCGCGACATTAGGCCCCGCGTGCAGCACCGAGGAAATGATCCAGCGCCTTCTGACCTCGGGGGTCGATGTCTTCCGCCTCAACTTCTCGCACGGAACCGCGGCTGAGCGCGTCCGCCTGATCGAGATCATCCGCCACACCGCCACTGACATCGGCAAGTACGTGCCGATCATGGGCGACATTCAAGGACCGAAGTTGCGCATCGGCGAAGTCGATGGCGTGATCCATCTGCAAAACGGAGCGACGTTCGTCATCACGACGGAGCCGGTGCAGGGCAGCGCAGCGATGGTCTCGACTCTGTTCACGCATCTGCCGCAGGAAGTGCAGCTCGGACATCGGATTCTGATCAACGACGGTCTGGTCGAGCTGGTGGTCATCGCGATCGACGACAAGCGCGTGACGACCCGCGTTCTGCACGGCGGCCCGATCTCGTCGCGCAAGGGGATGAACTTTCCCGACACCGATCTGAGTATCCCGGCAGTGACCGAGAAAGATCGCGAGGATGTGCAATTCGCGGTCGAGCACCAACTCGACTACATCGCGGCCTCGTTCGTGCGCCGCCGCAGCGACATCGAAGAACTGCGTGCACTGCTGCAATCGTTAGGCGGCGATGAGATCAACGTCATCGCGAAGCTCGAGAAAGCGCAGGCGATCGACGCGCTCGAAGATATTTTCGAAGTCTCCGACGGCGTGATGGTCGCCCGCGGAGACCTCGGTGTCGAACTGCCGCCGGAAGACGTTCCGATCGCGCAGAAGAAAATTCTCGCGAGCGCGAGCCGCTGGGGAAAATTCGCAATCACCGCAACGCAGATGCTCGAGTCGATGACGGTGAGCTCGCGCCCGACGCGCGCGGAAGCGTCGGATGTCGCGAACGCAATCTTCGATGGTTCCGACGCCGTGATGCTGTCCGCCGAAACGGCCTCGGGAAATTATCCGACCGAAGCCGTGCAGATGATGGCGCGCATCATCCTGGCCGCCGAGCAGAATCGCGAGCTGGTCGAGCGCGTCCGCCGCGCACCTTTCCGCAAAGCCTCCAAAACAGACGAATTTACAGACGCGCTGGCGGGCGCCGCAAATTATGCCGCCGAGCAGCTCGACGCGAAATTCATCGTGGTGTTCACGCAGACCGGATTCGCTGCGCGACTGATGTCGAAGTTCCGTCCGAAGCAGCCGATCATCGCGCTGACGCCATCGAGCTGGGTCGCGCGACGGATGAACATCCTCTGGGGCGTGCAGCCGTTCGTGCTTCGCGATGTCGGCGAGTATCACGAACAAATCGTGGAGCGGGTCGACGATTTTCTGCTCAGCCGTGACATTGTCGCGCCCGGCGATCCGCTCGTCATTCTCATGGGCTCGCCGGTCTATCAGCGCGCGCAAACGAACCTTCTTCGCGTTCACCGAGTCCGGGTGTAACGTGGAGTTTTCCGGTTGTTTACGACGACCGGGGAAAAGGTCAAGGGTTTGCATCCGTTTACGACCCTGGGCGTTTGACTTGGCCCGCAGCGCCTCCGTAGACTCGGGCCAGCAGTTAGAAAGGGGAGCTTTGCGCCGGTACTTCGCACTTGCGATCTGCGCCACGCTCGCCACGGCGAGCACGGCCAGTGCTGACTCCCTGCCTCTCCCGACCGCCCTCAACATCCTCGGAGTCGTCACGGCGGCGACGCACCCGGTCGAGCATGCGCTGGTCATTGCGCTGAATCTCAACACGCTCGAAGCGATCCAGACCTTCAGCGGCACCGACGGCGCATTCGCGCTTCCGAAACTTCCGGCAGCGGTCTATCGCATCATCGCCGTCAAGCCGGGTTTCCTTCCGACCATCACGATGATTGTGCCGACGCGTCCGGACGTCAAAGTCGCGATGCGGCTCGAGAATGAGAAGCAGGCGGGCAAGAGCAGGAATCAGGAAATCTGGGAAATCCGCGGCTCGCTTCCGCCCGACATTCTTCGCGAGCTCGACATGGCGATGGCGCAGCCGGTCGCAATCGCAGCAATCGGCGATTACCAGATCCCGCGTGTCAGGGGCGAGATGGTGTCGATGACCGGCGTCGCCGATCAATCGACGCCCGGATTCGCGCAGACCGCACTCGGCGTGCAAAGCCGTCTCGGCGACAACTGGCAGCTCGGCTTTCGCGGGAACATCCATCGCATCGACGATCCGACCGACGATGCACGCTTTGGTAACGCCGTCGCGGAATCGAGCGCGATGCAGATGGAGCTGCGATCGTCCGCCACCGAGGCCTATCGCGTCGGATCGATGAAGAGCTGGTGGCGCTACAACGACGACGGCGTCGGCCCGCAGCAGCATCAGGCCGACATCAGCACGCACAACCTCGAGTGGGAGCATGGCGACGCGCGCGTTGAAGTGCGCTATCTCGCGCAGCAGAATCTCTTCGTCGGCAATCCGGGATCGGACCTCATCGAGATCGTCGGCAACACCACCGTCGTACAGACGCGGCGGAATGAAGTCGGCGTCGCGCTTCGCGTAACGCAGGAGAGTTTGCACAACACCGCCAACGCGACGTTCCGTACCGCGGATCTGACCGCAAACGCGAACCTGGAGATCGTGCCGTCGTTCATCGTGAAGTACGGCATCTCGAGCAGGCTCGGTCTGTACGGCTCGGAGTGGGCGCCGAGGACTGGAGCGGAGTTCAAGCTTTCGAAGGGCACGTCCTTCGTTGTCTCCGGAATGTACAAGGTCTACGACCAGCAGCGTCAGAACATGATGCCGAGCATCGTGGTCTGGACTGACGAGTCGCGCGTGCTGCCGCGGTACGCGTATTCATTCGGATTCGTGTCGGGCGACGACGCGCGCAATCGCGTTTCGGCGATCGCCACGATCAGCGCCGCCGATTCGCCGCTGCGCGTCGTCTTCACAGACGGCTTCTCGCAGTTCTGGGACGGCTTCTACATCGAGAACGGCGACATCCGCCGCGATCTCCGGCTGAACTATCGCAAAGAGCTCGGGCGCTACTTCCTCGTCGATATGTCATCGAGCGCCGGCACTGCCACGCCGGGAATCGGCGGAGCGGAAAAGGTCTACGTCACCGGCGATGTCGAGTCGACCTACCATCCGTTCGGCACGACGCTGGCGGTTTCCTACCGCCAGTTGCATGAGCCGAGTCCGAACGGCACGTTCGAATACCGCACGCAGCGCGTGAATGTGCGCGTCGCGCAGGCGCTGCATCTCCCGCTCGATTTGAAAGTGCTGCTGGGAGTGGAAGTCGCGCACGCCGCGAACTCTCCCTTCCTGCTCGACACGCTGGACCCCGATGGAACCACGCGAAAGTACATCGGCGGGCTGGCTGTGAATTTCTAGCGCACCGGCCGAATCTCGTCGCGCAGCCGATCGAATCGCATCGAAATACCCTTCGTGATCACGATCTGCTTCAGGTAATTGAGCGATGTGATGGCGGCCGGCAATCCGGATATCGCCGTGGGAATTGATGCGAGCCGTGCTGCCAGCTGAATGGTTTTGTCGGCAGGGCTGTAATCGCGCGACCGCAAATCGGCACCGGTCTCGCCGTGATAGGCGAGGATGAGAAGGTAGATGTCGGCGACCAGGTCGCGGAAACGCATCTCCTCGCCCCAGCCGAAGCAATCGCCGGCGCGGACGTTGGCGAGGAACTCGTCGGGTGTGTCGCCCTTGGAAACCGTATGGACTTTCGCGACATGCTTGAGCGTGTGCGCATCGGAACCGCCGACCATCGAGATGCGCCGTCCGTGTTCCTGCTGCACCACGTGGACGAGCTGCTGCACCATTTTGTTGTGAAACGACGCCATCGCGCCGTTGAGCACTTCGAAGACGTCGAACATCTCGAGGAGCTCGGCGATGTAGCGGCCGGCGACATTCTTCATCCGGTAATTCTGGAAGAGATGATTGACGCCGAAGAGCAGCTTTTCCGACTTCATGTAAGGGACGAGCTCACGGATATTCGGCCTCAGCCGCTGGATCTCGCGGTGCTGGGCCTCGTTCAGGCCCCACACGCCGGCGTGAATCCGCTGGCCGGTCTCCGGAAAGTAAGTCTCGACTTCTTCACCGATGAAGAAATCCTTGAGATCAGGATGCTTGTTCAGTAGATAGAGCGCACCGTCGATCGAGTCGTGATCGGTGAGGGTGACGTAGTTCATCCCTCGCTCTTTTGCGATCTTGTAGACGTCTTCGGGCGCGTTGTAGCAGTCTCGTGTATTAGCGCGCCGGAAATACTTGAAGATGGAAAAACGGCTATGGCAGTGCAGATCGGCGCGTTTCAGCGTCGGATCCGACACGATTGCCGTCGAATCGCTGCTCATTGGTTCAGAATGATTGTTCAACCCACCGGCATTTTCTACAATTCACATGCCGATGTAGTTGAGCGCGGTCACAATTCAGTGTAGCGCACGATGGCTCAACCCACGCGAAAGACCCCGGCAACAAGCCCCACAGAGTGGATCGACCTGGAGATACCGAACCGGCTCCCGATCATTCCACTCGTGTCTTCAGTGCTTTTCCCGGGTGGAGTGCTTTCGCTGCAGGTCGGAATCGATCGCAATGTGCGGCTCCTCAAGAGCCTTCCGGAAGATCAAAATCTGATCGCAGCGTTCTGCCAGAAGAGCGGCGACAAGGAAAACCCGCGTCCCGAGGATCTCTCGCAGATCGGCGTGCTCGCGGCAATCGTGCAGCGGCTCCCGCTTTCGTCCGATCGATATCAACTCTTCCTGCAGGGCCGGCAGCGCGTCGAGCTCGTGCAGATGCTGCAGAGCGAGCCGTATTTCGAAGGGAAGCTGCGCGAGATCGCGCCGCGTCCGATTCCGAAGACCGCGAAGACCGAACATCTGATGACCAAAGCGATGTCGCTCTTTGAAAAGCTGGTGGAGAGCGATTCGAAATACTCGAACGAGCTGCTCAACATCCTGCGAATGAACACCACCGAAGGGCCGGACACGTTCGCGGATCTGCTGTCCTCATTCGTCAACTTTCCGCTGGAGGAGAAACAGCTTCTGCTCGAGACCGTGAATCCGATCGAGCGCATCGAGCTCCTCGTCGACTGGATCCAGCGCGACCTCGGCAAGGCGACTGTCGATCGCGAGCTGCAGAGGTCCATCCAGACCTCGATCGATCGCCGCGAGCGCGACAACTACCTGCGCGAGCAACTGCGTGTGATCCAGGACGAGCTGGGCGAGAACAATCCTGGGGAGCGCGAAGCGGACAACTATCGCGATCGCATCGAAGCCCTGCCGATCGGCGAAGACTACAAGACGCAACTGCGGCGGGAAGTGAATCGCCTCTCGCAGCTCTCGCCTTCGTCGTCGGACTACGCGGTCCTGCGCGGCCATCTCGACACGGTGCTGCAGGTTCCCTGGACGGAGAAGACCGAGGATCAGCTCGATCTGGTGAAGGCGGAGAAGATTCTCGACGACCGGCATCACGCGCTCGACAAGGTCAAAGAACGCGTTCTCGAATTCCTGGCGGTGATGAAGCTGAAGGGCGGTCTCAAAGGACCGATCCTCTGCTTCGTCGGACCGCCGGGCGTCGGCAAGACCTCGCTCGGCGCCGCGATCGCCGACGCGCTCGGAAGAAAATTCGTGAGGATGGCGGTCGGCGGCGTGACGGATGAATCCGAGATTCGCGGCCACCGCAAGACCTACATCGGCGCGATGCCGGGAAAGCTGATCCAGAGCTACACGCAGGTCGGCGTAAACAATCCGCTGATCATGATCGACGAGATCGACAAGATCGGAAAAGACTATCGCGGCGATCCGGCATCGGCGCTGCTGGAAGTGCTCGACCCGAAACAGAATCACGCCTTCGTCGACCGGTACCTCGAAATTCCGTACGATTTATCGCATACATTATTCATCTGCACGGCCAACGTGCTCGACACAGTCCCGACGCCGCTTCGCGACCGCATGGAAGTCATCCGCCTTTCCGGTTACACCGAAACCGAGAAAGTGCAGATCGCGAAGAAGCATTTGCTCCCGGAACTGCTCGACAACCACGGCCTCACGGCGCAGCAATTCTCGATCTCCGACGATGCCATCCTCGGCATCATCCGCGACTACACGGCCGAGGCCGGCGTTCGCAATCTCGAACGCAAGCTGGCCACCGCGATGCGCAAGATCGCGCGAAAAGTCGCCGGCGGCGACGACCAGCAAAGCCATGTGGTCGAAGCCAAGGATCTCGAGACGTATCTGGGATTGCCGTCTTACGAGCACGAATTTGCCGAGCGCCATCCTGAAATCGGCGTGGCGACCGGACTGGCATGGACGCAATTCGGCGGCGAGATCATGTTCATCGAGGCGACGCGCATGTCGGGCAACGGCCGCACCACCGTCACCGGTCAGCTCGGCGATGTCATGCGTGAGTCGGTGACGGCCGCCTACTCCTACGTCCGATCGAAGGCCGCCGATCTCGAAATCGAAGATCGCAACTTCACGGAGTACGACATCCACATCCACTTTCCGGCCGGCGCGATTCCGAAAGACGGTCCATCGGCGGGCGTCGCGATCGCAACGTGCATCGCGTCCGTGATGGGCGAGCGTCCGGTGAAACACGACGTCGCGATGACGGGCGAGATCACGCTGCGCGGAAAAGTTCTCTCCGTCGGCGGCATCAAAGAAAAAATCATGGCCGCCCAGCGCGCCAACATCAAAACCATCGTGCTGCCCGAGGGAAATCGCAAAGATCTGACCGAAGTACCGCCGGACGTGAAGGAAGGACTCAGCTTCGTCTTCGCGGAGCGCGTCGAGGATGCGTGGAAGGAAGCGCTCATCCCGCTCTACATCGTTCGCACCCGCGACCGCAAATACGACGAAGCGGAGTACAAGGCTGAACGTCAGAAGAGCGAGCGTCCCGAGCAGAGATGAAATCCGGCTGCCTGACCAACGTTCTCTTCGCGTGTCTGGCAGTCCTCCTTTTCGGATTCAGCAGCTACATCTGGTTCACGTTTTTCATTCGCGGGAAGTCGGTTTCGACGCCGAATCTGATCGGAAAATCGGTCGACGACGCGAAAGCGATCTGCTCCGATCTCGGAATTACGCTGCTGGTGGATTCCGAGCACCGCCGCGAATCCGACAAAGTCGCTGCCGGAAACATCGTCTGGCAGAATCGCGCGCCCGGCGCGACGAATCTCGTCAAGCGCGGCACGACCCTGCAGGTCGAGCTGAGCACCGGCCCGCTGGTGTTGCGAGTTCCCGACTTCGGCGGCGAGCGCGCCGGAACGGCCGTCCTGCGCCTCGGTCAGCAGAATCTGAAATCGGGCAGCATGACCTACGTCGATGGAGGTGGACAGCAGGGGATCCTGGCCGCCGATCCGCCGAAAGGAACGGTGGTCACCGCGCAGACGCCGGTCTCGCTGCTGGTCGGTGTCGCGACGCCGCCGCCGACTTTCATCATGCCCGACCTCATCGACCGGCCGCTCGAGAAGATCCGCCCGTACCTCGAAGCGCACGGACTCATCGTTTCGACCGTGAAATTCGAAGCCTACCCGGGAATCCGCGATGGCATAATCATCCGGCAGTTCCCGCTTCGTGGCGCGCCGGTGAGCGCGCGAGATCCGATCACCATCGTCGTCAGCCGTCAGGAGGAGACTGCGATCGTCGAGCAGCCTCCGCCAGGTTAATCCGTGAACATCAAGATCGCCCCATCGCTGCTATCCGCCAATTTCGCCAAACTCGCGGAAGAAATCGCGAGTGTCGAGAAGAACGCCGACATTCTCCATCTCGACGTGATGGACGGCCATTTCGTCCCGAACATCACGATGGGACCGGCGATCGTGAAAGCGTGTCGTGCCGTCAGCAAGCTGAAGTTCGACTGCCATCTGATGATTGAGAACCCTCAGTTCTACATCGACAGCTTCATCGAGGCCGGTGCGGACATGATCTCCATCCATCAGGAGGTTGAGCCTCATCTGCAGCGGGCGATGCAAATGATTCGTGACGGAGGCGCCAGGGCCGGGATCGCCATCAACCCGGCGACGCCGGCGGAATCCCTGAGCACTTCCATTGAGTTCTGCGACTTCGTCCTGGTGATGACCGTCAATCCAGGATTCGGCGGTCAGCACTTCCTCGAACCTGTTGTGCCCAAGATCCGTCATATTGCGCAGATGATCCGCGAACGCGGACTTCCCGTGGAAATCGAGGTCGACGGCGGTATCGACGCCCGGACGGCGCCGGCTGTGGTGTCGGCCGGCGCAAACATCCTGGTGGCGGGATCGGCAGTCTTTGGACATCAGGACCGGACAGCGGCAATGGAGTCGATCCGCGCTTCTGTTACTACATTGAAGGTGTAAATCAATTGAAACGCATTGGAATCATCCTGTTGGCAGCGATAGCGCTGTCGCTCGCTGCCTGTCGCCACGGCGCTACGCGCCCGATGAGGTCGGCCGTCGATCCTGAGCTCACCAAGCTCACAAAAGAGCAGCTCTTCGATCGGGGAGAAGAACAGTTCGCGAAGAAGCGCTATCCGCGGGCGCGGACCTACTACAGCTACGTCTACGAGAACTTTCCGAACGATCCGCTGGGACGTCGCGCGCTTCTGCGCGTCGCCGACACGTACTACGCGCAGGGCGACGCGATCAATCTGGTGGAAGCGCAATACAAATATCGGGACTTCATCAATCGCTATCCCGGAAGCGATCGCGCCGATTACGCGATGCTGCAGATTGCGATGGTCGCCTACAAGCAGATGGAGAAACCCGACCGCGATCAGCAGAAGACGCGGGAGGCGGTGGAAAAGTTCAACGACATGATCCACACCTTCCCGAACAGCGCGTTGCGTCCGGAAGCCGACAAGCGGCTGCAGGACGCCCTCGATCGTCTCGCGAAACACGAGCACATCGTCGCGCGCTTCTACATCAAGCGCCGCAGCTATCTCTCGGCGATTCAGCGGCTGAACTTCATCGTCGAAACCTATCCGAATTATCGTGAGCGCGACGCCGTCTTCTACGATCTCGGCACCGCACTGGCCGGAATGGGCAGGAATGCCGAGGCGCGCCTCTATTTCGAACGCGTGATCTCGGAGTTTCCGAAGAGCGATTACGCCGACAAAGCCAAACGCCGGCTCGATCAGATGAAGACAGCATGAAGCGTTTCCTCGGTCTCGCTCTGCTCCTCGCGTCCTGCGCCTCGTCGCAGCCGAAGACAGAAGAACCAAGCTTCGTCCCGCCGGCGCAACCGTCGACATCACCATCCGTTGACGCGCAGATCGCAAATCTCCAGACGTCGCTCACCGAGCTGCTCGATCGCCTCGATGTACTCAACGCCCGCATTGCAAAACTGGAAGGTAGCGGGACACCGGCGCCAGCGCCGACGGCGCCGTCATCGTCCACGCGATCGCCCGCGCTTCGCGGAGCCGATGTTGCCGAGCTGTATCGCCGCGGGCTGACTCTCTATGCGCAGTCGAAGTATCCCGAGGCCCGCGCGCTGTTCCAGCAGGTCTTCGACGGCGATCCATCCGGCCAACTCGCCGACAACGCGCTGTTCTGGATAGGCGAGACATACTTCGCGGCGGCCGACTACCCGAGCGCCATGCGCTTCTACGAACGCGTGACGAAGGATTTCGCGACGGAGAACAAAGCGCCGGACGCCATGTTCAAGCTCGGCGTCACCTTCGAGAAAACCGGCGACCTCGGCATGGCGCGCAAGACGTTCGAGGAGTGCATCCGGAAGTATCCGTACTCCACGCCGGCTACCTCCGCGAAGCAGGAACTGCAGCGGATTCGGTACTAGTCGCCGGCCGTTTGCCGTTCGCCGTTTGCCGTAGTGACTGCAGGGCTTCTCGGCCAACGGCCAACGGCTCACGGCCAACGGATACAATAACGACCGATGGCTGAAGAGACCAGCGGCGCAAATCTCCTCGCGCGGAAGGAGTACGCGAAGGCGCTTCCTCTGCTCAAGGAAGACCTCGACAAATATCCGAGCAATCCCCGCTTCCGTTTGCAGTACGCCGACGCGCTCGCCGGCAACGGCAATTACGAAGAGGCGCTCGTGCAGTATGAGCACACCGCCAAGTACTACGACGACAACGGCCTGACTGTGCAGGCGATCGCCGTCCGCAAGAAAGCGGAGAAGGCGCGCGAATCGGCGGGCGCACCCGCCCCGTCGCCTGACGCGGCCACCAAAGGCGAACCGATGTTCAGCCGGCCGCTTCCACAGAGCCCCCTCTTCGAAGTTTTGAACGATGAAGAGCGGGCCGCGCTCGTCAAAGAGATGGACCTCGAACAGCATCGCGAAGGCGACATCATCATCACGGAAGGTGAGCCCGGCTCGTCGATGTATGTCATCTCGACCGGCGAGGTGAAGGTCTACACGCGCGGTCAGAAGGGGAGCGTTTACCTCGCGAAACTGGGCGAGGGCGATTTCTTCGGCGAAGTGAGCGTGCTCACCGGAAAGCCGCGCACCGCGACGATCACGGCGTCGCAGCCTACCGAGCTGCTGCGTCTCGACAAGGAAAAACTCGACAACGCCCTCGGAAAATATCCCGGCATCCGCAAAGTCCTCGACGAGTTCTACAAAAAGCGCGCGAAGCACACCGTCGAAGCGATGATCGAGAGCCTCAAAAAACGGGGAAGTTGATTGTCCGTTCTCCCGATCCGCAAATACGGCGACGACGTTCTCCGCCGCCGTACCGAGCCAATCACGTCGTTCGATGAGTCGCTCCAGAAGCTGATCGACGACATGATCGACACGATGTACGCCGCGCCCGGAATCGGGCTGGCCGCCAATCAGATCGGCTTCAGCAAGCGTGTCGCCGTCATCGATCTGTCGGTCGGCAAGCGCAAAGGGGAGCTGCACGTTCTCATCAACCCCGAGATCGATGCAGTGGAAGGGAAGCTCACGGAAGACGAAGGCTGTCTCTCGATCCCCGATTTCACGGAGATCGTCATGCGGCCCGAGCGCGTCCATGCCCGATTTCTCGATCGCAGCGGTGAGCCGCGCGACTTGTGGGGCGAAGGGCTGATGGCTCGCGCGCTCTCGCATGAGATCGACCATCTGGACGGCAACCTCTTCGTCGATCGCCTACGCGGATTCAAACGCGATCGCATCGTCAGGAAGATTCAGAAACTCGCCAAGGCCGGTATGTGGTAAACGTTCCGCAGCATGCCGGGCCACAACGCGACGGTCACTGAAATCGAAGAGCTTGCGCCATCGGTCGTGCAACTGACAGTTGCGTTCAACGATCAGGACTTCCATTTCGAACCGGGACAGTGGGTCAATTTCGGCTTTCCCGAGGGCGTTTCGCGTGCGTACACGATCGCGTCGGCCCCGCAGCGTCCGCAGGCCGTGCAGCTTTGCGTGCGCGTCGGCGCCGGAAAAGGCGGCGACGCGCTCAAGCGGCTCCTGCCCGGAGCGGCCGTCTCCGTCGATGGGCCATACGGTGATTTCATCCTTCCGGAAGACGACGTGCGGCCGGTGACGTTCCTGGCCGGCGATACCGGCATCGCACCGGTGCGCAGCATCGTTCTGCACATGCTGGCGGTCGGCGATCAGCGCAAGATCACTGTTCTTTACGAACCCGATCAGCGTCACATTCTCTATGCCGGCGATTTCGATCCGCTCGCGCGCGACGGCGCGATCATTCACGAAAGCGGCAAGATCGAGACGCTCATCGCGCGCAATCGCAAACTTCTGGAGAGCTCCGTGAAGATGGCCGCTGGCTTCGATGGCTTCCTCGCGCGCGTGCAATCGGCGCTGCGAGCGAACGGCGTCGATACGTCGAGCCTGATCGTGGAAACGTTCGGGGCCGAACCGTAGCCTATCGCAGCCAGCCCGGCGTCACGCCCTGCTTGCGCGCATCGTCGCGAAACTGATCGTAGCCGCGCTGCGAGCGCTGTACTTCGAGCTCCGCACGGGGAATCTGCTCGAGCGTGTACGCGAGCTGCGTCGAATCGTATGTGAACTGACTTGGCTTGAATCCGAGGGAAAGCAGGCCCGCGATATGGGCTTTGAGCGACTCCGCCTTGTTTAGGAGAAGGTTCAAATCTTCCTGCGAGCGGCGGATCTCCTCCTCATACGAACGCGCCTGATGGCGCCACGACCATTCGTCGTCATTCATCACCCGGCGTTCGTATACCGTCGGCGACCCGGGAACATTCACGGGTGACCTCGCAACGGCGGTCCCGGAATGATTCTCCTCGAGCTCGCGCAGCAGCCGGTCGCGTTCCTCACGGCTCACGCGCAGCTTTCCACGCGCTTCGGTTCGGACGGACGCCGCCCGCTCCTCGCTGCGGCTGGCATCGAAGTCGACATCGATGGTCGGAATGGTGAAGAGCGCGCCGCCGGATCGGAACAGGACTTGAGCGCCGTCCACGCGTACGGGTTCGTCGACGACGATCCGTTCGCCGGTACGCAGGACGAGCGTGTTTGTCGGAATCGAGAGTGCCGTGATCAGCAGGATTGACTGGAGCATGGGCATTACCTGTTAGCCTTCAGTATGCCTAACTGGTCGTACCTCACGATCAATTTCCTGTATCAAATCGGGCTCGCGCTCTGGATCGGCGGCAGCGTCGTTCTGGGGGCGCTGGTTGCGCCGGCGCTCTTCCAGGCGCTGCCACGAGCCGAGGCCGGTGCGATTTTCGGACCGACGCTGCGGCGCTTCTCGCGTCTGAGAGTCCTCGCGGTCGCGCTGATCGTGACCGGCGCGGCCGCCAAATACATCGGTTGGGAGAGAAACGCGACGACTCCCTGGATCGCCATCCGATGGGTCGCCATCGCGCTTCTTGCGGTGACAGTCCTCTACGAAATCGCCTGGCTCGAACCGGCGATGCAGCGAAGCAGAGCGGACGCGACAGCGTTCGGGAAATTGCACCGTCGCTCGGAACTCCTGATGAAATCAGCACTTGTCGTTTCCGTAGTTGCGCTCTTCCTCACTTGATAGAATTCCGCCCCACGCCCAATGGGAAGTAGCATCTCGCACGCAGAATGGATGGCCGCGACCGTCGTAGGCGGCATCTTCTACCTCCTCTTCGACGCGATCCGCCACTTTGCCCAGCAGGTCAGCCCTGTGACGCTGCGGCGCTGGAGCGGCGATCCGGAGGTGGAGCGCGCCAGCCGCTGGTTCTCTTACGATCCGCGCAATCTGCAGCTGATGAGCGGAGCGCTTCTGCAGATGGCGCTTGTAGTCGCGTACGGCTGTTCGGTGATGGTTCTGCAACCGGGGCCAGTCGGACGCGCCATCGCCACCGCAGCCGGCGCATGGCTCGTCATCGTGGTCCTCTGGAAGTTTGCGCTGGCTCTCGTGCCGGATGACATCGGTGAGCTGGCCCTGAAGCACATGATCCCGTTCTCGCATTTTTTCTATTACCTCTTCTGGCCCGTCCTCTTTCCGATGCGGCGCATGTTCGCGCGTCTCGACAGGCAGGAAGAGGAGGAGGCCGAAACCGAGACGGTCACGGACGAAGAAGTCCAGGCGTTCATCGATGTCGGCGAGGAGGAAGGCATCCTCGAGCCGAGCGAGGGAAAGATGATCGCGTCGGTCGTCGAGTTCGGCGACCGCATGGCGCGCGAGCTCATGACGCCCCGAATCGACATGCAGGCCTTCGAGGCCCACAAGTCGATGGAAGAACTGGCGAGACTGTTCAGCGAATCGAAGTATTCGCGCATCCCGATCTTTCAGGAATCGATCGACGCCATCACCGGCATCGTCCACATGAAAGATGTATTCGAAGCGATCACGAAGAAGGAGACAAAGACAATTGCCGAGCTCGCGCGGCCGCCGTATTTCGTTTCCGAGTCGAAGAAAGTTTCCGAGCTGCTGCGTGAATTTCAGAGCGAACACATGCAGCTTGCGATCGTGGTCGACGAATTCGGCGGAACGGCCGGACTCATCACGATCGAAGACATCGTCGAAGACATCGTCGGCGAGATCACCGATGAGCACGAGGAAGTGGAAGCAACCGTCGTCGATCTCGGAAATGACGAGTACCTGGTGAGTGGCTTGCTTCCGGTCGACACTCTGGAAGAGATGCTCGACGCTGACTTTGCAGGCGAGGACTACGAAACCGTGGCGGGGATGATCTTCACGACCCTCGGCCGCGTTCCGAAGTCAGGAACGATGATCAGCAAGAACGGATACCGCTTCCTCGTGGACCGGGCCGACCGGCGCCGCATCTATCGCGTGAAAGTCACGCGCGATCCCGAGTGGCAGGAACTGGGAGAAGAGGTCTCGTAATCGCGTGGATCCGCAAAAGGGACGCTTCGGAGTCGTGGCCATCGTCGGACGCCCCAACGCCGGCAAGTCGACCCTGCTCAATCGCATCCTCGGTCACAAAGTCTCGATCGTTTCCTCGAAGCCGCAGACCACACGCAATCGCATCGTCGGAATCCTCAACGAGCCGCGCGGCCAGATCGCGTTCCTCGACACGCCCGGAATCCACAAGCCCTTACACAAACTCAATGTCCGCATGATGGAGCACGTCCGAACGAGTCTCTCGGAAGCCGACATCGTCGTGCTGATCGTCGACGTGACCGAGCCATTTGGAAAAGGCGATCAGTTCGTCGTCCAACTCCTGCGCGATGCCGCGAAAGGCAAGCGGATCGCGATCCTCAACAAGATCGATCAGCTGAAGAAAAACAAACTGCTTCCGATCATGCAGCAGTATTCGGAGACGCAGCTGTTCGATGAGATTGTCCCGATCTCGGCGACCAAAGGTGACGGCGTTCCGGAGCTGGTCGACATCCTCTTCAAAATCGTCGCGCCCGGCGAGCCGATGTATCCGTCCGAAGACTACACGACGCAGCCGGAGCGATTCTTTGCGGCCGAGATCGTCCGCGAGAAGGTCCTGAAACACACTGAAGAGGAATTGCCGTACACGACGGCCGTCTCGGTGGATCGCTGGGAAGAGGATGAAGAAAAGAATCTGATCAAGATCTACGCGACCATCGTCGTCGAACGCGAATCGCAGAAACCGATCGTGATCGGCAAGGGGGCGGACATGGTCAAGCGCATCGGCACCGAGGCCCGCATCGAGCTCGAGTCCATCCTCGGCACGAAAGTCTTTCTCGACCTTCATGTAGCAGTTCATGAAAGATGGCGCGAAGACGAACGCTTCCTCGGCGAGTTGGAGTGGCCGCTCTCCTGACGGTGTAGAATCCGCGCCAAATCGCGGTTCACACAGAAGGAGAGATCGATGCGCTTGCGTAGACTTTTGGTTTTGGTGGTTGTGATGCTGTGCTGTTCCACACTTTTCGCCCAGCAGACCGGCTCGATCAGCGGCCGGGTCACAGCCACTGACGGATCGGCGCTTCCCGGCGTGACCGTCGAAGGGCGATCGAACGTTCTTCCTCAGCCGCGTGTCACGGTAACCGACGGCAACGGCGACTATCGTCTGCCGGCTCTCGTGCCGGGCGATTACACCGTGAGCTTCAGTCTGGCAGGGATGCAGACCGTGAACCGAAAGGCGGAGGTCCTCCTTGGGCAAAACACGAATGCCGACGCCAAACTCGGACTTCAGGGCGTATCGGAATCGATCACTGTTACCGCGGAACGCACGCTGGTCGACAAAGAATCGACGGCGCTGCAGAGCGGCTTGACGACCGAGCAGATCCGGCAGTTGCCGATTACGCAGAACTTCAGCGACCTGCAGAAGTTCATCCCCGGCGTCATGTACAACCCCGACACCTTCCGCGGCCCCAGCGCGGGAGCGAGCGGTCAGGACAACGTCTACATGTTCGACGGCGTCAACATCACGATGCCGCTGTTCGGCATTCTGAACGTCAACTCGTCCGACCCGAACAATCACGACATCGCTCAGATGACCGTGATTCGAGGCGGCGCGAAAGCCGTCGATTTCCAACGCGCAGGCGGCTTTCAGATCGACACCGTCACGAAATCAGGAACGAACAAGTGGAGCGGCGAAGCGAGCTATACGCTGTTGAACAAAGGCTTCGTCGCGAACCAGAGTGGATCGCAGCTTCTGACGTATCAGCAGAACAGGACCTGGGCCAACGTAAACGCCGGCGGTCCCATCCTGCGTGATCGCCTCTTCTTCTACGGATCCTACTACCGTCCGCAGTTCAAAAGATCGAACCAGGCGAACGTCTACGGCGATCTGCCGCAGTACAAGCTCGACCGGACCGACTGGTTCGGCAAAGCGACGTTCACTCCGCTGTCGTCGCTGCTCATCAACGGCAGCTATCGCAATTCCAAAGCGGACGAGACACCTTCCTCGTTCGGCTCGACGCAGGCATCGACGACCGGCACCGACTCCAAGACGAACCTGAAGATCTCCGCGTTGGAGGGTTCGTGGGTCATCAACTCGCAGGGCTTCGCCAGCGCGAAGGTGTACGACTACCGGAATCCGGGCACGGGTACCGCGTCGAATGTCGCGACCGTTGTTCCCAATTTTGCCAAGGGCACCCATCTCGACATCACGCAGTTGGGGAATCTGGGCCGCTTCATCGTTCCGAGCCCGATCTCAACGAATGCGGCGCAGAGCGCATTCGTTGCGCCGTTCGTCAATCAGTACGGATTCGTCTGCCCGCAGAATCCAGCACAGTTCAATCTCAACTGCACGCCGGGCGCGAAGACCGGCGGCGGCACCGTCGGCTTCGGGCAGTTCTCGCGCGACGACGACAGCTTCTACCGCAAGAACGGGCAGGCCGCGTTCAACTACACGCTGGGCACCAAGATCACGCACGACCTGCACGCTGGTTTCCAGCACCTGAAGGATTCCGAGGATCGCTTCCAGTTGTCGAACGGATGGGGACTCATCGACGTTCCGGCAGGGACCGGAGCGGCGGGCACTATTTGCCCGGCAAACGTTTGCGGGACAGCCACCAATTCGTTCTTCCGCGCTCAGGTCAGTCAGCAGGGAGCGACCGGCGTTCCGACGATTCACTCGGAAATCCTCACGACGAACTTCGAGATCAACGACACCATTCACATGAACAACTGGACCTTCAACATCGGCGTGCTCGATAGCCAGGACACGCTGTACGGCCAGGGATTGAAGAAGGCGGACAACGTTGCCGGCCTGGTCGCCTCCCCCGGCACGAAATATCTGATGCACCGATTCAACTACAAAGACATGATCCAGCCGCGCCTCGGCGCGACCTGGGCGTACAACCCATCCGGCACGGTCTGGGCGAGTTTCGCCCGCTACATGCCGCCGGCGAACTCGGATGCCCGCGCTGCATCGTGGGATCGCAATCTCGTCCAGCAGCTCAACGTCTACTTCGACCAGAACGCCAACGTCCTCGGCATTGCACCGAACGCATCGTCGTCGGGCAAGTGGTGGCAGGATGGGATCAAGCATCCGCAGATCAACGAGGTCATGCTCGGCACCAGCCGCCAGTTGACCTCGGGCCTCACGTCGCGCCTCTACACGCGATATCGCAAGGGCAACCACTATCTCGAGGACACCAACAACACGGCGCGCTCTGATTTCGAAGCGCCGGCTGGCATCTCGAGAGATCCCTACGTTCCGAACCTCGGCACTGTCTCGCCCGCGGTGGGTATTCGCGGCGCGATCGGCAGCGGTTCGTCCTATGTCATCGCGAATCTGGACGGCGCCTTTACGAAATATTACGAGGCCACTGGCGAAGCAGATTACCGCGCCAGGAATCTGACGGTCGGCGGTTCCTACACCTGGAGCCATTACTACGGCAATTTCGATCAGGACAACTCGTCGTTCAGCTTTGCCAACGACGCAGCGATCTTCATCGGCTCGTCGAACATCGGCGACGGCCCCGGCCGGCAGTTGTGGAACAACAAATACGGAAATCTTCGCGGCGATCGCCGCAACAACCTGAAGGTCAACAGCACATATGCTCTACCGTGGCAGGCGACCAGCGGACTGTTCTTCGTATATCAGACGGGCCAGCCGTACCAGCTCGAGAGCGTGCTGCCGTATCGCCAGTTCACAACGTCAGCCAGTGACACGAACCGCTATGCAGAGCCAGCGGGAACGCGCACCTCGCCGTCGCACTATCAGTTCGATTTCAACTACACGCAGAACATCCGGCTTCCCATGGGTCTGAATTTCCAGCTCGCAGCGGACGTCTTCAACCTGCTGAACAGGCAGACTGGATACAACTTCGAAACGCGCATCGGAACGGGCACTTCCGCTTCGACCAGCTCACTCGGCTTTATCAACGTCGTGAGCAACCCGAGCGCGAAGACTGTACCGATTCCCGACTCCATCTCCGATGCGGTGCTGAAGCCGCTCCTTTCGCCGAACGCGACGTTCAACCGCGCCGACTGGGCAGTGCGAGCGCCGTTCGCGCAGTCGTTCTACGCACCGCGCCGGTACCAGCTCACCGCGCGAATTCAGTTCTAAAGGCCACCGAACAGCCGCTCACGTGCGATCAACTCGCGCGTGAGCGGCGTTGCGTGCGCGCGCGCCGCCTCGATGCGCGCGTGCGCGTCAGGCTCCCGCAGCAGGACGCTCACCTGTGCGCGCTTGAAGAGAGCCATCGCGTAGCCGGGATCGGACACCGGAACGCGATCGAGCGTTTCGCGCGCCTCCGGCAGTCGCCCGGCGGCGAGATACAGCACGCCTAACTCGAGATCGTGATCGCTGTGCGCTTTCTCGAACGCATCGATGGCCGCCGCGGTCTGCCCGGCGTACATCGCCATTTTTCCGAGTTGCACGAGCTCCCCCGCGCTCGGAGTGCGTTGACGGTAGATCTGTTGTCGCAGCCGGATCGCGTCTTCGATCCGTCCCTGCCGCTCGCGGACGAGAGCCAGCGCCTCGACAGCCGGCAGCCGATCGGGATTCTCAGCGACGACGCGCTCGAGAAGCGGAATCGCTTTTTGCCAATCCTTCCCGCGCGCAAGATGCAGAGCGAGATACGTCCTCACATCCTCGGAGCTCGGATCGATGGCCTGTGCGCGCTCGAACGCCGCTAACGCCTCGCGATCGCGGCCCAGCGAGGAATACGCCGTCGCCAGCCGCAGCGCCGAATCGAGATTGTGCGGATCGTCTTTGAGAATGCGATCGAGAATGGGGATCACTTCGCGATAGCGCTGCGCAACGAAAAGTTGCGCGGCTGCATCGAGCAGAGTGAAGAGACGCGCCTTATCGGCAGGGCGGGGAGCGTCCGGCCGCACGACCGGCTTCGTCGTCGCCGAGACGTAGCCGAGGCTGGCGAGCTTGCGGCGTTCTTCGTCGGTGGCGGCGGTCGGCGCCGAAACATTCTGCGACGGAATCGGATAGTCGCGAAGTGCTGCGCGAACTTCGCGCGAGATATTCGCCGTCGCAGCGAGATCACGCACCTCGGCCGGATCGGCGATGACATCGTGGACTTCGATTTTTCCCGCCGAGATGGTCTTGAGCCGATTCTCCAGCGCCATCACCTGCGGCTGCCATCCGTAGTCGAGAAATGGTTTCATCGCCTCGCCGACCACGACCTCCTTCTCGTTGCGCCGCAGCGAGTGCGATGCATCGAGACCCGCCCAATCGCGAATCGTGTGGAAGATCCGCCGCGTGCTGACCGGCGTATCATTCACGCCGGCCGCAACTCCGGGCCCGACGAGCAACAGCGGCACGTGCATCGTCGCCTGATAGAGCAGATTGCCGTGCTGCGCCTCGCCGTGTTCGCCGAGACCCTCGCCGTGATCGCCGGCGATGATGACCGCGCCGCGAAACGCCGACAGCAGCCGGCCTAACTGCTGATCCATGAACGTCACTTCACCGAGGTATCCGCGGAGGGGTGGGGGCGGCGTGTACGGGAAATGTGGATCATAATAATGAACCCAAATGAATGATGTTTTACTCGAAGGCTGCGCGAGGTAGGCAAGGACGCGATCGGTGGTCTCCTTCGCGGTGCGCTCCTCCTGCGGTTCCGGCATCTGATCGTCGTAGACATCGAAACCGCGAGCGAGTCCGAAGCGGCGCGCCAGCGCAAACGCGGAGACGAATGCCGCGGTGCGATATCCGGCAGCCTTCAACTGTTCCGCGAGAAGCGGGACACGATCGGAAAGATAGCGGCCGTTTTCGTGAACGCCATGCCCGGCGGGATAGAGCCCGGTCATGATCGAGCAATGCGCCGCCAATGTTTGCGGGACCGGCGTGTATGCCTGATTGAATCGGAGTCCGCGCGCTGCGAGTGCATTGAAGTTCGGCGCGACATCGGGCCGCATGGCATCGGCACGCGTCGTATCGAGCGTGATGAGGAGAATCGACGGCCGCGGCCTTTCAACTCGCAGGTCTCTGCTGCAAGCAGCGAGCGAAATAAAGAGTGCAAGAAAAATTCGTGCCATGGTTCAGGTCGCCACGTCAAATACTTTCCACTACAATCCCGCCCTTCGCAAAATCTAGTTTTAACCACAAACCTTAGAGGAGATCGTATGAGCTTCAAATCTTCTGCGAGATTTGTCGCGATCACTGCTGTCCTGCTCGCCGGCGTCGTCAATGTGTATGCCGACGTGTACGGATCGATCAGCGGTGTCATTCGCGACAATGGCGGCAGCCCTTTGCCGGGGGTCACAATTACCGCAACTAGTCCGGTGCTACCAAAAGGTCGAGATACCTTCACCGATTCCACCGGCAATTATTCGTTTCAAAAACTTCCACCCGGCAGGTACACCGTGACCGCGACGCTGGCCGGTCTCGGCACGACGCGCGGCGACGCGGTCGTCGGGGTCGACCAAAATACTCCACTCAATTTGAAGTTGACGCCGGCCGTCTCGGAGTCGATCACGGTGAGCGCAGCCGCGCCGACCGTCGATATGAAGTCGACCGAGGTGAATTTCAATTACGACGCGAAGACGATCGAGAAGCTGCCGTTGCCGCGAACGTATCAGGGACTCTTCCAGCTGGCACCGGGCGTGGCTGAAGGAACCGGTTTCGCGCCGGTCTCCGGAGGCGGTCGTCAGGAAAACAGCTTCCTGCTCGACGGCGCGAGCGTGACCAATCCTCTGTTCGGTTACGTCGGCATCATGAACACCGATACCAATGAACTCGATATCGCGGACGTCAACGTCAAGCGAGGAGCATTCTCCGCAGAGTTTGGCCGCGCGACGGGCCTCGTGTTCAACGCGGTAACCAAATCGGGCACCAATGAGCTGGCCGGTGCAGTTCGCGAAGAACTCCAGCCTGCCAGTTGGTCGGCGGGCGCGAAAGATCCCACGGCGAAGATCAACACCGACCGCTCACGGACGGCGGCCAACATCGGCGGTCCGATCTGGCGCGATCACATCTTCGGTTATGCCTCTGGACGCTATGAGAAAATCGACACGAAGAACCGCACGAACTTCTTCGGAGCTGTGCCTGATGAGAAGCAGACGATCAAAGAAGTATTCGGGAAATTGACGGTCAGCCCGACATCGTCGCAATTTGTATCGGCTGGATATCGCCATATTCCGCTGAACGATCCGAACAGCGGCATCGGCTACTTTTTCCTACCCGAACGAGCAACCGATTTCAAAAACGTCAACCGCATCGGAACTCTCGACTACAACTGGAACTCGACCAGAAACACGCTGATCGAGGCCAAGGTTCTGCAATCGAGCGAATCCAACGACATCGTCGCGCGCACGGACCTCGGATTCAAGCCGGCTTTCAACATCAACGACCTCCGACATATGGGAGCGGTCTCCATTCCCGATCCCAGGGGCGGCGGCACGCTCGTGAGCGCAGGCGGTGCGGCGGTCAAGGAGAATCTCCAGGACTACAAGAACAATCAAGCGAAGGTCGCTCTGTCCCAATTCTTCGACTTCGCCGGAATGAATCATCAGGTCAAAGTCGGAGCCGGGTACGAATACGGCGAGGAACACCTCCACCGATCGGCGAACGGATGGGGAACCATCACGACGATCAGCGGAGGACGCCTGCGGGCGCGGTACTACCCCGACCAGCCGCCGCTGCTTTCGTTCGGCAAGACGTACAGCATTTACGCGCAGGACTCCGTCACGATCACGCCCCGTTTGAACGTCGACCTTGGTGTGCTGAGCAACCGCGATGAGTTTGGCGAGAAGGGAGCGCACGCCCTCACATTTCTCAAGTTCAACTTCGGCGAGCAGATCCAGCCGCGCATCGGCGTGAACTACAACCTGCGCGCCAACAGCGGCGACAAGCTGTACGCGAATTACGCCCGCTACTCGAACATGGAGCAGAAGAGCACCGCCCGAGGACTCGCGCCATTCGGCCTCATCACGGCAACAGCGACCTTCAATGCCACCACCGGCGCGCTCCTCACCGACTCACCCAACACCGGCGAGACCGGCAACGCGATCATTCTTCCAGGAACGAAACCGACCTACACCGATGAATACCTCGTCGGTTATGCGAGGCCGCTTGCGTCGGCGTGGTCTTTCGATGCATTCGGCATGTTCCGCGACACGAAGCGCTTCATCGAGGACTTTCCAGTTCCGCAGCCCGATGGAGACTTCTTCGCGGGGAATCTCTCCAATGCAAAGCGCCGCTACTACGGCGTCACTGTCGATCTCGCACGCCACCTCGCGAACCGGTGGTCGGCAGACATCAACTACACGTGGAGCCGGCTGTACGGAAACTTCGACTTCGATTATCCAGGAGGAGGCGGAACTTACAATACAGCCTCGGCCCTCGAGGACGGCGGCGGTCTCTTGATCGAGGACCCGTTGCGCTATGGCCCGTTCTGGAACAACCGCACGCACGTCTTCAAAGCTTTTGCCAGCTACGAAGTCATGCCTAATCTGAATTTCGGCGGTTTCTACCGCTTTCAGTCGGGCGCGCCGTGGACTCCGATTGGACAGGATGTTCCTTATGGTTTCTACGACCACTACCTGGAGCGTGCCGGCAGTCATCATCTCTCGAACTGGTCGAACTTCGACCTCAGCGCGTCTTACGGCATCCCCGTGGGACGCAGCCGCGTTTCGCTCGAAGGTCGCATCCTCAACGCGCTGAATCAGCAGACGGTCCTCTCGGTTGATCGCGTCCCGTACCTCGATCCGCCGGTGCCGACCGCCACGTTCCCTTTCATCGCACAGCCGACCACGAAGCCGAATCCCACCTACGGGAAGGCCACATCGTGGGCAGCCGCGCGACGATTCATCGCCTCGGTGCGAGTAGACTTCTAGGATTCTGAAGCGGCAGTCCAACAACGCCCGGCGCTATCCATGGCGCCGGGCGCTTTTTCTTTTCGTCGC
Organism: Acidobacteriota bacterium; assembly: GCA_030948915.1. Classification (GTDB taxonomy): domain Bacteria; phylum Acidobacteriota; class Thermoanaerobaculia; order Gp7-AA8; family Gp7-AA8; genus Gp7-AA10. The sequence continues at coordinate 41,115 of JALYZI010000146.1, forward strand.
TGCGCTGCTCGTGAAGGGCGCCGTGCTGTACGCGCTGCAGGATCATCCGCTGCTGCAGCCGCGCGGCGATCTTGACGAAAGCACATACGTCGCGCTCGCGCGCTACCCGACGCAGCAGCCGTTCTTCGTCTCGCCGCTTTACATCTATTTTCTCCGCGCGCTTGACGTGAACCTCTTCGTCGTCCGACTCGTGCAGATTGTTCTCGGTGCGATGGCGGTGCTGCTCATCTTCGATTGCGCAAGACTCTGGTTCGGCGATCGGGCCGCAACGATCGCGGCCATTCTCGCGATTCTGACCGGCGTCATCGCGTTTTATGAGGTCACATTTCTGCAGGCGGCACTCGATCCATTCCTGGTGGCGGTGACGCTCGGCCTGCTCGCGCACGCTCTGATCGAAAAGGATCCTGCGCTTTTCTTCGCGACCGGACTCACGGCCGGCCTTTTCGTTCTCAATCGTCCGAATGCCATCGTGTGGATTCCTCTGCTCGCGATTGCGATCGTGCGGACACGCGGGTGGCGCGTCGCGGCGTTGTTCGCCGTCGCCTGCGCATTGCCGATCGTTCCGGTCACGATCCGCAACTACGTCGCGTCGGGGCAGGTCGTGATCATCGCCTCGCACGGCGGGCTCAATTTCTACATCGGCAACAATCCCGAGGCCGATGGGACGTATCACCATGTTCCAGGGATCCGTCCGACCATTGCCGGACAGCAGGAGGACGCGGCGCGCGACGAAGCGTCGCACGGTTCGTTCTATCGCCGCGCCTGGATGTGGATCGAGTCGCATCCGGCCGCCGCGTTGACGCTGTTTGTGCGAAAACTCGCTTACACCTTCAACCAGACCGATCTCGCGTTGAACTACAGCTATGCGTATTTTGCGAAGGACGTGGCGTCGCCGCTGAAAGTTCTCGTCGTCGCCCCCTGGCTGCTATTCCCGCTGGGACTGGTGGGCACGGCACGGAGTCTCCGCAATCGCCAATTCGCGGTGTGGGCTTTGTTCATTCCGATTTACGCCGTCTCGGTTGCGATTTTCTTCGTCTCGTCCCGATATCGATTGCCGCTCTTGATTCCGATGTGCATCGCGAGCGGCGCGATGTTCGTGCGGCCTCGCATCTGGCACTGGGTTGCGGCAGCAGCTCTCGGCGTCTTCGTCTGCTGGAACTTCGGCCTCGACGACGGACGGGCACATGAACGGACGAACATGGTCGTCTATCTTCTCGAGCTGCATCGGCTGGACGACGCTGCACTCCTGGTCGCTGACACGGAGACGATCACCCGCGACCCGGCCACGCTGCACGCGCGCGCCGCGGCTGCGTTCAAGCAGGCCGGAGTCGAGCTCGTGCAATCGAATCAACCGAATCAGGCGTTGAAGGCCTTCCAGTCGGCGCATCGTTTCGATCCCGCCGATGCCAGCAATCTGCTGAACATTGCCGTCCTCGAGGCTCAACACGGCGATACGATTGCAGCGCGAGAAAACGCGCGCGCCGCTTTGCGACTGCGGCCCGGCTACCCGCAGGCGCTCGCACTGTTGCGCGCATTGGAGGGCCGCTGATGCTCAACTACATCTGGTTCGCCCTGATGGCGATCGCTCTGCTCGTTGCGGCATTCAACGGAACGGCCGCCGGAGTCACGAAAGGAGCGGTCGATTCCGCGAAGACCGCCGTCGAGATCGCGCTCGGCCTCGTCGGCATCATGACGCTGTGGCTCGGCATCATGCGGATCGCGGAGAAGGCCGGCCTGATTTCACTTCTCGGACGCGCACTACGTCCATTCAGCCGGCTGCTCTTTCCCGAAATCCCCCCCGACCACCCGGCCGTCGGCGCGATGATCCTGAATATCGCCGCAAACATGCTCGGACTCTCGAACGCCGCCACGCCCCTCGGCATCAAGGCGATGGAGGAGCTGCAGGAGCTCAATCCACAAAAAGAAACAGCGTCGAACGCGATGGTCACCTTCATGACGCTCAACACCGGCGGCATCCAGCTGATCCCGGCCACAATCATCGGCGTGCTGGCCGCGGCCGGCGCGACGAACCCCACCGCGATCATCTCCACGACGGTCATCGCGACGTTTTGCGGCACGGTAGCGGCCGTGACGACCTCCAAGATTCTGCAGCGATTCTTTCCATACGAGGAAGCCGAGTGATCCGGCAAATCCTCGGCGCCATCTCGCTGTGGGCGATTCCGGTGCTGCTCGTCTTCATCCCACTCTTCGGAATCGCAAGAAAGATCAAGGTCTACGACGTCTTCATCGAAGGCGCGAAAGAAGGATTTCAGGTCGCGGTGCGGATCATCCCGTTCCTCGTCGGGATTCTCGTTGCGATCGGAATGTTCCGCGGCTCGGGCGCAATGGACCTGCTCACTGAGGCGCTGCGGCCTTTGCTCAGCGCGACGCGGTTTCCCCCTGAGATCTTTCCGCTGGTGATTCTGCGGACGCTGTCGGGAAGCGGATCACTGGCGCTCGCGACCGACGTCATCAAGCAATTCGGCCCCGACTCGCTCATCGGCCGGACGGCCGCGACGATCTACGGCGGCTCTGAAACGACGTTCTACGTGCTGGCTGTCTACTTCGGCGCGGTCGGCGTCAAGAGAACGCGCCACGCGATTCCATCGGCCCTGGTCGGCGATCTGGTTGCCGCGATCGTCGCAGTAGCGGTCTGCAGCTGGCTGTTCAGTTAGTCTGCTGCGGATCGAGCTTCACAAACACTTTTCCGGGAAAATGTTTATAGGCGGCGCCGGTCTTCCGATCGATCGCGTTGCCGGGCTTCTCGCCAATCGCGGAACCGATTTCCCATCCACCCTGGGCGGCATCGAACGGATCGATCCAACTGGAATCCGACGTCGCGAGCAATCCGACCACATAGAGGAGCGAACCGGCGACGACGCCGGCAACTTTGTTTCCCCTGGTCGCACCTGAAGTCTTCCGCGTCAGCTCGACGCGCTGTTCGCCGTAACCATCCTTCGCGATCGTGAACGCGCAAGGATCGGCAGTGCGGTCAATGATGATCGAAGCTGGCGTCAGGCCGCCGTACATCGGCGACGATCCGCAATCGACAGTGACGACCGCGCCCGCGGGCTCAGATCGAACAGCGATCGTTTCCTTCTGGTCATTGATGACCGTCGCGCAGCCGGCAAGAATCAGGGCAGCAGCCAGTGTTCGTCGCATGACACTAATTTACTGCACTTTTGGCCGGAGTACGCGTGGCCAGCCAGATCAAGGCGCCCAGGATCAGCGCGATAGCCCCCGCCAGAAGCTTCACGCGATCCAGGCTCACGACCAGCGCGAGAGAAATCAGAGTTCCGAGAATTGGCATCCACAGACCGGGCGTGCGAAATCCTTCATTCAACTTGCGAAGGCGAGGGAGCGCGGCGCACGTGAAGAGATACGTGGTCAAACGTGCGCCCGCTGAGAACAGCGCCATGTTCGCGAACGTGCTGATGAGCGCCAGGATCGTCGCGACGATGACGTGCACGACGATCGCGACCGTCGGCGTCCGATATCCGGGATGCACGTAGCTGATCGCGCCCATCCGCCGATCGAGCGAGAGCGCGTAAAGCATGCGTGAGCCTTCGAGCACGGTCCCGGAGTTTGTGCCGGCCATCGACATCACCGCGCCGAGCGTGATGACGACCGCGCCCCAGGTCCCGACGAGCGCCGCGGCGGCATCGGCGATCGGCGTCTGGCTGGCAGCGAGATTCGTCAGCGCCGCCATTGCGCCGAGCTGCGCCAGAACGTAAATCGCGCCGATGATCAACAGTCCGATCAGAAGTGCCTTCGGCAGATCGCGCCGCGGATTCTTGTACTCGCCGGCCGGAACGCCGAGGTTTTCGAAGCCGGCGTAAGCGAAGAGCATGAAGAGAGCCGCGCCGCCCCAATCCGTTCCGTGTCCCGGCAAATGCATCGATGCCGGAATGGGATTGTGTGGAAACAGGATGAGCGCGAGGATGATGAAGCCGACCAGCGGCACGACTTTGCCAAACGTGAGGACGTAGATCGACACCGCGCCGTATTTCACGCCGATGAAGTGAATGATTCCGAGGATGAGCAACGACCCGATGATCAGCGCGCTGCGCAAGATGCCGGAGCCTAGTGGCGGATAGAATCGCGCCAGCGAGACGACAAATCCGTTGGAGAGCGACGCCAGCGACGTCACGCGCGCCAGCCAGTTCATCCATCCCGTTTCGAATCCGATGAAATCGCCGAAGGCCGTACGCGAGTAAAGGTACGCGCCGCCCGGTTCGCTGAAATGGCTCGCGGCCTCAGCGAAGCACAACGCCAGGATGAAAACCGGAAGCGCGAAGATCAGCGGCGCCCACAGCGAAAACGGGCCGAGAAGTCTGTACGACTCTGATGGAAGCAGGAAGACGCCGCTGCCGATGACGGCGTTGATGCACATCGCGACCAGGCCCCAGAGGCCGACGGCGCGGACCAGCTTCTCGTTCGAGTTGTTCACCATGCCAAAAAACGAATTGGAAATTGGGAATTTGGAATTTGGAATTCAGAATGAGGCCTCTTTCTGAATTCCAAATTCCGAATTCCAAATTCCAAATTCATTTCTTCCCATCCCAGCCACGCCCTCGAAGAGCTCGGCCAGGTAATGCCACGGTCATTTGCTCATCCCGCATCACCGCCACGCCATTGACCACAACGTCGATGATTCCCTCAGAAAAATGATGCGGATCTTCGTAGGTCGCCACATCGCGAATCTTTTCGGGATCGAAGACCACGATATCCGCTTTCATTCCCGGACGCAGCACGCCGCGATCGATCAGTTGCGCGCGGTCGGCGGCCTGCGAGGTGATCTTCCGAACGGCTTCCTCGAGCGTGAAGAGCTTCACGTCGCGAACGTAGTGGCCGAGAACGCGGGGGAATGTGCCGTAGGCGCGCGGGTGTACGCCGGCCTGCGTCGCGCGCGCCTGCGGTGTCGGCGATCCGGAATCCGATCCGACCGACACCCACGGCTGCTTCAGCGCATATTGCACGTCGTCCTCGTTCATCGAGAAGAAGATCACGCTGGGCGACATCGGCGTCTCGCTGAACAGGCGCATCAACGCCTCTTCCGGCGTGACGCTCATCTCGGTCGCGATCTGCTCGATGAATTTTTTCTCGTACTGCGCGAAAGCCGGATTCGCGATCCGCGCGACGTAGATTCCGCGTTCGCCGCGCTTTTCGAACTGATCGTGCAGCGACGACGAAATCCGCGCGCGCTGTTCCGGATCGGCGAGACGCTTCTTGAATTCCGAGTATCCGCCTTCGAGAGCCCAGTCGGGCGCGAGCGTGCTCAATGACGTCGACGATGCGATGTACGGATACACATTCGCTGCAACATCGATCCCCTCGGCTCGCGCCGCGTTGATGCGATCGATGACATGCGGCATCTTTCCCCAGTTGGCGCGGCCGCCGACCTTCATGTGCCAGACATTGATCGGAATGTGCGCCTCGCGCGCGATCTGAAAAATCTCGTCGAGCGCGGAGTCGATCTTGTCCCCTTCGTCGCGAATGTGGCTGAAGTAAACGCCGCCATATTTCGCGGCCACCTTCGACATGTTGATGATTTCTTCGGTCATCGAATACATCGCCGGCAGATAGATCAGCGAAGTCGAGATGCCGATCGCCCCCTCGCGCATCGCCTGATCAATGATCTTTTCCATCTCGCGCATCTCGTCGACCGTCGGCTGCCGATTGACGTCGCCGATCACGATCTCGCGCGGATTCGATGCGCCGACGAAGAGCGCGAAGTTGATGGCCGATCCGCTCTTCTCGACTGCCGCGAGGTAATCCGCAAAACGCGCGAAGCGCGCCTCCTGTCCGGTCTCACGACTCGCGATCGCCGGACCGGGCGAACTTCCCTCGCCGGTGACCTCGGTCGTCACACCCTGCCGGACTTTTGGCTCGAGATGGGGATCGACGAGCACCGACATCTGCGATTGGCCAAGGAGGTCGATGAAGCCGGGGGAGACGATGTTCTGGCGCGCGTCGAGTGTCGTGTTTGCCGGAGTCGATGACAGATCGCCGATCGCGACGATCGTGTCGCCGCGGACGCCGATATCGCCGCGATACCACGGCGCGCCGGTGCCATCGAGAATGCGTCCGTTGATGATTTTGAGATCAAGCATGGGTTTCGTCGTTGTCGTAGCGCATGATGCAAAGAGAAGCACGGCCAACAGCAAACAGAGAACGGCGAGCGATTTCATCGTTGTCCCTTCACGAGATCTTCCAGCGCCTGCCGTTCCCGAATCAGACGCGCCGACGCACCGTCGATCATCACCTCGGGCGGCAGCAGTCGCGCGTTGTAGTGCGAAGCCATCGAGAATCCGTACGCCCCGGCGTCGAGAAAGGCGATCAGGTCGCCGACTTCCGTGTGATCGAGCATGCGCGGGGTCACGTTGCCCATCGCATCGCGCGTGAAGACATCGCCCGACTCGCAGAGATTGCCGGCGACGACGTACTCCTCTCTCGATTTCGATTTGCGCGACGCGTTTACGATGTGGTGGTAGGCGCCGTATTTCGACGGCCGCACGAGATGATTGAAGCCGGTATCGCAGCCGAGCCACCACAAGCCGCCGCTCATGCGCTTGGCCGTAACGCGCGCCAGCAGCGCGCCCGATTGCGCGACGACATAACGTCCCGGCTCGAGAATAGCGGTGAGGTCGCGCGCGCGGAGCAGCCGGTCGGCCACGCGCGTCAGCTCGCTGCCGTAGTCATCGATCGGAAATTCCTTGTCGCCCGGCCGGTACGGGATCGAGATTCCGCCGCCGAAATTGAGCCAGCGAAGGTTCGCAAAATCGGGCGACAGGTCGAGAAGGCGCTTCGCCGACTCGATGAGCGGGACGAGGTCATCGATTCCCGATCCGATGTGCGCGTGCAATCCGACGACTCTGCGCCCGCCGTCCTCGACGATCATCCGCGCGTCGTTGACCTGGGCCAGATCGATGCCGAATTTCACGCCTCCGCCGGCAGTCACGACGTCGGCGTGGTGACCCGCGCCAACGTCGGTGTTCACGCGCAATGCGATCGGATTCTGGAGATCGAGGCTCAGAACGCGATCGATCTCCGAGATCGAGTTGACGTTGACGACGATGCGCTCGTCGTCGATGCAGCGCAGGTCCTCATCCGACACATTCGAGCAGGTGAACCATATTTCGTCGGCCGTGAAGCCCGCCTGCCGCGCGATGTAGATTTCGCCGGGCGAGACGCAATCGCATCCGAAGCCGTTGCCGCGAATCAGATCGAGGATCGCGAGCGAGCCGTTCGCCTTCATGGCGTAGAAAGGGCAGAAGGGGAGGGAGCCGAATGCTTTTTTTACCCGCTCGATCTGGCGGCGGACAACGGCCGCGTCGTAGACGTAGAGTGGCGTGCCGTATGTTTCCGCGAGTTCTTCCGCCGATCGCTCACCGAGGTTGAGCATGGAGCGCGGAGTGTACCAAGGGAGTGGCCGGTGGCCGGTTAACGGTGGCCAGTGGGACCGTGCAAGCAAACAGTCACCGGCCACCGGCTACCGACAACCGGCTAAAATCAATCATGCAGCAATACCTCACACTCGTCCGCCACATCCTCGACCACGGCCAACCGAAGTCGGATCGCACCGGCACCGGCACGCTGAGCGTCTTCGGATCCCAGGTCCGATGTGATCTCAGCTCGGGATTTCCGCTGCTGACGACGAAGAAACTGCATCTGCGATCGATCATTTACGAACTGCTGTGGTTTCTGCGCGGTGATACGAATTTGCAGTGGCTTCGCGAGAACAAGGTCACGATCTGGGATGAGTGGGCCGACGCGAATGGCGAGCTCGGGCCGATCTACGGATATCAGTGGCGCTCATGGCCCGCGCCCAATGGTCAACATATTGACCAGATTTCGAAGGTGATCGAAGATATCCGGCGCACTCCCGATTCACGCCGCCTCATCGTCAGCGCCTGGAATGTCGCCGATCTCGACAAGATGGCGCTCGCCCCCTGTCACGCGTTCTTCCAGTTCTACGTCGCGGACGGGCGGCTGTCGTGCCAGATGTACCAGCGCAGCGCCGACGTTTTCCTGGGCGTGCCGTTCAATATCGCGTCGTACGCGCTGCTGACGATGATGGTGGCGCAGGTCTGCAATCTGCGGCCCGGCGACTTGATCGTCACATTCGGCGACACGCATCTCTACTCCAATCATCTCGAACAGGCGCGATTGCAGGTCACGCGGGAGCCGCGGCCGTTGCCGTCGATGACGCTCAATCCGGACGTCAAATCGATTTTCGATTTTCGTTTCGGCGACTTCACGCTCGAGAACTACGATCCGCATCCGAGCATCAAAGCGCCGATCGCCGTATGACGCTTTCGATCATCGCCATCCTTTCGACCAACAACGTCATCGGCAACGGCAACCGGCTTCCATTCCGTCAATCGACCGACCTGAAGCGCTTCAAATCGCTGACCATGGGACATCATCTGCTGATGGGGCGTAAGACGTACGAGTCGCTCGAAGCTCCGCTTCCCGGCCGCACGATCGTCGTCATCACTCACGATCGCGACTTCCACGCCGATGGTGCGCTGACCGCCCCTTCGATCGAACGGGCGATCGAGATCGCGCGCCTCGACGAACAGCCGTTCATCGCCGGCGGCGGAAAGATTTTCGAGCAGACGATTCACCGCGCCGATCGCATGTACCTCACTCGCGTGCACGCGGAGATCGAAGGCGACGCGTTTTTCCCGGAATTCGACGACGTGACGGAGTGGATCCTCGTCGACTCAGAGCATTGCGACGCCGACGAGAAGAATCAGTATCCGTATTCTTTTCTGACCTACGAGCGCGCGAGCATGCCGGCCTAACGCCGCTCCGGGCCGGGCGCGAATGACGGCACCGCGCACCGGATCTCCGCCGCCCCGGGACGCACATCGAACTCGACCGGCGTGTACTGCGGCGGCTCGAGCGGGAATTGGTTGTTGCCGAGGTTGGTGTCTTCGGGGTGTTGGCCGGGGAGGACTTGCTCGGTGAGGTAAGCGCGCAGGAGATATTTTCCGGGACGCACTTTTCGATCGCCCTGCTTGTCGGAGTAGGACGCCTCGAACCACGCGACGCGCTTCAGGCTCGATTTTCCCTGCCACGGCACGACGGTTGTCGTCGTCTCGCACGCCAGCGATCCGTCGGGTGCGAAGGCCCGCAAGAGCAGTTTGTACGAATGCGATCCGATGCCGTCGGCGACGTTGACGACCACCGCGAATTGACGTTCGACGCCGGCCACGCTCCGTTCGGCTGCGTTGCCCGGTGCGGGCCAGAAATAGACTGAATAATCGATTGCGGAAGTCTGTGTTGCAGCCAGGAGTACCGCCATCGCCAGGACCCGCATCACCATGTCAGTTCCCGCCGGATCGTGAACGTTACAATCCCGCGCTCGCAATGTACTGGCGCCTGCTCCGGCACAATCGCGATTTCCGCCTGCTCTACGCCGGCACGCTGATCTCCCTCGGCGGCGACTGGTTCCTCACCGTTGCGCTGCTCGATCTCGTCTTGCAGCTCACCGGCTCGGCAACCCTCGCCTCGCTGATCCTGCTTTGTCAGTCGCTTCCGATCTTTTTCTTCACGCCCATCGCCGGACGGACCGTCGATCGCGTCGATCGCAGGAAACTGATGATCGTCGTCGACCTGATTCGAACGGGAGCCTGCCTCGTGCCGCTGCTCGCGCGCTCGCCGGCGCTGCTCCCCTTCGCATATCTGGGCGTCGTGGTGATTTCGATCGGATCGGCATATTTCGAGCCGGCGTCGCAGGCGGCGCTACCGAACATCGTCAAGCGCGAGGAACTCGGGCCCGCAACGGTGCTGATGGGTTCGACGTGGGGAACGATGCTCGCGGTCGGCGCAGGACTCGGCGGCGCGGTGACGATGCGATTCGGAAGAGACGCGTCGTTTATCGTCGATGCGATCAGCTTTTTGATCTCGGCCGGCATCCTGTGGCAAATCCGCGCGCGCTTCTCGGAAGGTGTGAGTGAAGTTGTGGAAGAACCTGTGACTACACAACCAACGACCCTCATCCCGTATGCACGCGCGCATCCCCGCGTTCTCGCGCTGCTGCTCTCCAAAGGCGGCTACGGGATGGGGGCGGGAACGGTCGCGCTTCTGAGTGTCTTCGGAAGGGAGGTCTTCAAGGCCGGCGCGTTTGGCATCGGACTCCTCTTCGCCGCGCGCGGACTCGGCGCACTCCTCGGCCCGTTCGCGGTGCGTGCGGTTTCCGATCGCGATGAAACGCAATATCGCCTCATCAGCCTCTCCGTGCTCATCTTCGGACTCGGATACATGGGCCTCGGCCTCTCGCACAGTCTGGCCATCGGATGCTTCGCCATTTTTCTCGCGCATCTCGGCGGCGGTGCGCAGTGGCAGACATCGACCTACGGCCTGCAGCGCGAAGTGCCCGATTTCATTCGAGGACGCGTGTTCGCTGCCGATTGGGGATTCGTCACGCTGACGATGAGCATCTCCAGCCTGGTTGCGGGCGTTCTAGCGGACCACTTCGGAGCTACGACCGCCACCATCACCACCGCTTCGCTCAGCGTGCTGTGGGCGATCCTGTGGGGCGCTTGGACCTGGCGGCTCTGGCGATAGCATCGCGTCTTCGACCTTGCGGCGTTTCACGCCCATGATCCACGGCACCGCGGTCTTTGGAATCACGAGAAGAAAGTAAATCAGGCCGGCCAAGCCGATCGCGGTGTAGGCGAGCAGGATCGAGAGGACGCCGAAGGCGCCGGTGAAGAAGTAGTCGTACACGCTCTCGCGCGTGTCGTGTCTTTCGACCGCGTTCAGCTCGAGCGAAGGCTGGCGTCCGGCGTGCCAGAACATCAAGGCGATCAGCCAGTTCACCGCGGCAAACCCGGCGCCGTAAATCGTGAAGAGTGTGCGCGCCTGTTCGACCGGCATCTTCACGTCGTGCCCGAAGATTCCCTCCGCCATGAGGACGAACATGAACTTCAGCGGATAGACGTAGAAAAGAATCACGAACAACAAGACAGTGTTGAGGAAGATCGTGGTCTTGTCCTGCAGCGCGTAGCGTTTGAAGAATTCGTGATGCGCGAACCAGAGTCCGATGAAGATCCCGAAGCAGAACGCGAACGGCAGGATGCCGCGCATCGTCTCCATCAGAGCGTCGTAAGTCTTCGGAACTTCGAGCGAAATGACGATCAGCGACAGCGCAAATCCGAAGATCACATCGCTGAACGCTTCGAGTCGCGACACCTCGTGCGAGCGATATCGGAACGGCATTCCGGGCGCCATGACGTCGATTGTAATCGTGCTAATCTCCGCCCGCATGATTGTCCGCGGTTATGAGGGAAAACAGCCGAAATTCGGTGCGCGAATCTTCGTCGCGGAGAACGCGGCCGTCATCGGCGACGTCGAGCTCGGAGATGACTGCTCGATCTGGTACAGCGCCGTCATTCGCGGGGACGTGCACTCGATCCGCATCGGGCCGCGCACGAATATCCAGGACAACTGCACGCTGCATGTCACGGCCGGAACGTTTCCGGTGCAGATCGCGGAAGAAGTGACGATCGGTCACGGCGCGGTCGTGCACGGCTGCACGATCGAACGGCGCGCGCTGATCGGCATGGGATCGCGCGTACTGGACGGCGCGATCATTGGCGAGCTCGCCCTCGTCGGCGCGGGCGCGCTGGTGTCGGAAGGAATGCTCATTCCACCGCGGACGCTCGTCGTCGGAGTTCCGGCGCGCGTCAAGCGGCCGCTGGCCGATGTCGAGATCGCGCATCTCGAGCAGTCGTGGAAGAACTACGTCGCGTACAAGGATCGGTATCTCCAGGCATGAACCGCGTTCCCGCAGGGACTCTCCGGCAGGAAAATGTCGGCCAGAAGATCACGCTCGCCGGTTGGGTGCAGAAACACCGCGACTTCGGCGACCTCGTGTTCATCGATCTGCGCGACCGCAGCGGCATCTGTCAGGTCGTCACCGATAAGTCGCGGGGGGCGGGCGAGGCGCTGCTCTCCACCGCCAAGCAGGTGCGTTCCGAGTTCGTTGTGCGCATCGACGGAGAAGTGATCGCGCGCGCGGAGGACTCGCGCAATCCGAAGTTGCCGACCGGCGACGTGGAAGTGCTCGCGCGCAACGTGGAGATCCTCAACACATCCGAGACGCCACCATTCGCGATCGATGACGAAGTGGACGCGGCCGACGAGCTGCGTCTGAAGTATCGCTACCTCGATCTGCGGCGGCCGGCGCTGACGCGCAACATCACATTGCGCGACAACGTGGCGTTCGGAGTCCGCGATTACATGCACAAGCAGGGCTTCCTCGAGATCGAGACGCCGATGCTGACGCGCTCGACTCCCGAGGGAGCGCGTGACTACCTCGTGCCCAGCCGCGTCCATCATGGAATGTTTTACGCGCTTCCGCAGTCGCCGCAGATTTTCAAACAATTGTTGATGGTCTCCGGGATGGAGCGGTACTACCAGATCGTCCGCTGCTTCCGCGACGAAGACCTCCGCCGCGACCGGCAACCGGAATTCACGCAGATCGACGTCGAAGCGTCCTTCATTGATGAAGAGTTTGTGTATACATTAATAGAAGGACTTTTTACGTCTATTTTCCCGCTCGCCAATATTCCGGTCAAGACGCCGTTTCCGCGGCTCAGGTGGCAGGAAGCGATGGATCGATTCGGCAGCGATCGCCCTGACACGCGATTCGGCATGGAGCTGATCGAAATCAGGAGCGCCGCGCAGTCGATCGAGTTTCCGGCATTCCGCGAAGCGCAGAGCGTGCGGGGGATCGTCGTTCCCGGCGGAGCGTCGCTTTCGCGCAAGCGAATCGACGATTTGACAGAAGAGGCGAAGAAACTCGGAGCGGGCGGGTTGATCTGGATCAAGTTCGACGCGCAGCGCGGTTCATCGATCAAGAAGTTCCTCACCGACGCCGGATTCGACGCGCTCCGAAACGCGCTGCACGCGAATGAAGGCGACCTGGCTTTGATCGTCGCGGGCAAGAACACCGTCGTGTCGGATGTCCTCGGCAGCCTGCGATCGCGTGTCGCCCGCGATCAGGGAATGATCCCCGCCGATTCGTGGAACTTTCTATGGGTCGTCGACTTTCCGCTCTTCGAATGGGACGAGGAGACGCAGCGCTATTTCGCGCGGCATCATCCGTTCACGTCGCCGAAGGTCTCGGACGTCGACAAACTCGAGAGCGATCGGGGCGGGACTCTCGCGCGCGCATACGACGTCGTCCTCAACGGCCTCGAGCTTGGCGGCGGATCGATTCGCATCAACCGCCCCGAGATCCAATCACGAATGTTTCGCGCACTCGGCATCACCGAAGACGAGGCGCGCGAGCGATTCGGCTTCCTCCTGGAGGCTTTCCGCTACGGTGCGCCTCCCCACGGCGGCATCGCCCTCGGGCTCGACCGCATCGTGATGCTGATGGCGCGAGGCACGTCGCTCCGCGATGTCATCGCATTCCCCAAAACGGCTCGGGCGCAGGATCTGATGAGCGAGGCGCCATCGCAAGTCGATGCGAAGCAGTTGGACGAGCTCGGAATCCGGCTGAAGTGAATCCCTTCATCACGATCCAGGGCTATCCGGTTTTCGTTGGACCGGGTCTGCTCGATTCGGTCGGCAAGCTCGTTCCAGCGCGCGGCAGAGTCTTCGTGATCACTTCCAACGCGCTGCTGAAACTTGGACAGCGCGTCGCGTCGTCCTCTCCAACGAAAGGCGAGACGGTGACGATCGAGGAAGGGGAGGCGAACAAGACGCTCGATACCGCAAACGCGATCGTCACGCAGCTTCTCGATCGCGGAGCAAGGCGGGACTCGATGGCGGTGGTGGTGGGTGGCGGAATGATCGGGGACACCGCCGGCTTTGCGGCCTCGATCTTTCTTCGCGGGATCGATCTCGTGCACGTGCCGACGACGCTGCTCGCCCAGGTCGACAGCTCGATCGGCGGAAAAGTCGCGGTCAATCACGAGCGCGGGAAAAATCTGATCGGCAGTTTTTATCCGCCTCGCGCAGTCGTGTCGGATACGGCTGTCCTGGCGACGCTTCCGCCGCGCGAAAAGCTCAGCGGTCTTTACGAAGCGCTGAAGGGCGGTGTGATCGGAGATCCGTCGCTCTTCGAGCTGCTCGAACGGAAGGGCGACGTCGACCTCGACACGGTCGTGCGGAAGGCGATCGTTGTGAAAGCCGGGATCGTGTCGGCAGACGCGAGAGAGGCGGACCTGCGCCGGCTGCTCAACTACGGCCACACGCTCGCGCACGGAATCGAAGCAGCGCTGCAGTACGAGGGGATGACGCACGGCGAGGCGGTGGCGTGGGGAATCATCGCGGCAAATGCGATCGGCGTGCGACGCGGCATCACGCCCGAGAATGTGCGGCGCCGAATCGACGACGCCGTGCGCGCGTGGCAGCCATCGCCGCTGCCGCGCCTCGAAGCTCGCGATGTCATCGCCGCGACGGAACATGACAAGAAGAACACCGGCACCGATCGCGTGATGGTCTTTGCGCGCGAGGTTGGACGGTGCGAAGTCGTCTCCGGAATCTCTGACGACGATCTGCTCTACGGCCTGACGGCAATCGGCGTCACGAAGTCGTGACGCGCGGCGAGGTCATGGTGCCCGTGTCAGACGTCTTCTTGACCGGGATCTTGATGACCATGCTCGTGCCGATGCCTTCGAGTGACGCCACGGTCACCTCGCCGCCGTGGGCCTCAACGATCTGTCTCACGATGTAGAGGCCGAGGCCCGTGCCGCCTCCGCCGCGGAGGGATTTGTTGCCGCTCTGTTTGTACTTCTCCCAGATCTGATTGATCTCGCTGGCCTTGATGCCCATGCCGCTGTCGGTGACGGTCAGAACGATCGAGTCGGCCACTTCGCCGTTGCGCACAATCTGCGCGCCGACTGAGATGAGTCCCTTCTTCGGCGTGAACTTCAGTGAGTTCGAGACGAGATTGATGATCGCCTGTGTGAGTTTCTCGACGTTGCCGATGACCTGTGGAACGTCGCGGCCATGCGCGCTCATCAGGAATATCTCGTCGCGGCCGGCGACCTGCTGCAGACTGCGCACGGCGCGCTTGAGCACACCCGCGACGCGCACCGGCTCCTTTTCCATCACGAAGTTGCCCGATTCGATCTTTGAGAAATCGAGCAGCTCGTTGATAAGGCCCATCATCCGTTCCGATTCGCGCTGCGCTTCCTGCAGCAAGTCGGCGTACATCGAGTCGAGCCTGGCGCCCTCCTGGCTGAGAACGAACTCCAGCGTGCCCTGGATGCCGGAGAGTGGACCGCGGAGATCGTGGACGATCTGCGCCGTGAAATCCGACTTCGCCTGTTCCATCTGGCGCTGACTGGTCACGTCTTCGAACCACAGAGCGACCGACGGCGAGCCGAAGCCGTCGACGGCCATGATCCGCTCGATGCGGAACGTGCGGCCTTCGATCTCGACGTCGATCGCGCGGTGCTCGTCGCCCTCCATGAAGAAATCCTGCAGCCAGCCACGCTCGCCGCCGACGGCGCGCGCTCCTTCCTTCAGCCAGTCTTTGGCGTCGCCGCCGAACGTGTCGTCAAACGACGTGTTGCGCCATTCGACGCCGCCATGGTCGTTGACGATGGCTACCGGTACCGAGAGATTCTCTGCGATCTCGTTCTGGTTCATTGCGGAATGGTTATGGCGCGCTCATTCTGCAGCTTCGCCAGGTTGAAGAGTGTCGTGAACGGGTCGAACGGGCTGAGGACGAGCAGCTTCTGCAGATCCATGCGTCCATCGATGAGTGAGATCAGATAGCCCTCCTGGGCGGTGAGATTGAATCGATCGAAGTTGGTCAGAAACTCGGCGCTGAGGCGCGGAACTGCGTTCATGCCCTTCGCATTCGCGAGCAGATCGCGAACGATGTTGTTGCGCACGATCTCGGTGTAGCCGCGCAGCGACAGATCCTCCGGATAGGCAACTCGCGCCTCCACCAGCTTCATGTACGTGTGCCAAACACCGTACTGCCTGATGGAATCGGGGACGAGTCGCGACCAATCCGGACTTACGGAAGCATTGGGGGGCGCAACCGTGGACATGGATGCTTATTGTATCCTGACGCTGTGTCCGAGAATGTGATGCCGACCGCACCAAACCGGCGGCGTTCCCGCTTTCTCCTCCTCTTCGTCGCCATCGCCCTCGGCATCCCATCCGGATTTGTTCTGGCGCACGTCATCCACTTCCCGCTGGTCAAATCGCTGGAGAACTATCAACCCGCGATCATCACGCGCATCTACGATCGCAACGGCACCGTCTTCGCTGAGTACGCGATTCAGAAGAGAATCGTGGTTTCGAAACCCGACATGGCGCCGAGACTGGTCGAGGCGATCATCGCGACCGAGGATGCCGATTTCTACCATCACGGCGGATTCAATCCGAAGTCGATGCTTCGCGCCGCGTTCCGAGACCTCGTTCAGGGGAAAAAGGCCGAAGGAGCGTCGACGATCACGCAGCAGCTCGCGAAGCAGCTTTTCCTCACGCCCGAGAAAAAGTGGACGCGGAAAGTCAACGAGATCGCCCTGGCGATCGACATCGAGAAGAACTTCACGAAGGATCAGATCTTCGAGCTCTACGCAAACCAGATGTACATGGGCCACGGTGCGTACGGAGTCGAAGCGGCGTCGCGGCTCTACTTCGGAAAACATGCGAAGGACCTGACGCTGCCTGAGTCGGCGATGATCGCCGGACTGTTTCAACATCGCGGCGGCTACTACAGTCCGATCAATCATCCCGATCACGCCATCGAGCGCCGCAACGTCGTGCTGGGCCGCATGCTGACCGTGCGGAATATCGATCGGCAGCAATACCAGCAGGCCGTGAACACGCCGCTCGTTCTCGGGACATTCAAGGAAGAATCGCCGAAAATCGGGGGCTACTTCTCGGAAGAGATCCGTCAGTACATCGAGCAGAACAAAAAGTTCGGCGTCGAGAACCTCTATCAGCGAGGTCTGAAGGTCTATTCGACACTCGATCTTCCGCTGCAGGAATCGGTCGAAAAGGCGCTGCAGCGCGGCCTGCGGCGATGGGACCGCCGGCGAGGATTTCGGCGTCCGACACGCAATCTGATCGCCGAGGGGGCGGATCCGGAGACGTACAAGGACGCCAGTTGGGGCAGCGAGGTGTACACGACCGACAAGCTGTACACCGCTGTTGTCATGCATGTCGGCGCGGACGGTGTCACTGCGCGCGTCAATCGCGACACGATCGAGCTGACACCCAAATCCTTCGTGTGGACCGAGCGCAGCAGCATGGTGGGGTCGCTCAAGCGCGGCGATCTCATTTCGGTGCGTCTCGACGAAGACTCGAAAACAAAAGCGCGGATGTGGAAGCTCGATCAGCTTCCGCAGGTGCAGGGAGCGGCCGTCATTCTCGATGTGAAGACCGGCGAATTGCGCGCGATGGTCGGCGGCTACGACTTCCAGCAATCAAAATTCAACCGCGCGATTCAATCGCGGCGGCAGACCGGATCGTCGTTCAAGCCGATCGTCTACGGCGCCGCCTTCGAGAAGGGACTGACGCCCGCCGACACGATCTTCGACGAGCCGATCGCGATTCCGATCGGCAACACGATGTATGCGCCGAAAAACTATTACGGCAAATACTCCGGAATCGTGACCATTCAGCGCGCGCTGGAGCTGTCGATCAACGTGCCGGCAGTCAAGACCTGGATGATGGTCGGTCCTCAGCGCGTCTCCGATTTCGCCCATCGCCTCGGCATCACCTCCTACATCCCGCCGTATCCGTCGGCCGCGCTGGGCGCTGCCGGCGTTTCGCCGATCGAAATGACCGCGGCGTACAACGTCTTCGCGAATCAGGGCGTGTACGTGAAGCCGCAGATGATTCGAAAGATCGTGGATCAGACCGATCGTGTGCTCGAGGAGCAGACTCCGCAGCTATCCGAGGCGACACAGCCGCAGGTGGCGTTCGAGGTTGCGTACATGCTGCGCGGGACGGTGCTTCGCGGGACAGCGTACGAAGCGCACACGCTGCCGCCGCCGATCGCCGGCAAGACGGGAACGACCAATTCGTACACCGACGCGTGGTTCGTCGGCTTCTCGCCGGAATTTTGCGTGGGCGTCTGGGTCGGCTACGACGATCCCGGCCGCTCGCTCGGTCCGGGAGCGACGGGAGCGGACGTCGCCCTCCCGATGTGGATCGACATCTTCAAACAGATCGATTTGTTGAAACTGCGGACGCCACGACCGGATTTCGAGGTGCCTCCCGGAATCGTGATCGTGCCGATGGACCTGAAGACCGGCAGGCGAGGTGTCGGGCCGTGCTCACGCGTCGTGATGGAGGCATTCGTCGCCGGCCAGGAGCCGGACAAGGATTGCAGCGGCTCGACGG
>JALYZI010000160.1 GCA_030948915.1 Acidobacteriota bacterium
ACGGGAACGACCAATTCGTACACCGACGCGTGGTTCGTCGGCTTCTCGCCGGAATTTTGCGTGGGCGTCTGGGTCGGCTACGACGATCCCGGCCGCTCGCTCGGTCCGGGCGCGACCGGAGCCGACGTCGCCCTGCCGATCTGGATCGACATCATCAAACAGATCGACTTGCTGAAACTGCGGACGCCGCGACCGGATTTCGAGGTGCCACCCGGAATCGTGATCGTGCCGATGGACCTGAAGACCGGCAGGCGAGGTGTCGGGCCGTGCTCACGCGTCGTGATGGAGGCCTTCGTCGCCGGCCAGGAGCCCGACAAGGATTGCAGCGGCTCGACCGTGGCGGTCAGCAAGCTTCCGTACTACCTCCAGCGTCCGTTCTATCAGCCGAAGGAGCTGGAGCCGACCCTCGCGGCGCCGGATGCATCGGCGCAGACAGGTGAGGGAGGCGAATCGCCGGCACCACCCGAGGAGCCAGTGCCGCCCGTGCCCGTGCCGCCGCCCACGCCCACGCCCACCCCGCCGCCCCCGCCCCGGTAAGGCCGGTAAGGTTGGTAATTTCGTTGAGCTTGCTTGGAGGAGGCGCGCTCCGACCAAACTCACCAACCTTACAGGCCTTACCGTCCTTACCGTCCTTACCGCCCTTACCTCAATTCCGCATCCGGCCGCTCGACGTAGTGATCGAGAACCCAGCTGCCCGTGCCGCCCGCAAATTGCGCTTTCAGATGGTGCTCTTGCGGTTTAAGCAGCAGCGGCGCGGCCGTCGCGGTGGGTTCCCATCGCCATCGGACCCAGACGTCGTATCGACTGTCGCCGGCGTCGTCGACGCCATCGACACCGAGAAATTTTCGTTGCGCGACCGGCACCGTCCAGCCTTCGGGCGACTGCACCGCGCCATTAACGTTAATTAACCCCTCGCGCGTCGGGGCGAGATTCTTGTCAACGTATTGACGATCGATGAGAACGCGGGTGATCGGCGCCGTCAGCGTCACCGCCATCGTCATCGGAGCTGAAAACGTGGAATCGATTTCCACCAGATATTGAATGCGGGCGGCGTCGAGACCAGCCGGATACCGCACATTCGCCCGGCCTCCGGGCGACGGCGTTGAAGACTGGATCACGAGGCCGGAAGCCGAGGGCGCAACCGGGTTCACGGTAGCGGTCGCCTGACGCTGCTTCGCGGTGACGATCGCGCGCTCGCAAAGCTTGGGCGTGAAGACCAGGAAGATGACTGCGATGGCGAGCGGCACGCCGAGAGTGCGAACCAGCCGCACTTCGCTCATTGTTTTACATATTTCGTGATCATGTCGACCATCTTGTCGCGCGTGAGCGGTTTGCGCATCCACGCGTTGGCGCCGGAGCTCGGGAACATCTCTTCGAGCGATTTCTCCGGCAGGTCGGAGATCAGGATGATGGGAATGTCCTTCTTGTTGGATTGCGACTTGAGAACTTCGCTGAGCCGGTTGCCCTTGATGCTGGGCAGGTTCACGTCGAGAAAGATGATATCGGGCGAGTTTCCCGCCAGAACGTGATTGAACTCGATCCAGCTCGCGGCAGTCAGAACGGTGCAGCCCTCCCGTTCCAGCAGCGCGCGGCCGAGCTTCAGAACGAGCGGGTTGTCATCGAGAATCAGAACCGTGACTTTTGATAGCGGCACCGTCATGGAGCGGCTGTCCCTTCCTTTTTTCGGGCATGATACATTTTTGCTTTGGACGACATCACGCCCGTCGTTTCGCCGGATCCGGAACCTCCGGCGCTCCTTCCGCCAAGCTTACCATTCCGTCGACCGGCGGATTACTACTCTTCGCCGGTCGGAGAAGCAAGACCGATCTTTCCCAAATGGGTGCCCTACGGCTGTGGCACCGCAGCGATCGTAGCGCTTCTCGCCGTGTTCGCGCTGGGAATCGCGGTGTCGCGCGGCGTGCTCGGTCCGATGTTCGAACTGATGTTTGCTTCGACCCAGGGTGAGATCGACAAAATGTTCAGCAAAGACGTCCAGCCCGCCGACAAGGCGGCGTTCGACGCTGAAATGAAAAAGATGCGGGATCTCGTTCGGGACAATCGCGTATCGATGGATCGACTGCAGCCGCTGCTGCGAACGCTTCGGGATGTGGTTTCCGATGAGCGCGTGACGCCCGCCGAAGCCCGGCAGCTGACGCAGGAAATCCGAGAGATCAATCGCACCACACCAAAGTGAACTTCAAACTCCTCTCGCCATTCGAGCCCCAGGGCGATCAGCCGCAGGCGATCGCACAGTTGACGGAAAGCGTCCGCGCCGGCAACCGTCATCAAGTCCTCCTCGGCGTCACCGGATCGGGGAAGACGTTTACAGTCGCGAAAGTCGTCGAGGCAATCAACCGGCCGACGCTCGTGCTCAGCCACAACAAAACGCTGGCGGCCCAGCTGTATCAGGAGTTCAAGAACTTCTTTCCCGAGAATCGCGTCGAGTATTTCGTCTCGTACTACGACTACTACCAGCCCGAGGCGTACATACCGCAGACGGATCTGTACATCGAAAAGGAGATGACGAAGAACGACGAGATCGACAAGTTGCGCCTGGCGGCCACCAAATCGCTCTTCGAGAGGCGCGACGTCATCATCGTCGCATCGGTCTCCTGCATCTACGGCATCGGCGATCCCGATCTCTATTTCGGAATGCTGCTGTTTTTCGAACGCGGCACCGAGAAGCCGATCACGCAGTATCTGCGGCGCCTCACCGAGATGCAGTACGAGCGCACGCCGTACGATCTCTCGCGCGGCTCGTTTCGTGTGCGCGGCGACGTGCTGGAGCTGTGGCCGGCGTACGAGGATGACGCCATCCGCATCGAATTCTTCGGCGACGAAATCGACAAGATCTCGCGGATCGATCCGGTCACCGGCCGCATCAGCGGAGAATTCGATCGCATCGCGATCTATCCGCGCACGCACTACGTCACGCCCCGGCAGCGGCTGCTCGAAGCGATGGAGAACATCCGCAAGGAGCTCGACGAACGCCTGACCGAGTTGCGCGCGCAGGACCGGCTGCTCGAGGCACAGCGGCTATCGCAACGGACGTTGTTCGATCTCGAGATGATGGGGGAGCTGGGCTACTGCAACGGAATCGAGAATTACAGCCGCCATCTCTCGGGACGTAAGCGTGGCGAGCCGCCGCCAACCCTCATCGATTACTTTCCGAAAGACTTCCTGATGGTCATCGACGAGTCCCATCAGACCGTCCCGCAGGTTCACGGCATGTGGGGTGGTGACCGCTCGCGAAAAGAGACGCTCGTCGAATACGGATTCCGTCTGCCGAGTGCGATCGACAACCGGCCGCTCTCCTTCGACGAGTTCGAGGGCAAGCTCAGTCAAATCATCTACGTCTCAGCGACTCCCGGCTCCTACGAGCTCGAAAAAACCGGAGGGCTGTACGTCGAGCAAGTCATTCGTCCGACCGGACTGCTCGATCCGACGCTCATCGTCCGGCCGGTGAAGGGACAGGTCGACGATCTGATCGGCGTCATTAAAGAGCGCATCGCGAAGAGCGAGCGCGTCATGGTCACCACGCTGACCAAGCGGATGGCCGAGGACTTGACGCGATACCTGATGGAGCTGGGCATCAAAGTCAATTACCTCCATTCCGACATCGAAACCCTGGAGCGCATCGCGATCCTTCGCGACTTCCGCACTGGGATTTTCGATGTTCTGGTCGGAATCAATTTGTTGCGCGAGGGTCTCGACATGCCGGAAGTCTCCGCCGTCGCGATTCTCGATGCGGACAAAGAGGGTTTCCTGCGATCGCAGACCTCGCTGATTCAAACGATCGGCCGCGCAGCGCGAAACGTGAACGGCGTGGCGATTCTCTATGCCGACAAAATCACCGATTCGCTCCGCCTGGCGATCGACGAGACCAACCGCCGGCGTGCGATTCAACAGCAATACAACGAGGAGCATGGCATCGAGCCGGCCACGATCATCAAGGCGATCGACAGCGATCTCGTTCGCATGGCGAATCTCGACTATGTCGATCTGGCGGGACCGGTCGGGAAGCGGAAACTCGATCTCGTGGCCGACGAAGACCTCGACAAAGCAATCAGCCGGTTGACGAAAGAAATGAAGGACGCCGCGAAGAACCTCGATTTCGAACGCGCCGCCGAGATCCGCGACAAGCTGCGCGAGCTGAAAGAAATCCGTATTTTCGTCTGAGCCTGGCCAAACGCGCCGGCCGGACATAAGAGTGTCTCCGCAACACGGAAAAGGAGCATTGAAGAAATGAAGCTTTTCAGCAGATTCGCCACAGTACTTTTCTTTGGATCAGTCGTTTTTCTCGCCTTGGCGGCGACACCGGCAGCCAAGAGCACCGCCGCGAAAGACATGGTGGTGCTCGCCGACCAGATGAAGTTCCAGCAGGTGATGCCCGGAATCTCGAAGTACACCTTGTGGGGCGATGACAAAAAGGGACCGCACGGATCCATCACGCGCTTCACGAAAGGCACGAAAGTCGCGTGGCACACCCACCCGTACGACATCAAGGCTGTGATCATTTCGGGGACCATGCTCTACAACAGCGGAAGCGGGGAGAAGCGTCTCGGTCCCGGCTCGTTTCTGCAGGAACGCGCCAGCATCAAACACACGACGGCAGCAACGGCAGATTCGGACCTCATGTTCTACGAGGAAGGTGCGGGACCGTTCGGGCTGAACCTCGTGAAGTGAAACGCTAACGGCTCGATCTTGCCGTCCAGCCGCATCGTCCCCATATTGTGAAGATGGCCGTCGTAACTATGCGGATGGGACTCTATCTGTCTCTTGCGATCGCCGCTGCGCTGGTGTTGCTGTTGCCGACGCTTGGCTGCGGCTGTGGCGACGGATTCTTCGACGACTGGTTTTCCTCCGACTCAGTAACACCCTACGCCGTCAGCCGCTTCGACGTGCGCCCGCGTTTTCCTGTACGGGGCATCGTCGTCGATCAGCTTGGCAGGCCGATCGCGGACGTCGAAATCGTCGCCGGCAGTAAGAAAGACGCAGAGAGCGGACTCGCGCCGGGAGTCATCGGCCGAGAACGGACAGTGAGCGCAAACTACGCGGAGAGGGGTTTCAACCCGGAACTCCACGGCACGTTCAACCTGAGCGTCAAGAAAGGTGACTACATTCTCGTCGCGTCGAAGGAAGAATACCGACCGACGAAAATTGCATTCGCGGCGCCGATGGAACAGGACAAACCTCTCACTGTTGTGATGACTCCGATACACGAACCTGCGATCGGTGATCCGGTTCCCGGTTTCGCGCGCGACGATGAAGGCGCCGCTGTTCAAGGTGTTCGGGTCGAAACGCGCTCGATCAAGAATGGAAAAGTCATCGAAACGAAAATCAGCGACGCCGCGGGCCATTTCACGATTCGCGAGAGGGCGGGTCGTTTGCGCATCACGGCTTTCAAAGACGGTTATGTCACTGCTGATGGCGTCATCGACCTGCCACTCCCTCCAAAAGACTACCTGGCCGTCGTGATGCGGAAGCCAGCGCCGATGCGCTAGTGCAGCGCGCCGATGGCCGCCGTTGCCTCCCTGAAGGACCGCTTGCAGATTGCACGAGATTTCGCCATATTTTCCATATGGCGCGCCGCATCACTCTCTACGTTCTCGCTGGTCTGGCGGCGCTGATTTTCATCAGCGTCGGACCGTCACTCTGCGCATGCGATGACAGCGGCGGCATCGACGAGCATTACACATTCGCCGGTATGGCTGAGGGTTTCTTCGGCTCGAAAACAGCTCCTGCGGAGATCACGCGGTATGCAGACTCGCGGCTGCAACTGCATCGCGTGGACGTCGAAGGAATTGTTCAGGACCCGGGCGGTCATCTCCTCGGCGGAGTCACGATCCGCGCTGGCAGGCCGGAACAGGCCGACTCGGACATTTCAGCCAGGATGCTGTATCTGCACGGCGGCGACGCAGCGACGAGCTGGCAGCACGGAGAAGGACAGAATCCTGAATACGACGGCAAGTTCAGGCTCAAAGTCGAAGCAGGGCACGGCTTGCTGGTCGCGTCGAAACCTGGGTACGAGACTCACGGAGGTACATACGAAGCCCCGCTGCCTCGCGGTCAACACCTGATCGTCACGCTAACTCCGACTTCGGTGCCACGGCAGGGCATGTAACGGCGCCGATCGCGATCGCGGCCTCCTGAAGGTGGCGACGCGCGATCGACCAAAAGGAAACCGTGTTTGGCGAGAGCGCGCGCCGATTCAAAGCGATTCGAGCGTCTCGCGCACGCGCCGCAATCCTTCTTCGATCTCCTCCGGCGAAACCGCGCCGGCGCTGAGGCGGAACCATCCGCTGTCTTTTCTGAGACCAAATGCCTGGAAGGCAACGACGGCCAGGCCGGCGCGATCGAGAAGCAGCCTCCGGACTTCTTCGTTGCTCTTGCCGGCGATCTGGAACTGCACCGACAGATACATCGCGCCCTGGGGCGTGAATGCGCGAACCGGGAGGCCGTCGCGCCGCATTTTTTCGAATCCGTCGTATAGCAGATCGAGTCGCAGCCTCAGATCGTGAACCATCTGTTCGTGAAAACTCTCGATCTCATCGCGCATGCCGAGAAATTTCGCGACTGCCACCTGCTCCGGCCGCGGCGCCCACGCACCGACGTGGCCGAGGATGTCGCGCATCCGGGCGACGATGTGGGCGGGGGCGACCGTCCAGCCGACGCGCAGTCCCGTGGCCGCGAAGGCCTTCGAGATTCCGTCGATGTGAATCGTCCATCGCGCCGATTCCGGCACGAGCTCCGCCGGCGAGTAGTGGCGGTTGTCGCCGAAGGTCAGCATCCAGTAGACCTGGTCCCACATCAGAAACAATGGACGCTCGCCGCGCGCGACCCGGCGGCCGTTCTCGTCGACCAGAAGACGACCGATCGCCTCGACCTGATCGCGCGCCATTACGGTGCCGGTTGGATTCGCAGGCGTGTTGATGCAGATCAGGCGCGCGTCGCGGACCAGCGGCCGGATCTGCTCGGCGGTCGGAAGGAAATTCGTCTCCGGACCGACCTCGATCTCCACCGGGACACCGCCGGCGAGATAGGTGTAGTGATTGTTGTTCCACGATGGCGTCGGATAAATGACCTTATCGCCGGGATCGACGACCGATGCGAACGTCGCAAAGATCAGCGGCCGTGCTCCGCACGCGATGAGAACGTTCTCCATCGAATAGGTCAGACCGAGCCACTCGCTGAAGAATCGAAGGACTGCCTGACGCAATTCTTTGACGCCATCGGCCGGCGGATAATTCGTCTCGCCGGCGCGCAGCGCGTCTTCGATCAGCTGCGCGAGTTTTTTCGGAATCGGAAATTCTTTCGGTGAGAAATCTCCGACGGTGAGATTGCAGAGCTGCCGTCCCTTTTCGGACAGCGTGCGGATCTCGGCGGCAACTTTGAGGATTTCCGAACCCACCAATCCGCGAGCGAGGGCCGAAAGGCCGGTCTCTTCATGGAGGTTGACTGCGGTCATCTGCGTGCATTGTACGCGCGATGAATTTTCCAGAGGTCGCGCAGGGCGCGGATGAAATCGCGCGATTTCACTTTCGATCCTTTGACGTCATGCCAGCGCGTGACCGGGTACTCGTAGAGCGACTTTGCCACGCGGTCACGTCCCCAGCGTTGCACGAATCGGGCAATGATCTCGACGTCGAAGATCCAGCGCGACAAAAATGGTGTCGAGAAGACTTCGCGCGCGTCTTGCGTCGTTCGGAAGAGCTTGGCGCCGCATTGGGTGTCATAGACGGCGAGGCCGAGGCTCGAGGAGATGAGGGTCGCGCCGACACGCCCGAAATAGTGACGCCCGGGCTGGCGGCTGATTTCGCGGCCGAGGAGGCGGACGCGCGCGCCGAAAACCATCTGGATCGCGCTGCGGCTTTCCGCGATCTGCATCATTCCCGGAAGCTCGGACAGGGGAGTGGCGAGGTCAGCGTCCCAGAAACCGACATAGTCCGGCCCCCGATCCATCGCCGCCAGCATCCCCCGCCGCACCGCCTCGGCCTTCCCGCCGTTTTTCTCGAGGTTGACGACCGTCCCCGGAATCGTTTGAACGATTTCGAGAGTGTTGTCGGTACTGCCGTCGTTCACGAACACGAATTCGAGCTGGTGCGGGGGAAGCTGGAAGGTGCGAAAGGCGTCGACGTCGAGCCGAGCCGCTTCGTTGAAGCAGGGGACCACCAGTGCGACGCGCGCCACGCGCGCGCATTATGCAGGATAGAATGGATCGACGGGTGATTCGTCAACATGTTGACTACTCACACGATTCCAGCCACCGTTCACGGACGCTTCCTCGTTCGCGAGGGGCCACCCGAACGTCTGCTCATCGGATTCCACGGCTATGCCGAGACCGCCGACATTCACATCGAAGAGCTGAGCAGGATTCGCGGCATCGACCGATGGACGGTCGCCGCGATCCAGGCGCTCCATCCTTTCTACTCACGCACGCAGCAGGTGGTGGCGAGCTGGATGACGCGGCTCGATCGCGAGCTCGCGCTCGCGGACAACATCGCGTACGTGCGCAGCGTCATCGAGACGTTCCACGATCCGGAGACGGTCGTATTTTTCGGTTACTCGCAAGGTGCCGCAATGGCGTATCGCGGCGCAGCCAATTACGGACGCGGCAAGGGCTTGATTGCACTCGGCGGAGATGTACCGCCCGACGTCGTCGATAACGTTCCGCCGGCGCTGGTCGCGCGCGGCGCTCGCGACGAATGGTACTCGGAAGAAAAGTTCAAGAAAGACTTGAGCTTTCTCCGAACGATCACTCGCGTAACGAGTTGCGCCTACGAAGGCGGCCACGAATGGACGGACGAATTCCGCCAGGCCGCCGCGAAGTTCCTCGAATCGATCGCATGATTTTTCTTTTTGTCCTCGCGCTTTTGCCGCGCATCGAGATCGCCGCGGCGAACGACTCCAGCGTGACGTATCGCGAGCTTGTTCCCCTTCGAGTCATGCTCGATCCGGCAACGCACCTGTTTCACTACGCAGGTTGCCCCGACATTCTGTCCGGGATGGAGTCCGTATCACCAGGGGCCGCGACGCTGCGGGGATACAAAGAGCACACATGCGTGGCTTTGCGCAAAGACGAATACGCGACGCATGTGGAAAAACGGCCGCCGCGCGATGCCGCTTTGATTTCGGTTCTCTTTCTCGGCAATTCGCTCACGTACTTTAACGACATGCCGCGGATGACCGCGCGGATCGGCGCGCAGGAGCCTCGGCCGCTGTTTATCGACGCCGTCACGCTGGGCGGAGCCGATCTCGACGACCTCTGGTATCGAACCGACGCGCTCAAACGCATCTGGCAGTTGCACTGGGACTACGTGATCATCCAGGAACGCGGCGGCCATGCAGCGATGGACCGCGGCGAACGCTTTCATGAAGGACTGCGAAGGTTGTCCGATCAGGTCCGCATGAGCGGCGCCACTCCGGTTCTCTTCATGACGTGGTATCCGGGCAATGAGACTTTTTTCAGGAATGCGGCGCGGCGGGCGCATACGCTGCTGCTGCCGGTCGGAAGCGCGTGGAAAAAAGAGCTCGATGCGGACGGCACTCACCCTAACATCGCAGGTTCGTACCTCATCGCGTGTACTGTCTATTCGTTCGTTTACGACAAGCCGGCGAGCGACACGCTGGTGCTGAGCGAAGGGCAGGCGGCAGCGATTCAGAAGGCGGCGTGGGACGCGGTCCGCCGCGCGAAGAATCCCTGAAGTGATGCTGTTGTAGGTTCGATGGCCGATCGTCTCGAGCGCCTGAAGGCTCGCATCAAAGAGCTTCCCGATCGCCCCGGCGTGTATCTGCACAAGAACGCCGAGGGAGAGGTGATCTACGTCGGGAAGGCGAGGAATCTGCGCAATCGCGTCGGATCGTACGTCGTCGGCAAGGGCGATCGCGATCCGCTCGCCGCCGCGCTGGTGACCGAAATCGAGGCCATCGATTTCGTCACGACGAACAACGAGCTCGAGGCGGTCATGCTCGAGAACAACCTGATCAAGACGCATAAGCCGCGATACAACGTCCTGCTCCGCGACGACAAAACGTATCCGTACCTAAAGGTCACACTCTCCGAAGATTTTCCGCGGGTCGTCTTCACGCGTCGCGTCGATCGCAAGAAGGGCGATCTTTTCTACGGACCTTTCTTCGCGGGAACCGCGCGGCGACTTCTCAAGCTGGTCGCCGATCAATTCAAGCTGCGTAGCTGCGATCTCGAGATCGTCGATGGGAAAAGCGCGCTGCCGCGGCCATGTCTCTACTACGACATGCACAAGTGTCTCGGCCCGTGCGTCGTCGGGCTGACGACGCGCGAGGCATACCGCGACATGACAGATGACGTCGTGCTTTTTCTCAGCGGCAAATCAAGAGAGCTGCAAAAGCGTTTGACGGAGCGAATGTATCTCGCTGCCGAAGCGGAGAATTACGAGATCGCCAGCTACTACCGCGATCTGATTCGCACCGTGGAGCGTGTGCAATCGGAGCAGCAGGTCGCATCGGCGGGAGAAGAGGAAGTCGACGTCTGGGGCCTTCACGAGGAAGGTGGCGATGTCGCCGTGCAGCTTTTCGTCATTCGCGACGGAAACGTCGTCGACCGCCGCGAGCTGTTCTGGGAAAAAATCGGCGACTACCGGCCCAGCTACTTCCTCGGCGAAGTCGTGCAGCGCTACTACCAGGACAATCTCTTCATTCCTCCCGAGATCCTGCTGCCGTTCGAAGTCGAGGAGTCGGAGCTCCTCGCGGAGTGGCTCACGCAGACGCGCGGATACAAAGTCGGACTTCGCGTGCCGCAGCGCGGACGCGGCGTCGATCGGGTCGAGCTCGCGAACCGTAACGCGCGGCTCTCGCACGAATCGCGTTTCCGTAAATCACAGCAGGACCGCCTCCAGATCGCCGCTGCCCGACTTGCACAAATCCTTGGGCACTCCGGAGAAGTCAACCGCATCGAATCATTCGACATATCGAATATTCAGGGCAGCGATTCTGTGGCGGGCATGGTCGTACTCGACCATGGAAAATTCGACAAGAATCAGTACCGCGTCTTCAACATTCGCAGCGTGACTGGTTCCGACGATTTTCGGTCGATGGCCGAGGCGGTGGATCGGCGTTATCGGAGAGTGCTGGAGGAAGAGCGGTCGCTTCCCGACATGATTCTCATCGACGGCGGGCGAGGGCAGCTCAACGCTGCGCTCACCGCGCTCAATCGGCTCGGCATTGAAGGCCTCACGATCGCCGGCCTCGCCAAACGTGAAGAAGAGATTTACGTTCCCGATCGCGATGAGCCGATCCGCCTGGATCGTCACGAGCCGGCGCTGCAGCTTCTGCAGATGGTGCGCGACGAAACGCATCGCTTTGCGGTCTCGTCGCACCGGCGGCGCCGGTCGAAGCGCATGCTGCACAGCGAGCTCGATGATCTGCCGGGCATCGGCGAGAAGCGCCGGCGTCTTCTCATCGAGCGCTTCGGCAGCGTGTCAGGAGTGAAGCAGGCGTCGGAGCAGGACCTGATGCACGTGCTCGGAAGAAAAGTCGGAAAGTCGTTATACGCAGAATTGCATGCGATAATTTGAAATGCGACTTCCCAGGGAAAAAGGGAAAGGGCGGGGGGAATGAGTTTCGAAGGGGAAATCGGCGAGATCGATCTGGTTCAGCGTCTCGTCGAACTTGGTCGCGAGCGCTTCACCGGCGCAATCCGATTCGAGCAAGACGGCATCATCAAGATCGTCTACTTCAAGGGCGGCGATGTCCTGTCGGCGAGCACGAACGATCGCACCGACGCCGTTGACGAGATCCTGCTTCGCGCCGGCAAAGTCGACAAGGAACACGTGAAGCAGGCGCTCGCGCGCCGCAAAGAAAACGAATCCCTCGGCGATGCGCTGCTCAACCTCGGATTCATCACGCGCAAAGAGCTGACTTGGGGACGACGCATCCAGGTGATCGGAATCCTTCGCTCCGTCCGGACGTGGACGCACGGCCAATACGCGATCGTCGCGGACTACCTTCCGAAACGCGAAGAGGGGACCCTCTTTCCGCTGCAGCAGGTCCTGATCGAGTTGTTCGTCACCGATCAGGACCGATCGCCGTTCGAGCGAGCGCTCGAAGGCGGCTCAGCGGTGCTCGAGAAGACTTCCGGATTCGACGAAGCCTTCACGCGACTCGGACTGAATGAGGACGCATCGGAGATCGCGACGAAAATCGACGGCAAGAAAACGGCGGAGGAAATCGCTGCCGTCACCGGCAAGGACGTATTCAATACTTACAAACTTCTCGAGGCTCTGCGCGCCCTCGGACTTCTCCGCAAGCTCGAATCAAAAGCTGAGGTAAAGGATGAACTTGCATTCGCGTCGCTTGGCGTCGCGGATGCGGCCGATGCCTGGAGTAGCGGCAAGATGCCGGTGTTTCAACTCGAGCCCGAGCCTCCCGTGCAGCCGGCGATGGAAGCGGCACCGCCACCGCCCCCAATGCTTCCCGACGTCCAATGGGGATTTGACGACGCGCAAATCGAGACGGCGACCAAGGCCGCCGCAGCACCACCGCCCGCGCCCGTGCCGATACCTCGCAGCGTGACGCAGACGCAAACGCGACGGACGCCGCCGAAGCTCACGCGACCGGAGCCGAAGAAATCGCGTGGCGCTCCGGTGTTCCTGATGATCGTCCTTCTGATCATCGGCGCCGCGGCGTTCGCGGCGTGGTGGTATTGGAAGCAGTTAAACGCCGAGCCGCTGCCGACCGCGGTCTTGCGGCCGGTGAGAAAGGCGCCGGTGATTGCGACGCCGCCCGCCCCGATGCCGGTGCCCGTGCCAGCGCCTCTCCCGGCGCGCGCTCCACAACCGGTGGTCGCGCAACCGGCGCCGGCTCCGGCGCCGGCCACCCCACACTCCACGCAAGCAGCGAACAAATTCACCATCCAGGTCGAGCTCGTCTGCCAGGAGGCCTCATTGCGAAAGGCCACCGCGATCGGCGGCGACAAAGTCTGGTCGGCGCCCATCAGCTATCGCGGCCAGAAGTGCTATCGCGTGTTCTGGGGACGCTATCCGACACGGGCTGCGGCCGAGGCTGCCGCGGGAGATGTCCCGGCCGGATTGCGAAGTAGCAAGCCTGTTGCAGTGACAATCCCGACGCCGTGATCAACTCACTTCTCACCGCAACAGGACTCGGCCTCGGCGCCGGCGTGAACGCATACGCGACGCTGCTGGTGTTCGGTCTTTTTTCGCGATGGCAGCCATCGCTTTTTCACGACGACCTCGCGAGGTTCTTCGCGACGACGCCGGTCTTGATCGTTCTCGCCGCTCTTTACCTGATCGAATTCATTGCCGACAAAATCCCGACTGTTGATCATGTCTGGGATGTGATCCACACGTTCATTCGTCCGATCGCCGGCGCAGTCGTCGCGTTCGCGGCGGTGCAGAATCAGATTCCGCGCGGCGCGGTCATCATCCTGACGATCATCGCCGGCGGAGTCGCGCTCGGCGCGCACGCCACCAAGGCGAGCGTGCGCGGCGCGAGCACGCTCACGACCGCCGGATTGGGCAATCCGATTCTGTCGGTCATCGAAGACGTTTTTGCATTTGCGAGCGCGATCATCGCGATCCTCGTTCCGTGGCTCGTCGTGCTGGTCCTCATCATCGTGACGCTTTTCTTTCTTGGACTCTACCGGCGCGTCCGGCGAGCATGACAATTAATCATGTCGGCATGCCGACAATTGTTCTAAGCTGTTGAAATTGCAACAATTTAGTATCAGCAATTTTCATCGCAGCCAACCTGTTAGACTGACCGTGTGGAGCGGATCGGAGGATCGCCGCGCCGCAAGGCGTGGAGGAAAGTCCGAACTCCAACGGGCAGCAGGCTGGATAACGTCCAGGCGCGGAAACGCGACGGAAAGTGCAACAGAGAATAGACCGCCGAACTATTGCCGCAAGGCGATGGAGGCAAGGGTGAAACGGTGCGGTAAGAGCGCACCGCGTCCCGCGAGAGCGGCGACGGCAAGGCAAACCCCCTGCGGAGCAAGACCAAATAGGGAAGCGATGGAACCGCCCGTTTCCGCTACAAGCTTCCGGGTAGGTTGCTCGATCACCGCGGCAACGCGAGTGACAGATGAATGATCCTCGCCCGCGAGGGAAACAAAATTCGGCTTACAGATCCGCTCCACACTTTGAAGAAGTCCTGAGTCCTGAGTCCTGAGTCCTGAGTCATGAGTCCTGAGTCCCGCCCGCCCCGCATTGCTACTCAGGACTCAGGACTCAGGACTCAGGACTTCATTCGTCCGCGCGCGATCACGCGCAGCGCGCACATCGCAGTGCTCGCGATTTCATCGCCGTCCGAAGCGGAGAAGATCGAGCAGGCGAAAGCGAACCTCGAGTCTCGCGGCGCGCGCGTCACGCTCGCCGAAAACATCGCGCATCGCCATCGCGGATATCTCGCCGGCACCGACGACGAACGCGCCGAACAGCTCAACCGTTACTTGAACTCCGCGGAGTTCGACGCCTTCTTCTTCACGCGCGGCGGCTACGGCGCGATGCGCATTCTCGATCGCATCGACTACGACGCCATCCGCCGCAATCCGCGCCCGGTCGTCGGCTTCAGCGATCTCACGGCTCTGCATCAGGCGATGGCGATCCACGCCAATGTCGCGAGCTTCCACGGCCCGATGCTGAATCTCGATTTCTTCAATGGCCTGACACCCGACATCGAAAACTGGTTCTGGTCGATGTTAGGCGGGGCCGCGCCGATGACGCACCGTTTCGGGCGCGATCAGATCGTCATCGAAGGCCAGGGCCAGGGCATTCTTTTCGGCGGATGTCTCTCGCTCACCACAGCACTGATCGGAACGCCGTACGATTTCTGGATCGACGACGGAATCTGGTTCTGGGAAGATGTCGATGAAGCCGTTTATCGCATCGATCGAATGTTGACCCACCTACACCTGTCCGGTAGACTGAAAAATATCCGTGGGGTGATCATTGGGAAGCTGCAAGGGTGCGGCAGTCCGGCCGAAATCGAGGCCCTTCTGCACGCAACCTTTGACCCGTATGGAATTCCGGTCGTCCGCGATCTGCCGTTCGGTCATCAGGGAGACAACCTCCTCATGCCGATCGGCGCTGCCGTCCGGCTCAGCACTTCTGATGGCGCGCTGACGGTGTTGCAGGCTGCCGTCCAATCATGAAAGCCGTTTTCAAAACGACCGGCGGAAAGGATCCGGCCAAGGATTCCATCGCCAGCTACTCCGCCGGTGAAGTCATCTTCCACCAGGGCGACCTCGGCACCGACATGTTCATCATCCAGGAGGGCGAGGTCCACATCATCAAGAACATCAACGGCGCGTCGCACGTGCTGTCGAAACTCGAGAAGGGCGATTTCTTCGGCGAGATGTCGGTGCTGGAGAGTCTGCCGCGGACCGCCGATGCGATCGCGATCACCGACGTGAAGACCGTCATCATCAATGGCGCCCGCTTCGACGAGATGCTGCGCAAGAATCCCGAAGTTGCGGTCCGCATCATTCGAAAATATTCGAAGCGTCTGCGCGAAGCGAACACGCTGCTCGAACGCCTCGTCGGCCGGGAGGTCGATCCCGATCAGGTGGCGCTCGAGTCGACACATATCGCACCGCCCGAGCGCGGACGCCACCGTCTCGTCGACGTGACGAGCGGCGCGTCATTCTTCTTCAGCCGTGGGGATGAGACCACGATTGGAAGAGCGGATCCGGTGACCGGAATCCTTCCGGACATCGATCTCACGCCGGTCGACAACAACCGTTCGGTCTCACGGCGCCACGCGAAGATCATCCGCGCCTCCAACGACTATCACGTGCTCGAAGAAGTCGGCACCGTCAATGGCACCTACGTGAACGACGTCCGCATTCCGACCGGAGTGCCGGTCACGCTGCACAACGGAGATCTGCTGAAGATCGGCCTGATTTCGATGAAGGCGGTCTTTGATTAGTGGCCGGTTGCCGGTGACCGGTTTCCACAAGCGGTAGATTTTGCGGCCACCGGCCACCGGCAACCGGTAACCTTTCTCCGTGACAGCCCCCGACACCCCCGTCCAATTCCTCAAAGGCGTGGGTGCGTCGCGCGCGAAGGTCCTCGCCGAATACGGACTGAACACCGCTGGCGATCTAGTGTGGTTCTTCCCGTTTCGTTACGAAGACCGCCGCCATCCCACGTCCATCGCAGACCTCGGTCATCACCTCGATGCGCCGGTCCTCATTCGCGGGCGCGTGATCTCGGCGCACGCGCGCGTCTCGCCACTGAAGCGCATGAAGATCTTCGAAGGAGTGCTCGAAGACGAAAGCGGTGCGGTCAAGCTGGTCTGGTTCAATCAGCCGTTTCTCTCCGATCAGATCAAGCGCGGCGATCGACTGGCGGTTTTCGGCGCGCCGAAGTTTTCATCGTACGGACATCTACAGGTCGAAGGCCCCGATTGGGAAAAATTCGAAGGCGATGAGGAGGCCGAGGGGGCGATCGTTCCGATCTATTCGAAGGTCGGGAACATTCCGCCGAAGGCGCTGCGCCGCATCGTCGCGCAGTCGCTGGAGGTCCTGCCGTCGCTCGATGATCCGTTGCCGGATGAAATTCGTGACGCGCTGCATGTCGGCGCGATCGCGCCGGCGCTCGAACAGCTCCATCGGCCGCCGGAGCTGAACGACGAGTTTCTTTTTCGCCGCTCGCCCGCGCATCGCAGAATCATCCTGCAGGAGTTCTTCACATTTCAGCTTGCTCTCCGCGTCCGCCGGGCGACCGAAGAAGTGAAGAAAAAGGATCGCAAGATTCGTATCGACGACTCGATCCGCGCCGAAGTGAAGAAGATCCTGCCTTTTCGTTTGACCCGCGCGCAGAAACGCGTGCTGAAGGAGATCGCGGACGATCTTCAGGCGCAGCGGCCGATGTACCGCCTGCTGCAGGGTGATGTCGGCAGCGGGAAGACGATCGTCGCGCTGATCGCGGCGATGATCGCGATCCGCAACGGACATCAGGTTGCGCTGCTGGCACCCACCGAGATTCTCGTCGAGCAACACTTCCAGCGGATTAGTCAACTACTTGACCATTCGGTCGTGCTCGCGAAGGCAACCGGTTCGGCGACTGCATCCGAGCGTCGGACGCTGATCGCCGGCTTGCGCGACGGTTACATCCAGATGGTCATCGGCACGCACGCGCTGCTCGAGGAAAAAATCGGATTCAAATCGCTCGGACTGGCGATCGTCGACGAGCAGCACCGGTTTGGCGTCGAGCAGCGCCAGCAACTCTTCGCAAAGGGCGACACGCCCGACATTCTCGTCATGACCGCCACCCCGATTCCGCGATCGCTGGCCCTCGCGATGTACGGCGATCTGGAGCTGTCAGTGATCGATGAGCTTCCTCCCGGACGCACGCCGATCAAAACTGCGGTCCGCGCAAGCACGCAGCTCGGTCGCATCTATCGATTTGTCGATGACGAGATTGCGTCCGATGCGCAGATCTACGTCGTCTATCCGATCATCGAAGAATCGGAGAAGCTGAATCTGAAGCCGCTCAAGCAGGGATTCGAATCGATCCGCAAGCGCTTTCCCGATTCCGTGGTCGCGATGCTGCATGGCCGGATGTCGGCTGCCGACAAAGAAGCAACGATGGAGCGGTTCAAGGCCGGCGAGATCGACATTCTCGTCAGCACGACGGTGATCGAAGTCGGCATCGACGTGCCGAACGCCTCGATCATGCTGATCATGGACGCCGATCGTTTCGGCCTCTCGCAACTCCATCAGCTGCGGGGCCGCGTGGGACGAGGCGAACGGAAGTCGTACTGCATCCTCGTTTCCGACAAGGAAAAAGAGCGGCTCGATCTGTTCGCCGAGACCCGCGACGGATTCGAAGTCGCAGAGCGCGACCTCCAGCTCCGCGGCCCCGGCGAATTCCTCGGCACCCGCCAGTCGGGCGCCTTGCGGTTCCGGATGGGAAACATCGTGCGCGACAACGATTTGATGGAGCGCGCCCGCGACACCGCCATCGAGGTCCTCGATCGTCAGGGAGTGAAGCGCGCGGAGGAAATCGTGAGGAAGTTGCTGGGAGCGGAGATCGCCGCGATTCGCGATTAGTTAGCCGTTAGCCGTTAGCCGTTAGCCGTTGGACGACGGCGCACAGCCAACGGCCAACGGCCAACGGCCAACGGCCAACGGCTAACGGCAAACGGCCAACGGCCAACGGCCAACGGCTAACGGCCAACGGCTAACGGCTAACGGCTAACGGCTAACGGCTAACGGCCAACGATGCTAAACTGCCGCATCTTTTTCGAGCATTGAACACTCCGTCATCGCAAACCGTACTCAGCGGCCTTCGTCCGACCGGCCGCGTCCATCTTGGCAATTACTTCGGAGCGGTGCGGAACTGGGTCCGGCTCCAGGACCAGTACCGCTGCTTCTACTTCGTTGCTGACTGGCACGCGCTGACTTCCGACTACGCCGATCCATCGAAAGTCCGGCAGGCGACATTCGACGCGGTCGCCGACTGGATGGCCGCCGGCATGGATCCGAAAAAGTCGACGATCTTCCTGCAATCGGAAGTGAAGGAGCACGCCGAGCTGCATCTGCTGCTGTCGATGATCACGCCGTTGCCATGGCTCGAACGGGTTCCGTCCTTCAAAGATCAGCAGCAGGAGATGAAGGATCGCGATCTCAACACCTACGGATTCCTCGGCTATCCGCTGCTGCAGACCGCGGATGTCATCATTTATCGTGCAAATTTTGTCCCGGTCGGTGAGGACCAGGCTTCGCATCTCGAGCTGTCGCGCGAGGTCGTCCGCCGATTCAACAATTTCTACGGAAACGTTTTTCCCGAGCCGCAGCCGCTCTTCACCGAGACTCCGAAAGTGCCGGGCCTCGACGGGCGCAAGATGTCGAAGTCGTACGGCAATACCATTCCGCTGACCGCCGCCGCCGACGAAGTCCGCGCGCTGGTCATGACGATGTTCACCGATCCGAACCGCATCCGCCGCCAGGATCCCGGCAATCCCGACATCTGCAATCTCTTCCAGTTCCACAGACTCTTCTCGGATGACGCGACCATCGCGCGCGTCGATCATGAATGCCGCTCAGCGCAGATCG
Organism: Acidobacteriota bacterium; assembly: GCA_030948915.1. Lineage (GTDB taxonomy): Bacteria > Acidobacteriota > Thermoanaerobaculia > Gp7-AA8 > Gp7-AA8 > Gp7-AA10. The sequence continues at coordinate 19,055 of JALYZI010000160.1, forward strand.
GCTGCGTCGACGACAAGAAACTGCTGGCCGAGATCATGATCGAGAAGTTGCGTGACATCCGCGCGCGGCGCGTCGAGATCGATCGCGATCCGGCAATCGTCTGGAACGCTCTTCGCGAGGGAACCCGCGTTGCCCGCGAACGCGCAGGCGAGACGCTCGACATGGTCCGCAAGGCGATGAAGATCGATTTCCCGGAGATGCGATGATCGAAGAGGATCTCGACGAGAGCGCGTACAAGGTCACGCTGCCCTCATTCAAGGGGCCGCTCGATCTTCTGCTGCATCTCATCAAGCAGAACGAGATCGACATCTACGACATCCCGATCGCGCTGATCACCGATCAGTACAACTCCTATCTCGAAGCGATGGAAGAGCTCGATCTCGAGATTGCCGCCGACTACATCTACATGGCCGCGCTGCTCATTCACATCAAGTCGAAGATGCTCCTTCCGCGCGACGAAAACGCGGAACAGGTCGAAGATCCGCGCGCGGAGCTGGTCAATCGACTGCTCGAATATCAGCGCTTCAAGTCGGTAGCTGAGACTTTCGCGGAGCTCGACGTCGTGCGCATGGGCGTTTTTCCGCGCCCCGCCGTTTCGCACAACGGTGAGCCTGCCGAGATCGATATCAGCGAAGTCTCGCTCTTCGATCTGATCGACGCCTTCCGCACCGCGCTGACGCGCTACAAAGTGAATCACCCGCAGGCAATCGAGCTGAAGCGAACGCTGCACAAGGTCTCCGACAAAATGGCAGAGCTCTACGCCAGGCTCAAAGAGCGGTCGCCGGTTCAGTTGCAGTGGTTCATCGAAGGCCGCGACCGCGACGAGCTCATCGCCACCTTCCTCGGCCTCCTCGAGCTCGTTCGCCTCGGAGGAATCTCGCTGCAGCAAGGCCAGTTGTTCGGCGACATTCTGATCGCGATGACGCAGAATCCGCTCGACGAAGCCCAATTCGCGATCTACGACCAACGATGAACGAACTCCGCGCAGCTCTCGAAGCGATTCTTTTTGTGAGCAACGAACCCGTGACGCTCGAGGCACTCGCCGAGGCGCTCGGCGAGAAGAGCGAGGACGTCACAAGGCAGCTCGAGGAGATCAAGAACTCTCTGGACGCGAACGTCGGCGGCTTCACGCTCGAACAAACGGGCGGTGGATGGCGATTCGCGACGCGTCCCGAACACGAAGAGGTGCTGAAGAAATACTTCGCGCGAAAAGGGGAGAGCCGCCTGTCGATCGCCGCGCTGGAGACCCTCGCGATTGTTGCGTATCGTCAGCCGGTCACCGTGCCCGAGATCTCCGACATTCGCGGCGTGAACTCGAGCGCCGTTCTTCGCACACTGCTCGAACGTCGTCTGGTGCGCGTCGCCGGACGCAAGGAAGTCGTCGGCAGTCCATTTCTCTATCGCACCACACGTGAGTTTCTGATTCATTTCGGTCTGAACGACATTCGCGATTTACCGCGCCTCGAAGAATTCGGCGATCTGATCGGCGAGCCGATGAGCGAGGACGTCGTCGCCGCCATCGCGGTACAATCGGCAACGGTCGACGATCAGACCGAGTGATGCAGGAGCGACTGCAAAAGATCATCGCGCACGCCGGTTTCGCCTCGCGGCGCGAAGCCGAGGAGATGATTCGAACCGGACGTGTGACGGTCAACGGTCGCGTCGTCACTGAGCTCGGAACGAAAGCGGAGGCCGGCCGCGATCACGTCAAAGTCGACGGCAAGCTGATCACGCACGCCGAGGAGCATCGCTACATCCTGCTCTACAAGCCGAAAGAAGTGATGACGACCGTCGCAGATCCCCAGGGTCGGACGACGGTCATCGATCTCATTCGCGGAATCCCCGAGCGCATCTATCCGGTCGGACGTCTCGACTATCACTCCGAAGGTCTCGTTCTTCTCACGAACGACGGCGAGCTGGCGTTCAAGGTCTCGCATCCCAAGCACGGATCGGTGAAGACTTACAACGTCAAGGTCCGCGGCGTTCCGGATGACCGCGTCGTCGACAAGCTGCAGCGTGGCATCACCATCGACGGAAAGCGGACACTCCCATGCGAGATCACGCGGATCAGGACCACTGGCAAGAACAACGAGGAAGGCAATAGCTGGTTCGAAGTGAAGCTCCGCGAAGGACGCACGCAGCAGATTCGAAGGATGTTTCAGGCGATGGGGCATCCCGTCGCGAAGCTCAAGCGCGTCGCGATCGGTCCGATCTCGGATCCGAAACTGACTCCCGGCGTCTGGCGCGAGCTCACGAAGAGCGAAGTGCGCATGCTGGAGCGGCAGAAGGAGCCGCGCCCGCGCCGCCTGGCGCGTCCGCAATCGCGACAAAAAGCGACGCGCAGACCAACTGCGGGGCGCTCGACGCGCCGGCGCGGATGAAACGCTGGCCGTTGGCCGTTTGCTGTTGGCCGTACGACGAATCAGCTGCCTCCGGCGAACGGCGAACGGCGAACGGCGAACGAAAGCGCATCGTCGCAATTGACGGCCCGGCCGGCGTCGGAAAATCGACCACCAGCCGGCGCGTCGCAAAAGCGCTCGACCTTCCGCACATCGATACCGGCGCGATGTATCGCGCCATCGGGCTCGCCGCTCTGCGTGAAGGCATCGATCCGCACGATGAGCGCGCGCTCGCGGATCTTGCCGCGCGCACGCGCATCGATTTCGTTCCCGGCGAACGCCCTCGCGTCCTGCTCGACGGCCAGGACGTCTCCGAACAGATCCGCACACCTGAGGTCAGCATGGCCGCCAGCGATGTGTCGACGGTGCCAGCAGTCCGCCGCATCCTGGTCCGCCTGCAACAGGAGCTCGGGCGGCGGTCGGGTGGGGTTCTCGAGGGCCGTGACATCGGAACGAAAGTCTTCCCCGACACGCCCTGCAAATTTTTCCTTACCGCCCGCACGGAAGTCCGCGCAAAACGCCGTTACGAGGAGCTGCAGTCGAAAGGGATGCCGGCCGACCTCACGACTGTCCTGCAGGAGACCCTCGCGCGTGACGAGCAGGATTCGACCCGCGCGGATTCGCCGCTGAAGTATGACGACAGCTATACGGTCATCGACACGTCCGATATCCCGATCGAGGCGGTCGTGGAAGCCATTGTCAAGCGCGTTCGCGCCTTGTGCTAAACTCCGGCTTTAACGCAATTTAGCGTTGATTGCGCAAGCCGGATCATGCCGCCGACCGATCCCAAAAACTCGAAAGATGACCTCGAAAACCTCGGTATGGGTGAGCTTCTCGACATGTACGAGAAGCGGATGTCGAATTTCGCCGAGGGAGACATCGTTCGCGGAAAGGTTTTGAAGATCACGCCGTCCGAGGTTGTGATCGATATCGGCTACAAATCAGAGGGTTTACTGCCGATCGGAGAGGTCACCGGTTACGACAACACAGTCAAGGTCAAACCGGGCGAAGAGATCGAGGTTTTCCTCGAACGTCTTGAAGATCCGAGCGGTTACGTAATTCTTTCCCGCGAAAAAGCGGAGCGGATGCTGGTGTGGGATCGCATCGAGGCGGCCTTCAAAGCCGATCAGGCGATCAACGGGCGCGTCATCGACCGCGTCAAAGGCGGTCTCTCGGTCGATGTCGGCGGCATCAAAGCGTTCCTGCCGGGGTCGCTGATCGACACCAAGCCCGTGAAGAATCTCGATTCGCTTCGCGGGCACGAGTACAAATTCAAGATCGTTTCCTTCGACAAGAAGCGAAGCAATGTCGTTTTGTCGCGCCGCGCGATCGTGGAAGTCGAGCATCAGGCGCAGAAGGAAGCGACGTTCAGCAAGTTGCAGGAAGGGCAGATCACGCACGGCGCGGTCAAGAACATCACCGACTACGGCGTCTTCGTCGACCTCGGCGGCGTCGATGGATTGCTGCACATCACCGACATCTCTTGGGGACGCGTCAATCATCCGTCCGAATACTTCAATGTCGGCGATGAGATCGAAGTCGTCGTCCTCAAATTCGATCTGGCAGCCGGCCGGGTCTCCCTCGGATACAAACAGAAAACGCCCGATCCATGGCTCGATGTCGTGCAGCGTTACCCGCTCGGCATCAAGGTACACGGCAAGGTCGTGTCGCTGACCGATTACGGCGCATTCGTCGAGCTGGAGGAAGGCGTCGAAGGGTTGATCCATGTCTCCGAGATGTCGTGGACGAAGAAAGTCCGCAACCCGTCGAAGATTCTGTCGATCGGCGCGGAAGTCGAGGCGGTCGTCTCCGATGTCAACGTCGCGAACCGGCGCATCTCGCTTTCACTCAAAGCACTCGAACAGAACCCGTGGGATACGGCCTCCGAGCGCTATCCGGTCGGATCGGTCGTCAGCGGCAAGGTTCGCAACCTGACGGATTTCGGCGCGTTCGTCGAGCTCGAGGAAGGCATCGACGGACTGATCCACATCTCCGACATGTCGTGGAACCGCCGCCTGAAACATCCGAACGAAGTCTTGAAGAAGGGCGACAGCGTGCAGGCCCGCGTGATCAACGTCGATCCCGACAGCCAGCGGCTATCGCTCTCGATCAAAGAGTTTCTGCCGAATGAATGGGACAACTTCGCGAAGGTTCACCACGTCGGCGAGGAGATCGTCGGAACGATCTCGAAGATCACCGACTTCGGTCTGTTCGTTCGCTTGACCGAAGGCGTCGAAGGCCTGGCGCATGTCTCCGAGATTCAGCGCGATCCGAAATCGAAGCTCGACAAGATGTTCAAGGTCGGCGACCCGATTCGCTCGCGCATCATCAAGATCGATACGAACGAACGCAAGATCGGCCTGTCGACTCGCGATGTCGAGCCGCTGGCCGAAGGTGAACAGGCGCCGGCCGGGCAGGCCGAGCCTCAACCGGAACACGAAACCGCCGAAACGACGGCAGCCCCTGAGACCACCACAAAAAGCTGATGCGGGAGGATCCTTTGGACTACCAGTCTGAATCGGAACGGACCGAATCCAAAGCGGGTGTGATGACGAAAGCCGAACTCGTGGATGAGGTGGCACGCGTCGTCCAACTGACGAAGAAGCAGGCCGAAACGATCGTCAACATCGTGTTCGACTCGATCGTCGAATCGCTGCGTGCGGGCCAGAAGATCGAGTTGCGCGGATTCGGCAGTTTCCGTCTGCGCAGCCGAAAGTCGCGCACCGGCCGCAATCCCAAGACCGGAGAAAAAGTCGAAGTGCCGTCGAAGAAGATTCCGTACTTCAAGCCGGGAAAAGAGCTGAAAGAATTGATCAACAAGGCGGGTGGGGAGTCGGGCGGGGCGGGGGAGCAGACCGGAACAGAGTGAGAGAAGATGAATTGGGAATTCGGAATTTGGAATTAAGAATTCAGATGCCTTTCTTAATTCTCAATTCCGAATTCCCAATTCCGAATTCATCTTCATGGAAGTCCTATTCACGCCCTGGAGGTATCCCTATTTGACCTCGCCCAAGAGCGAGACCCCCGGAAGTTGCATTTTCTGCATCGCAGCACAATCACCGAACGCCCGTGAGACTCTGACGCTCTATCGCAGCGACCAGGCACTCGTCATGTTGAATCGATATCCGTACACCAACGGTCATTTGATGGTTGCGCCGGTCGCGCATCACGCACGGCTGTACGACAGCACCGACGCGTCGCTGCGAGCGCTCATCCGCCTGACCGCCGAATCGCAGCGGATTCTGTCCGATGTCTATCATCCGGACGGCTTCAATGTCGGCATGAATTTCGGACAGGTGGCAGGCGCGGGAGTTGCCGACCACTATCATCTGCATATCGTGCCGCGCTGGAGTGGAGACTCGAACTTCATGACGGTCACGGCGCGCACCCGACTCGTGCCTGAGGAGCTGGACGTCACGTTCGACAAGCTGCAGCCGCATTTCGAAAATATTCGGAAGGAATTCGACGCAGCGTGAGCGCCCGCGCGATCACGGCGATGGTGCTCGCCTATCTCGTCCCCGGCGCCGGCCACTTCTATCTCGGGAAACGCGGAAGGGCCGCGGCTTTCTTTGTCATCGTCTGTGTGATGTTCGCGATCGGCCTCGCCATCGACGGCGACCTCTACACCGTCTTCCACACCGGCGGATCGCTCCTCCGGTTCCTCGCAGGCCTCGGATCGATGGGCAGCGGGATCCTCTACTACGTCGCGGTCGCAATGGGCGCGCACGGCGACGTCACATCGATCACTTACGAGCATGGAACGGCGTTCACGATCACCGCGGGGTTGATGAATCTTCTCCTGATGCTCGACGCATTCGACATCGCGGAGGAGCGCAAGGAATGAGCCTTCTCCGCAATCACATCGTTCTGATGTTCATCTACGCCGTTCTGACCGGTTGGTACTTCGCGCTGCTGTGGAAGCACACGCGTCGGGAACGCATCCGATTCTTTGTTTTCGTCTTCTGCTGTTTGTTCCTCGGCGGCATTGCGCTGGCGTGGCTGATGTATCCCTTCCCGTTGCACAAATGAGAGGCGCGCAGGCGCGCAGGCGCGTAGGCGCGATGGCGTTCATGCGCGACTCGACCGAGCGCCTCCGCGCCTTTGCGCCTTCGCGCCCGGGAGGGTGGGCGTGCGGCTAGCCATCGTCGCTGGCGAAGCGTCCGGCGATCTGCACGCATCGGAAGTGGTTCGTGAGCTGAAAAAGCTCGATCCGTCGCTGCAGACGTTCGGCATCGGCGGCGATCTCCTCGCTCGCGAGGGGATGCGCATTCTCCATCACGCACGCGAGATGGGCATCGTCGGTCTCTTCAACGTCATCCGTCACCTCGGCATGTTCCGGCGCGTGCTGCGCGAGATGGTCGATACGATCGCGCGCGAGAAGCCGGACGCCGTGATGCTGGTCGACTATCCCGACTTCAACCTGCGTCTCGCGAAACACTGCAAGGCGATGGGCGTGCGCGTCATCTATTACATCTCGCCGCAGGTGTGGGCGTGGCGGAGGGGGCGGGTCAAGGACATCGCGAAGGTCGTCGATCGCATGCTGGTGATTTTTCCGTTCGAGGAGAGTTTCTATCGCGAGCACAACGTGCCGGTGACGTACGTCGGACACCCGCTGATCGATGAGATGGTCGTGGGCCGTTTGCCGTCAGCCATTAGCCGAAAGACAGCCAACGGCAAACGGCCAACGGCAATTGCTCTGCTCCCCGGATCCCGCCGTCACGAAGTCCGCGCACTGCTGCCACCGATGCTCGACGCCGTGGCCATCCTGAAGGATGAGCGAGAGGTTGATGCATTCGTGATCCAGGCTCCCACGATTTCGTCAGCCGAGCTTTTGAATGTCATGCAACGCTCCGGCGAGTTCGTCCGCATCGTTCCGCACGACCGCGGCCATGCGCTATCGAGCGCCGATGTTGCGCTCTCATCTTCAGGAACGGCGACGCTCGAGTGCGCGATCGCCGGAACGCCGGTGGTCGTGATGTATCGGCTTTCATCGCCGACGCACTGGCTGGCGCAGCGACTCGTCAAATTGCCGCATTTCAGCCTCGTCAACATCGTCGCCGGCAAGAACATCGTCCCGGAGCTCCTGCAGAAAGACGTCAACGGTGAGCGGATCGCGCGCGAAGTCCGTGCACTCGTGGGAAACACCACGCTGCGAGCGGAGCTGGCGTCCGTCAGGGAGAAGCTGGGAGGGCCGGGGGCGAGTCGGAGGGCGGCCGAGGCGATAATGAGCACCGTGAAGTCATGAGCGCACTCCGGCGGCTGTACCGCTATCTGACACCGTACCGAGGATGGGCAGTCATCGCCTTCGGGTCGATGCTCATCTTCGCCATTACGCAAACGGTGATGATCGCGCTCAGCCAGCCGCTGTTCGACGAAGTGCTTACCCGCCCGACCACCCAGGTCACCAGCAAGGACAGCGGGGCGAAGCGCTGGGTGCTCGACAACGTGATGGAGCGGGACCGCCCCGAAGGCCAGCGGGGATTCCTGATCAATAGCTATGACCGCGTGGCCAAACGCTTCGAGTCGTGGTGGAACGCGAAGCCCAATGACAAGTGGCGAAAAGTCCTCATCATATTGTTGATTGTTTTCGTCGTCCGGGCGTTCACGTCGTTCTTTGCGGAGTACGGATTTCAAAAGGTCGGGCTCTCGACCGTGCGCGATCTGCGCAACGCGTTGTACGAGCGGATCATCCATCAGAGCCATCGATTCTTCGCGGAGCGCTCCACCGGCGAGATGGTCAGCCGGCTCGTGTCGGACGCCGATCAGATCCAGGCGGCAGTCTCGACGCGCATGGGCGATCTGTTTCAGGAATCGATCACGCTGATCGGCCTCCTGGTCTACGTCTTCATCTCGAATACCGAGCTGGCGCTGATCACGTTCGTCGCGGCGCCGCTGCTGGTCTATCCCGTCATTCATTTCGGATTTCGGCTGCGGCGCACGACACATCGCTCGCAGGAGCGCATGGCCGACATGGCCACCGTGCTAGAAGAAACAATCCGCGGCGTTCGCATCGTGAAGGCGTTCACGATGGAGAAGTTCGAGATCGGTCGTTTCTATGAAGCGACGAAACGGCATCTGTCATCAACCTTGAAAGCGCAGCGCATTCAGGCAGCGACTTCGCCCGTGATGGAGATGCTCGGCGGGATCGGCATCCTGCTGCTCTTCCTCTACGCGCACCGTCGCATCGCGGCAGGCACGCTGACGATCGGACAGTTTGTCAGCTTCATCGCGGCGATCGCAGCGATGTACCAGCCGATCAAGAAACTCAACAAGGTGAATCTATCGGTCAACATGGCGCTCTCGGCGGCCGAGCGCGTGTTCCGCATGCTCGACATCGAGAACGTGGTCAAGGAGAAGCCGGATCCCGTCGAGATCGCCTCGGTCGGCAGCGGCATCCGCTACGAGAACGTCACGTTCGCGTACAACAACGAGCCGGTCCTGCGCGACATCAACCTGTCGATCGCGCCGGGCGAGATCGTCGCGCTGGTCGGCACCAGCGGCGCCGGAAAGACGACGTTCGTCAATCTGCTGCCGCGTTTCTACGATGTCGTCGAGGGACGCATCACGATCAACTCAATCGACATTCGCGACACCACGCTGAGCTCTCTGCGCGGGCTGATGGGTTTCGTCACGCAGGAAGTTGTTCTCTTCAACGACAACGTACGCAACAACATCGCGTATGGCCGACGCGACGTCGACGAACCACTCGTGATCGAGGCGGCCAGGGCCGCCAACGCGCACGAATTCATCACCGCGCTGCCGCAGGGTTACGACACCCAGATCGGCGAGTCGGGCGTGCTGTTGTCGGGCGGCCAGCGGCAGCGGCTGGCGATCGCGCGCGCGCTGTTCAAGAATCCGCCGATCCTCGTGCTCGACGAGGCGACGTCGGCGCTCGATACCGAATCCGAACGTCTCGTGCAGCAGGCGCTCAACAATCTGATGCGCGGCCGCACGACGCTCGTCATCGCGCATCGACTCTCCACCGTCCGCTCGGCACACAAGATCGTCGTGCTCGAGAAGGGCGAGATCGTGGAAGTCGGCAAGCATGAAGACCTGCTCAGCCACCGCGGCATCTACCGGCGCCTGCACGACCTGCAATTCGTCGAGCAGGGCCATCCGACCGGGGCGCTCGCGTGAGACGACGCATCCTCGCGTTTCTCAGCGCGGCATTTGTCCGCGTGCTGTACGCGACTCTCAGAGTCCGCCACATCAACCCGGAAAACATCGAGCGGCTGCCCCAGTACGTCATCGCGTTCTGGCACGAGCATCTCGTCATGATGCTGCACGCGCGCTATCGCAGACCGATTCGCGTGATGGTTTCCCGCAGCCGCGACGGCGAATATGTCGCCGGCGCGTTCTCACACTACGACGTCGACGTCGCCCGCGGCTCGACGACGCGGGGCGGAACGGCAGCGCTGCGCGGCCTGATCCGCGCGGCGCGGTCGGGATCGAATATCGTCTTCACGCCCGACGGTCCGACGGGTCCGCGACGGATCGCGAAAGAGGGGATCGTGCTGGCGGCTCAGGCAACCGGCCTGCCGATCCTGCCGGTTGCTTTCAGCGCGAAAAAAAAAAGTTGATGGGCTCCTGGGATCGCATGGTGGTTCCGTATCCGTTCACACGCGCGATCTTTCTGTACGGCGATCCGATCTCGATTTCGCGCGATGACGACATCGAAGCGGCCCGCCTGAAAGTCGAACAGGCATTGAACTCGCTCACCAAACGTGTAGAAGAGTTCTGGCAACCATGATCCATTCGATGACCGGCTTCGGCCGCGCCTCCGGAACGCTCTCTCCGCGTTACACGATCACCGTGACCGCCAAGAGCGTGAACCATCGCTTCCTCGAAACGAGCGTCCGCCTGCCCGAGTTTTTCTGGGAGCTCGAGCCGGTGATCCGCGCGATCGCGTCCGAAGCATTCTCGCGCGGAAAACTCGATGTCTCCGTCCGCGTACAGCGAACATCACAGCCCGAGTACAGCGTGCGCATCAACTCGCAGATTGCGAACACGATCGTCCCGCGACTTCGGTCGATGGCCGAGGAGCTCGGACTGGAAACGCATTTTTCCGGTGGCGATCTGTTGCGCATTCCCGATCTACTCCAGGTAGAGGCAGTCGAGTCCGAGTTGACCGATGAGGAGCGCGAAGCGCTGACGCGAATCGTGCGTCAGGCCTTCACCGAAATGCTCGAGATGCGCGGTCAGGAAGGCCGCTCGCTGCAAACCGATATCCTCGGCCGTCTGGAAACGATCCGCAAACTGCAGAAGCAGATCGACAGCCATCGCGATGAGATCCGCCAGGAAATGCTCACCAGCTATAAGCAGCGCGTACAGGAGATTGCGTCGAGCGCGGGCATCGATATCAGCGCCGACCGCATTGCGCAGGAAACGGTGATCATGGTCGAGAAAGCCGACATCGCGGAAGAGCTCACGCGGCTGGCGCATCATGTCGAGGAAATCGAGAAGGCGATCGGCGGCCGCGAGGCGGCCGGCAAGAAGCTCGACTTTCTTTCACAGGAGATGCTGCGCGAGATCAATACCATGGGATCCAAGTCGCGCTCGGCGTCGCTCAGAACGCTCGTTGTAGAATTGAAAACCGAGGTCGAACGGATCCGCGAACAGGTGCAGAATGTCGAGTAACTTCCACGCCGACGGCACTCTGTTCATCGTCTCCGGTCCGTCCGGCGCCGGCAAAACGACCCTCATCAACAAGGTCCGGGAGCAGCTCCGTCTGCTCAACCTCGAGCTCTACTTCTCGGTCTCCCACACCACCCGCCGCCCCCGGCAGGGGGAGGTGGAGGCGAAGAACTACTACTTCGTTAGCCACGAGGAGTTCCAGCGCATGATCGACGCCGGGGAATTTCTCGAGTGGGCGTTCGTTCACGAGCAGTTATACGGGACCTCCAAGATGGAGGTCGTGTCGCGTCTCCGCCGGGGCGAGGACGTCATTCTGGACATCGACTACCAGGGCGCACGCCAGATCGCGGGCGACGCGGATCTCAAAGACAGATCATTGAATGTTTTCATTTTCCCGCCGTCTCTCGACATACTCGAGCGGCGGCTCCGCGATCGCGGCTTGAATTCCGATTCCGAGATCGAGACTCGACTGCGCAAAGCGATCGACGAAATCGACGCTGGGAAAGAGTTTTACGACTACGTGATCATCAATGATGACCTGGCCGCTGCGACCGAATGTTTGAAGGCGGCCATCATCGCAAAGAAACTGAAAAACAAGACCGCACTCGAAGCCATCGACACGATGGCCGAGCGATTCAAGGAGGAGCAACTCAATGGAAGGACTGCCCGAGGGCATTGACAGCAAGTTCCGCTACGTGCTGCTGGTTTCGAAGCGCGCCGAACAGATCATTCAGGGTTCGGCGCCAAAAGCGCGAAGCAAGCACACCAAACCGACGCGCGTAGCGATGGAAGAGATCGACAAGAACCAGGTGAAGTGGCAGCTCACGCCGCCGGTGGAAGAAGCGACGGCACTCGAAGAAACCGAATAAGAAAAGTCCTGAGTCCTGAGTCCTGAGTCCTGAGTTCCCGCCCCTCAGAGCTCAGGACTCAGGAC
>JALYZI010000201.1 GCA_030948915.1 Acidobacteriota bacterium
GCTCGGTCCGAACGGCGCCGGCAAAACCACCACCGTCAAAATCCTCCTCGGCCTCACACGCGCGACGGCCGGCAGCGCGCGGGTCGCCGGTTTGCCTGTCTCCGACCCGGAAGGCCGCCGCCGCGTCGGCTATTTACCGGAGGGCCACAAGATTCCGGGATACCTGACCGCGCGGCAGACGCTGTCGATCTTCGGACGCATGTCCGGCCTTGACAGCGCGACGATCAAGCGTCGCAGCATCGAGCTCCTGGAAAAGCTCAACATCGCGCAGTGGCTGGATGTACGGATCAAGAAATTCTCGAAGGGAATGACGCAGCGCCTCGGACTTGCCACTGCGCTCATCCACTCGCCGAACGTGCTACTGCTCGACGAGCCTACCGACGGTGTCGATCCGGTCGGACGCCGCGAGATTCGCGATCTCCTTAAAGACGAAGCGAAAAACGGTACCGCGGTCCTCGTGAACTCACATCTTCTTTCGGAAATCGAGATGACGTGCGATCGCGTCGCGGTCCTGCGTTCGGGGAAAGTCGTTGCGGCCGGACGCGTCGAGGATCTGACGCGGCAGACCGCGAAGTACAAAGTGATCGCGACCGGAATGGACGACGCGCTGCTCGCGCAGTTCCACGCCGAACGCGTCAACGGCCACATCGAGCTCTCGATCGAGGATCTGCAACAGCTGAACGCGATGGTCGATCAGATCCGCGCCCGAGGAGGTTTGGTCAGCGAGCTGACGCCGCTGCGTTCGACGCTCGAGGATGTGTTCGTCGGCCTGGTGCGCGCATGAAAGTCCTGGCCGCCAACATCGAAGACGTGATGCGCGAAGCTGCCGCGCGATGGACGCTCATAGCGTACTTTTTATTGTCAACTATTTTCATCATCATTTTCGCGTCGGCGATCAACCTCGACATCGTCAACGGCGCTCTCGCCGGCGCGAGTCTCTTCGGCAAAGAAGTGAACATGCCCCAGGACCACAGCATCAGCATCGAGCGGCTGGTCCTCGGCTTCGAGTCCGGTTTTTCGGCGGTGCTCTATTTTCTGTGTACGTTTCTGGCCATCTTCGCGACGGCCCATCTTGTTCCGCGCATGCAGGAAAAGGGCACCATCGATCTGTATCTCTCCCGGCCGGTTTCGCGAGTGAAGCTGCTGCTTTCCCGCTACGTTGCCGGTTTGATTCTGGCGGGCAGCAACGTCCTCTATCTCATCGGCGCGATCTGGCTGATCGTGATGTGGAAGACACACGTCGTGCACCCGCGGTTCTTCCTGGCGGGCGCGGTGATTCTGTTCGTGATCGCGACGTTGCTGGCTTTCGCGTTCGTCGTCGGAGTCGTCACGTCATCGACTGCCGTCTCGATCATGACGACCTACGGCCTGTTCTTCTTCGCGATCATGCTCGTCGGACACGAGCGGATCGCGGCCGCTCTTTCGAAAGAATGGCAGGCCTGGCTGATCAATGCGCTCTACTGGATCATTCCGAAGACGGCCGAGTTGGGGGAGGCGGTGGTGGCCTACGTCTCGGGTAATCAGGTTCCCCAGCGGCTGCAGGCGGCGCTCAGCCCGATGCCGTTCATCACTACTGCTGCCTTCGGAGTAGTCTGTCTTGCTCTTGCTTGCTGGTTGTTCCAACGAAAGGAGTTCTGAAATGAAGAAACTGATGCTCACCTGCGCTGCGCTCGCCCTGGCGGTCCCCGTCTTCGCGAAGAACGACGCACTCTCGCTCATTCCGAACGATGCCGTCACTGTCGGCGTCGTCAAACTCGCTGAGATGCGATCGAGTCCGCTCTCCTCGACGCTTTTCGAGCAGACCGACAAGGTCAGCACGAACGGCGATGCCGAACGATTTCTGCGCGAGGCCGGCCTGCAGCCGACGAAAGACATCGACGTCCTCGTCGTCGCCACCACGCTGCGAACGCCACTCGGCCATGACGCCAACGTGCTGATCGCGGCCGACGGCCGATTCAACCCCGCCAAGCTGGCGCAAGCGCTGGTTGCGCGCGGCGCAGAGCAGAGGAATTCTCCGAACGGCGCGTATCTGCTTCTGCCGAACGAGCACGAGAATCGCAACGGAGCCGTCGCGTTTCCCGATGCGCATCTCGTCATCATCGGCACGGAAGGCGCGGTCGTTGAAGCACTCGCCGCACGGGCGGCTGGCGGAACATCCTTCATGTCCGCCGGGGGCCTGGCCCGCGACCTCGGACGCATCGATCCGCATGCCACCGCGTGGGCAATTGTGGACGTCGCACGCGCAAAACGATTCGCCGATGGGCCGCACGTCTCAGCGCATTCGACGTCCGGCGCTGCGATCAGCAGCGCGCTTCGCACCGTCACGACAGTCGCTCTGTGGGCGACCGACAACGGCGATGCGTTGAAGCTCGGCGCGTTTGGTCTGTCGAACGATCCGGAAACGCTGCAGCTCGTGGAAGACACGCTCCGCGGCGCGCTCTCGGCAATGCGGTTGGCGGTCCAGGACAAGAAGCCGGAGCTCGTCAGCGTTCTGCGCAAATTCAATGTCTCGCGCACGGACGACTCGGTCACGATCTCGGGCAGCGTTTCGGCGGCCACGTTCCGCGAGTACCTCAACAAGCAGGCGCGTTAGGCGCAAAAAGCGCGGAGTCGCGCGGGCGATCAGTTTCTCGCCTTTGCGCCTCCGCGCCCCACGCGCCTTCGCGCCCGGTTCACAAGAAACGTCTGAGATGTTCCCGCCACCACGGCCAGTCGTGGCCGAAAGCTCCGCTCCAGAATTCGGAGTGATTCGGAATTCCTCTCGACCACAGCAGATTCGAGAAGTCCCGATTCTTCTGCACCAGCGTGTCGTACTCGCCGGTTGCGATCACCCATTCGACGCGCGACAGCTTGCCGGCCCATTCGCCATCCATGTTCGGGATGTACGCCGTCGGACAATTGAAGTAGCAGTTGTTGTCCCAATAGCCGTCGAGAAATTGATGAACGTCGTACAGCCCTGAAAAACAGATCGCACGGCTGACCAGATCGGGATAGCGGCCGGCGAGATTCGCGGCGTGATAGGCGCCGAAGCTCGCTCCATAGACAACCAGATCGCCCCGCTGCGCGCGATTGAACGTGTAGGGAATCATCTCGTTGCGCAGGTAGGCGTCGTATTGCGCGTGCCGCGCCGCGCGAACGGCAGGATGCACCCCGCGGTTGTACCAGCTCTCGTGATCGATCGAGTCAACGCATACCAGTTGAATGTGCCCACCGTCGACCTTGTCCGCCAGCGAATCGGTCAGTTTGAAGTCTTCGTTCTCGAAGAAACGGCCGCCGGAGGTCGGAAACAGCATCACCGGCCGTCCGAACTTGCCGAACCACAGGTACTCCATGTCCCGGCCGAGCGAAGCGCTCCACCACTTGCCGTACTCCCGATACATGCGAAGACTCTATACTCGCAGGCCCATATGCGAAAAAAGCGAATCGGACTCATTTTCGGGATGGAAGACACTTTTCCGTGGGCGCTCATCGACGCCATCAACCGGAAGGGAGGCGATCGCGCCGAAGCGATGCCTGTCGAAGTTTCTTACCTGAAGGATGACGGCGTTTTCGCGTACGACGTGATCCTCGACCGCATCAGCCATGAGGTCCCGTTCTACCGCACCTATCTGAAGTGCGCGATGGCATCCGGCGTACGCATCGTGAACAATCCGGTGTGGTGGTCGGCAGACGATAAATTCTTCGACAACCTCGTCGCGAAGTCCGTGGCCGTTGCGGTCCCTCGCACCGTCCTGTTGCCGCACAAAAACCATCCGCCTAACACCGAGGCGAAATCATTCCGCAATATGAAGTGGGTGAACTGGGATGAGGTCTTCGACTACCTGAAGTTCCCGATCTTCATGAAGCCGGCCTACGGCGGCGGCTGGAAAGATGTCTACAAGTGCGACTCGCCGGAGGAATTCTTCTCTGCTTACGATCAGACCCGCGATCTCGCGATGATGGCGCAGGAAGCCATTGAATTCGAGAGCTACTACCGCTGCTATGTCCTCGGACGCAAGCGCGTGCATCTGATGGCGTACGACCCGAAACAGCCGTTCCATCAGCGCTACGTACAAAATCCGCCATCGCTCGATCCGGTTTTCGAAGCGCGACTCCGCCGCGACGCCATCGCCCTCTGTGACGCCCTCGGCTACGACCTGAACACCGTCGAGCTGGCCGTGCGCGACGGCATTCCGTACGCGATCGACTTCATGAACTGCGCCCCCGACGCCGATCTCAACTCCGTCGGCAAGAGCAACTTTGACTGGGTCGTCAACAACATGGCCGAGGTGCTTCTCGAAGTCGCGACCGGGCAGAAGCCGCTCGAGCTGACGGGGAGCTGGCCGAAGAAGATGCCGGTCGACAAAGCGGCGGGGGCGCCTCTGTAATGCCCCAGCCAAGCTTCACCCTCGGGATCGAAGAAGAATTTCAGGTCGTCGATCCCGACACACGCGAGCTCCGATCGCACATCCAGGAGATGTTCGCCGAAGGTGAGAAGCGTCTGAAGGAAGAGATCAAACGTGAGATGCACGATCCGGTGATCGAGGTCGGCACTCCCATCTGCAAGAACGTCACGGAAGCACGCCGCGAGGTCATGCGCCTGCGCGGCGAGATCATTCGCCTGACGCGGGAGAATGGTCTGCGGATCGCCGCCGCAGGCACCCATCCGATCTCGCATTGGAAATCCGTGCCGATCACTTCTGCCGCTCGCTACGACCGCATCGTGTACGACCTGCAGATGGTGGCGCGCGCGAATCTGATCTTCGGCCTGCACGTGCACGTGGCGGTGGAAGACAACGACACGCGCATCGGCATCATGAACGCCGCGCGTTACTTCCTGCCGCACATCTTCGCGCTCTCCGTCAACTCGCCGTTCTGGTGCGGACAGAACACGGGATGGAAGAGTTACCGCGCAAAAGTCTTCGAGCGTTTTCCGCGCACCGGCCTTCCCGACTATTTCCGATCGTGGAGCGACTACGACGAATACGTGCAGCTCCTCGTCAAGACCGGCGCGATCGACAACGGCAAGAAGATCTGGTGGGACGTCCGGCCGCACGCATTTTTCCCGACGCTCGAATACCGCATCTGCGACGTCCCGATGCGCGTCGATGAGACCATCTGCTTCGCCGCGCTCTTCCAGGCGATCACTGTCAAACTGTGGAAGATGCACAGAAGCAATATGACCTGGCGTGTCTATCGCCAGGCACTGCTCAACGAGAACAAACAGCGCGCTGCACGGTTCGGGACGGACGAAAAGCTCATCGACTTCAGCAAAGGAACCGAGGTGCCGTTTGCCATGCTGCTCGACGAGCTGCTGGAATTCGTCGATGATGTAGTCGATGAGCTCGGATCGCGGAAGGATGTCTATTACGCGCGGGAAATTGTCCATCACACGGGAGCCGACAGACAATTGAAGGTTTACGAAGACACCAAGGACTTGAAAAAGGTCGTTGACTACATCATCCAGGAAACGGGACACGGCATCCCGCTCGCATCCTGACCGAAGCAATGCAGAAACGCGACCTCCACGACACTTACGATTTCTTCGAGTACGCGCGCGTCGTCGACTCCGCTCCACCCGCCGATCGCGACCACGTCGACATCGCCGTCCTCGACATGAACCACAGCTGGCCCAACCTCGGCCACGACCAGATCATCCACGCGATTCTCGATGCTGCCGAACTACAGCGCGATGTGCTGGTCGCCTCCGGCGTCAAAGTCCGCGCGATCTCCTACGACATTCGGCGCAGCGGGCTGCTGCCTGCCCATCCGGACGGGCGATTCAAGGTCTACGTCGCGACCGGCGGCCCGGGACATCTCGATCCCAGCCAGAACGATGGCGTGTCGTGGTGGTCGCAGGGCGTGCTCGAAACGGCGAGCTGGGAAGCGCCGCTCTTTCATCTGTTCGATGCGATCCTCAGCCATCCGAAGGCCAGCCTCATCGGCATCTGCCATTCGTTCGGCCTGATGTGCCGCTGGTCCGGTGTTGCGCGTGCCGTGCTGCGCGAAGAGAAGAGCAGCGGCATTCCCACCAACGTACTGTCCGAGGCGGGGCTGCAGCATCCGTGGTTCTCGCAGTTCGCGAAGCAGTTGCCCGATCACCGCCATTTCCGCGTCGTCGACAATCGCTTGTTCGATCTGGTTCTCGAAGAGCCGTGCGACGTGAGTTGCCTGGCGCTCGAGAGCGAGAAAAGCGCCGCGGTCACAATGCTCGAGTGGGCCCGCAATTCCGACGACATGCCTCGCGTCTTCGGAATGAATCATCATCCGGAGATCATCGATCGCGAGCACGTCCTCTACGTGCTCGACGAAAAGCGCCTTCACGGCGACGTGACCGAAAACTGGTATCGCGAACGCACCGCGACGATGGGCGCGCTGCTGCAGGGCGAGAACGAGCGACAGAGCCGCCTGACATCCGAGTACACGTTCCTGCGGCCGCTGCAGCACCACGTCGCGGTGCAGATTGCGGAGCGATGTGGCGGCCGGCTTCAACCAGCCTGACGGCGCATGGACCCGCGCTATCGCGACCTTTTCAATCGTCAATTCACTCCGGAGCTCTACGACTCGTATCAGGTCGATCTCGCGCGACGACTGAATTGCAAATTCGAATTCCGTCTGGCTGAGACGCCGATTTTTCTGCCCGACGATTTCAAAGCGCGGATCGTGAAGAGCGGCAGGGAGATCATTGCGCAGCTCTCCGATCCAAAGCGCATCGAGCGCATGCAGCGCGCAATTCCCGAACGCTGGAACGTGCCGGGAATGGATCGCCTGCCGAATTTTGCGCAGGTCGATTTCGCGGTGGTCGAGGAAAACGGTCAATACGTCCCGAAGCTCATCGAGCTGCAGGGCTTTCCTTCGCTGACGGCGTTGCAGGTCATGCAGCGGGACGCCTTCGTCGACATGCTGGCGAAGATGGACGGCCTCGACCGCCAATGGTCGTGCTGGTTCTCCGGTCTCGATCGCGCCGGGTTTGTGGACCTGACGCGACGCACGATCGCCGCCGATCACGATCCGAAAGAAGTCATCCTGCTCGACATCGATCCGCCCACGCAGAAGACATCACCCGACTTTCACGCCACGAAGGTACTTTTCGATATTGATTCCGTCGATCCGCGTGAGCTGACGAAGCGCGGCCGCAAGCTCTATCGCGGAAAGGTGCAGATTAAGCGTATTTATAATCGTGTTGTATTTGACGAGCTCATTCGAAAAGATGTGCGGACGCCGTTCGACTATCGCGAAGAGCTGGATGTCGAATGGTCGCCGCATCCGAACTGGTATTGGGTGTGGTCGAAGTATTCGCTTCCGTTTCTCGATCATCCGGCCGTGCCGAAAGCCACGTTCGTCTCCGAGCTCCGCGACGTCCCGAAAGATCTCAGCAACTACGTGCTCAAGCCGCTCTTCTCATTTGCGGGCGGAGGCGTGAACGTCGAACCGACCGCCGAGGACATCGCGCGAATTCCGGCGAATGAGCGTGATCAGTGGTGCATTCAGGAAAAAATCGAATACGCGCCGGCGCTGAAGGCCGGCGACGGTGGCGGAGTGAAGATCGAGATCCGGATGATGTTCCTCCGTCCCGACGACGCGCGCGAACCTATCCTGGCGCAGAACCTCGTCCGTCTTTCGCGCGGCAAACTCCTCGGCGTGGCGTTCAACAAAAACTTCACGTGGGTTGGCTCGACGATCGCGTTCTCGCCTACTTCGTAACTACGATCTCCACCCGCCGGTTCTTCTGGCGTCCCTCCGGATCGTCGCTGCCGTCAGGCTTCTTGTTCGGCGCGATCGGCTGCGTCGCGCCGAATCCTTTTGTCGCGAACTGCATTTGGGCCAGGCCACCTTTGGTGCGGAACCAATCGCGGACGGAGTTCGCGCGCTTTTCGGAAAGCTTCATGTTGTAGGCGTCGTCGCCCTTCGAATCGGTGTAACCGTGGATCTGCACCGTCCCCTTCGCGCGCTCTTTCACGATTGCGGCAGCCTTGCTCAGGGTCTCTTGCGCTTTCGGAAGAATGTCGGCCTTGTCGAAATCGAAGAGAACGTCGGCGTTGAGATCGATGCGGACTTCGTTGCCGATCTCCTTGATCTGAAGATCCTGAACATTGCCCGCCACTGCATTGACAGGATTCCCCGAGAGATCGGTGACCTTGAATTCCAGAGTGGTGCTGTTGAATTGCAATTCGGCCGTCGTGCCGGCGATCTGAGCGAAAGCCGGCAACGCCGCGAGCGCAATGCAAAGACCAACGCGAATCATTGCGAGATCGGAACGTCGTCCATCGGCTGGAAGTGCGGAATCTCGATGGTTACCTTCGTCACTTCCGGCGGAGGTGCGGGGAACTTCGCCCACAGATTTGCCTTCACGCCAGGCTCGAGCCGATCAAAGATGTCCTTGCTGCAGACGCATTTCTTCTCGGCGTCGGTGACCACAAAGTATTTCTTCTTGTTGACCGGATCGATGAGATGAACGCCGCTGACGTCGTGGTAGTGGTCGGCGGATACGTTGCGATCTCCGAAGAATTCGGAGGTCCGGCTGAAGCGCTCGGCGCTGTTGTTGACGACCACCCATTTGAGGTTGATCGTCCCACCGCTCATCCGCTTCAACTCTGTGACGTCGATGCGAACGCCCGGCGTCTCGCCCTCCGTTGACGCGACCGCGCCCGTCGACGGAGGCACCGCTACCGTGGTTGACGTGGTTGCCGTCGTCGCTGTCGTCTGCGACACGGGCGCGACCGTCGCGGTGGTCGCGGTTGTCGAGGTTGTCTGCGTCGAGGTTGTCTGCGTCGAGCTGGTAGCGTTCTCACTCTTCGTGCAACCGAAGAACGCAAGGGCCAATACAATGTTTACAGAGACGATTCTCCTCATGTCTCCTCCTGACTTGCATCATATCGTTCCCGAAAACGGCATAGCGTTACAACGAGCTCTGGCGCGGGCAATGCTTGCCCTGCCGTCGTGGTCGTTCCAGAACAAGGCGACGCCTCGCCGCTGGTGCCATCCCGCCCGACTCTGAAGAAGTTAAAGATCGCGGCCGCCGGATGCCAGGCTTGCGACCTCTGGCGAACCGGAACGCAGACCGTCTTCGGCGAAGGCAATCAGACTTCGACAGTCATGTTCGTCGGCGAGCAACCCGGGAATCAGGAAGATCTTCAGGGCCATCCGTTCGTCGGCCCGGCTGGAAATCTCCTCGACAAGGCCCTCGTCGAGGCGGGGATCGATCGCGCGAAGGTGTACGTCACGAACGTCGTGAAGCATTTCAAATGGGAGGCGCGCGGGAAACGGCGAATTCATAAGAAGCCGAACGCGATGGAAATCAGGGCCTGCCGGCCGTGGCTGGAAGCCGAGATCAACGTCGTCAGGCCGCGCGTCATCATCTGCCTCGGATCGACCGCGGCCCAGGCGCTCCTGGGGCCGAAGTTCAAGGTCAGCATTCAGCGAGGAACGTTCGTGAAATCGCCGCTCGCACCGTTTGTAACGGCCACCGTCCATCCCTCTTCGATTCTGCGGGCGCCGACCGACGACAAGCGCCGCGAAGAGATGGCGCGCTTCATTGCCGACTTGAAGAAGATTCGGAAAGCGACTGAGCCGGCGGGATGAGCGGTACCGCCTCGGCGGTCGCGAAATCAACGAGATCGCGGCGCGCGCGTTCCGCGAGCGCCGGCAACATCGCGGTGTCGTAGCAATTACGCCGAAGAATGAGGAGGTCGCGCCGCCACGGCGGCCACGGCTCGAGAGCACGCAATGCCTGAACCGTGTGCGGCCCGCAGCCTTCCATCTCCTGCGCGATCAACGCGCGGCAAATACGGC
The DNA here is from genome assembly GCA_030948915.1 of Acidobacteriota bacterium. Lineage (GTDB taxonomy): Bacteria > Acidobacteriota > Thermoanaerobaculia > Gp7-AA8 > Gp7-AA8 > Gp7-AA10. Next base: position 9,772 of record JALYZI010000201.1, read on the forward strand.
GTGTGTCGTTCCATTGTCCGGCCGCAAATGGTTTCTCGAGCGCCATGTACAAACGCCGAGCGTACGCATGATTCTTCGCAAGCAGCAACGCAAGATCGAGTGCACGGCCAACGGCGCTGACCGTGGGCCATGGATCTGCCCGGGATCGCTGGAAGACGCGCTCGAGTGCGGCCGTCGCTTCATCGAGCTTTCCCTCACGAAACCGAAGCCGCGCCACGACGATATCGGCATCGGTCATTTGCAGCGGCCGGAGCTGCTCGGCATACGCTGCAGCGGCGCCGCTGCCTCCATCCGCGAGAGACTCCGCCAGGGCCATGAGCTCGCCGGAATTCACCGGCTGCCACGCGCGTGCGCGCCAATCGGTAAGGACTTTAGAGAGTTCACCATTCTCGTATTCGACCGCCGCACGATGCCGTGCCTGATCCGTCGGAGTCGAGAGATTGGTCAGTGCATTGAGATGATGAATCGTCGCGCGGTTCGATGACCAGGCCTCCCAATCGATCGTGCCGCGGGCGATGAGCGGCCGGTCCTCGTTGCGATTGCGCGCCACGGCCGCAAGCTCGTCGAGGTTGAACCGCTCCGCTGCTCCCAGTCCGCGAGCGAAACCAAATTCAATCAGCGTCTGATCGTCGGTGTTCCGAGCCGAAGTCTGATGAGCGAGCGTACGTGCGAGCGAATCGCGTGCGAGGAAGTGCGACAGGAATCCCTCCAGCGACTCGACGCGCCACGCGTGCGTGAGCGCGCTGTGGAACGGCTCGTTCGCGACCTTCCTGCGCAGAAAATCCGCATCGTAGACGATCGGGTTTTGCGTCGCCACCAGCAGAAGATCGCCGGTATCGGTCGTCCACGTTTCGACTGACGGGAAGACGGCGCCGACGGTCGAGTAGATCGTCTGGATCGTTTCCGTATCGACATCGTAGGCTTGCAGCCACTGCAAAAACACTCCATTCGGATTCAACCGCGCCGCCGATGCGCGATAGAACTCTTCCGTGAAGAGACTGGCAATTCCGGCGCGATAAGGGTTCGAGGGCTCGGAAAAGATGATGTCGTAGCGATCGCGCGCGCTCAGAAGCACTTCACGCGCATCCGCAATGCGAATGTGGACTTTCGGATTGTGCAGGACGTCGTGATTGACCGCCGAACAGGCGCGCGCGATGCCGATGACTGCCGGCTCGAGCTCGACGACGTCGACGCGCTCCATCGTTCCGATCGCGCCGAGCCATCCGGCAGTGCTGCCGGTGCCGAGGCCGATCACCAGCGAACGCTGCGGGTTCGGATGCAGGATCGCACCGACGAGTCCCGCCATCACCTGCGTTCCGGCATCGCCGCGTGCGCTTCCATCCGCCTTTCCATTGACGATGAAGGCGTAGTCGTTGCTGTCGACCAGCGCGACACTGCTTTCGCGGCCATCGACATCCCACACGAGCGCGCGGCGGTCTCCGTAAACCCATTCACGCGTGGAATTGACCGAGTCGGGTGTCGTCGCTCGGCCGGCGCCGATTCCGGAGTGACGCCACAGCGCAGTAGGTCCCAACGCGAATGCGCCGCCGATCGCGACCAGCGCGATCACGGCCGGCGATACGCGCCGGCCGAAAGCGGCGGCGGCGATCCCCAGAGTTGCGAGAAGCACGATCGACAACCGCCACGCGCCGGGCGCACTCAGAAGCGGAAGCAGCCCGAAGCCCCCGGCAAGCGATCCCACGATCGCTCCGGCTGTATTCCAGGCGTAGGCGAGTCCGACGTCGCGTCCGACGTCTTCTTCTCCGCGGCCTAACAACGAAATCAGAACGGGAAACTGAATGCCGGCGATGAAGGCCGCCGGGAAAACGACCAGCACAGTCACGTATGTCCATGAGAGGACGAATCCGTCGAAACCAATGGCGCCGAGGGAACGGAGGAGATTGGTCTGGATGGCGAGACGGTCGCCGAGAGCGAACGGAAATGCCATCGCCAGCGCCTCGAGTGAGCAGGTCAGCGCGAAGCCGCCGACGGTCGCGCGCGCGTTGCCGATCCACAGCGCGTAGGCCGCCCCGCCCAGCGCGATGCCGAGAAGCGCGACCGCGAGGATGAGACCAAAGGTGAAGGTCGTGCCGCCGAGAAGTGGCGCGAGAATGCGGTACCAGACGAGCTCCATCAACAAAAAGGTGAAGCCGACGAGCGCGGCGGCTACAAGCGCCATTCTGAGCCGCGGAGACGGCGAAGAAACTCTCGCGCTCTGGAGTTCCTTCGCTTCGCTCGGGATGACGGAAAGATTCCTCGCAACAACCCCCACCAGACCATTGATCAACACCGCGATCAACAATGTCTGCCGATTGCCGAGCGCTTCGAGCATGAAGAAAGTTGATGCGAGCGTCCCGATCACCGCGCCGAGCGTGTTGACGCCGTAGAGCAATGCAACGCGGCGGCGTCCGCTATCGTCACCCGATTCGACAGCGCGAGCGGCCGCCGGAAGCGTTCCGCCCATGAGGATCGTCGGCGCCGCGAGCACGAGTGACGCGAGGATCAGTCTGACGATCGTCGCGAAGAACACGCCGAGCGTGACCGATCCGCCGCTCGCGAAATAGAGTTTTGCGATCAGCCACAGCAGCAGCTGAGACAGCGCCGCGGCCCCCGCGATGCACAGCTCGAGGTTTCCGTAAAAACGCAGCGGCTGGGGATGCGTATCGGCACGCTTGCCGAGCAGCGCGCTGCCGACGCCGAGTCCCGCCATGAAAATCGACAGAACGGCGGCGGTTGCCAGTGTCGATGCGCCGAAGATCAGACGGAACTGTCGCATCCAGACCGTCTGGTAAATGAGAGCGCAGGCACCGGAGCAGAAGAGGAGGCTCGCGACCGATATGGTCCGCCGCATTAAGGCGTCACGCACAAGTTGCGATAGCGCGCATATCGAACCTTCATTGCTTCAGATCCTACACTGGGTAGAGTTTCTTGACGCGTCGTGGAACCGTCCGTACACTCGAATCACCACACGAATGCCTGTCGATCCGCACATCTTTTCCAGAAAAAAAACATCGAAGGAGCAAAATGACCAACATCCCAACTGACAAATTGAAGGCGGCCGAGACCGCCCTGACGCAGATCGAGCGGCAGTTCGGAAAGGGCTCGATCATGCGGTTGGGGGCGAAAGAATTCGCCGCCATCAGCTCGATTCCCTCCGGATCGATCGGCGTCGACGTCGCCCTCGGCGTTGGCGGCGTTCCACGCGGGCGCATCATTGAGATCTTCGGCCCCGAGTCGTCCGGCAAGACCACGCTTTCGCTGCACATCATCGCCGAGGCCCAGAAAACGGGCGGTCTGGCGGCATTCATCGACGCAGAGCATGCGCTGGATGCCGAATACGCCAAGAAGCTCGGCGTCGACGTCGACAACCTTCTCGTTTCGCAGCCAGACAGCGGCGAGCAGGGCCTGGAGATCGCCGAGGTGCTAGTGAGATCGGGAGCGATCGACGTGATCGTCATCGATTCCGTCGCGGCACTCGTTCCACGCGCCGAGCTCGAAGGTGAAATGGGCGAGGCCCAGATGGGCCTGCAGGCGCGATTGATGTCGCAGGCGCTGCGCAAGCTCACCGGCATCGTCTCGAAATCAAGAACATGCCTGATTTTCATCAATCAAATTCGTGAAAAGATAGGCGTCATGTTTGGCAATCCCGAAACGACCACCGGAGGCCGCGCGCTGAAGTTTTACTCCTCGGTGCGCATCGACATCCGGCGTACGAATCAGATCAAAGAAGGCGAAGAGGTCGTCGGCTCGCGCGTGAAGGTCAAGATCGTCAAGAACAAATGCGCGGCACCGTTCCGTCAGGCGGAGTTCGACGTCGGCTACGGCGCCGGCATTTCGAAGACCGGAGAGCTGATCGACATCGGCATCGAGAACCGCATCATCGAGAAGTCCGGCTCCTGGTTCTCGTACGGCGATGTGCGGATCGGACAGGGACGCGAGAACGCCAAGCAATTCCTCGTGGAGAACCCCGACCTGTGCTCCGAAATCGAAAACAAAGTCCGCAGAGCCCTCGGCATCGGCGGACCGGAGCTGACCGTCATTGAAGGTGGCGAAGCCCCGGCCGTTAAGAAAGAGCGGCGGGCCTAATAGACTGTGCGGCGATGCGCCTCGATCAGGCCATCGCCGCACGCAATCCTGAAATCTCGCGACGGAAAGCGCGAGAGCTCATCGCCGGACGCCGCGTTCTCGTCAACGAGCGTCCTGTGTCGATTGCGTCGCGCGACGTCCGCGACGACGATCGCATCACGATCATCGACACTCTTCGCCCACAATTCGAAATCCTGAAGGTCACCGACGCATTCGTGGCGGTCAACAAGCCCGCCGGAATGCCGACGCAGCCGACGCGCGATCGAAGCCAGCATTCGCTCGAGGAGCTACTCCGGGTAGAGTTTCGATCGATCTTTCTCGTTCACCGGCTCGATACCGGCACGAGCGGCGTGGTTATCTTCGCGCGAACGCGTGAGGCCGCCGCCGAACTCTCGCAACTCTTCGCCGGCCGCTCGATGCGAAAGATTTATCTCGGGCGCATCGAAGGCACCCTTGATAGCGAAACCACGATCGATAGGCCGATCGGCGGAAAAGACGCGTTGACAATTGTCACACCCCTCGGCGACGGCCTGGTTGAAGCCGAGATTCGCACTGGACGCACACATCAGATCCGGGTCCATCTCGCCTCGATTGGCCATCCGATCGCCGGCGACCGTCGCTACAGGGGGAAGAATGCGCCTCGCCTCATGCTGCACGCGTGGAAGCTCGAGCACGCGACGATCGGCGCCATCGAGGCTCCGCCGCCGGACGATTTGATACCATCCGGCGCGCCATGGAAGCCGAAGTAATCCACGCCACAACCGTTCTCTGCGTGCGCAAAGACGGCGTCGTGGCGATGGCCGGCGACGGACAGGTCACCGTTGGAAACACCGTGATGAAACACGGTGCGACGAAAGTGCGCCGTCTGTACGGAGACAAAGTGCTGGCGGGTTTCGCCGGCTCAGCCGCCGATGCCTTCGCGCTTTTCTCACGCTTCGAAGGAAAGCTGGAGGAGTACCGCGGCAACATGGAGCGTGCCGTGGTCGAGCTCGCAAAAGACTGGCGCCTCGATAAATATCTCCGGCAGCTGCAGGCGTTTCTCATCGTGGCGAATGCCGAGCGCGCGTATCTTCTGTCGGGAACCGGCGATCTGATTCAACCGGACGACGGAATCCTCGCGATCGGATCGGGCGGGCCTTACGCGCTGGCGGCCGCGCGAGCGCTCATGCAACACACGGAAATGACCGCGCCGCAGATCGCCGGCGAGGCGCTGAGGATCGCATCGACGATTTGTATCTACACGAACGACAACATCACAGTCGAGAGTCTCTGACCGATGGTCATTCATCTTCCTGGCAACACCGACGAGGAGCTCGACAGCGAGAGTCTGACGCCGAAGGCGATCGTCTTCGAGCTCGACAAATACATCGTGGGACAGCATGCCGCCAAACGCGCCGTCGCGATCGCGCTGCGCAATCGCTGGCGACGGCAGCAGCTTCCGCCCGATCTGCGGGAAGAGATTGCGCCGAAGAACATCATCATGATCGGACCGACCGGCGTGGGAAAAACGGAGATCGCCCGCCGTCTGGCGCGACTCACCCGCTCGCCGTTTCTGAAGATCGAGGCTTCGAAGTTCACCGAAGTCGGTTATGTCGGCCGCGATGTGGAATCGATCATTCGCGATCTGACCGAGATCGGCGTGAAGCTCGTGAAAGACGAAAAGGCGCGGCTCAACCGCGATGCCGCCGCCCGCAATGCGCGCGAGC